>NZ_JBQEMZ010000021.1:0-63506 GCF_052044445.1 Cellulosimicrobium sp. 22598
CCTGGCGGGAGCGACGCGAGGAACGAGCGGCGCGGATGGTAGACGCGGCACCACCACCCACCCCGACCACCCAGGGCGACCACACGCCGTCGGGCACGACCAGGGCTCTACCTCGCCCAACCAGGGCTCTACCTCGGCAGACCACGGTTCTACCTCGGCGGACCGGGGCGCGGTCTCGCGGGTTAGAGGACGAGCTCTGGTTGGAGCTTCTTGATCGTCCAGACGCGCTGCTTGCGGGCGGCGATCGTGGTCAGGGCGAGGGCGGCGACCAGCACGACGACGAGGACCGTGACGTCGCGCGTCACCGTCGCCATGTTGCCGCCGTAGAGGAGCTGGCGCAGGCCCTCGACGGCGTACGTCATGGGTAGGAACTGGTGCATCGAGCGCAGCGGCTGCGGGATGGTCTGCCACGGGAACGTGCCGCCCGCGGTGACGAGCTGGACGAGCATGAGGACGAGCCCGAGGAACTGGCCCGCGGCGCCGAGCCAGACGTTGAGCGCCTGGAGGATCGCGACGAACGTCGCGGAGACGAGCACGAGGAACAGCGCGGTCCCGACGCCGTGGACGGGGTCGATGTCGAGCGCGAACTTGGTCACGGTGAACATCGCCGCGACCTGCACGACGCCGATCGCGGCCGGGGTGAGCCAGCCGCCCAGGGCGGTGGCGAGGCCGGACCGCCCGGCGGCGAGGGCCCGCGACGACAGCGGCCGCACGAGGAGGAAGAGCACGTAGGCGCCGATCCAGGTCGCGAGCGACAGGAAGAACGGCGTGAGGCCGCCGCCGTACGTGCCGGCGGAGGAGAGCGCCTCGTTCTTCACGGAGACCGGGTTGCCGATGGTCTCGGCGGTGTCCTGGCGGGTCTGCTCGTCGAGGTCCGGCACCTGGCCGAGGCCCTCGGCGAGCCCGTCGCGGAGCTGCGTGACGCCGTCGACGAGCTCGCCCGAGCCGTCGCGGAGCTGCGACGTCCCGTCCGCGAGCGAGGTCGCGCCGTCGGACACCTGGCGCGTGCCGTCGGCGAGCTGCGAGACGCCGTCCACGAGCTGCGGGGTCGCTGCGGCGAGCTGTCCCGTGCCGTCGGCGAGGCGGTCCGCGCCGTCCGCCGCGCTCGCGATGCCCGCCGTGAGCTGAGGCGTCGCGGCCGCGAGCCGGGCCGCGCCCTCGGACACCTGGCGCGAGCCGTCGGCGAGCTGGTCGAGCTTGCCGGACGCGGCGGTCACCTGGTCGACGGCACCCTGGACCTGCTCGCGCTGCTGGTCGAGCACGGGCGCGACCTGCGACCGCACCTGGTCGGCCGTCGCCTGGTCGAGGACGCCGTCGGCGACGAGCTGGTCGAGCTGCGCGTCGACGTCGCCGCGGATCGTGTCGAGCGTCGGGAGCACCTCGCCCGCGGCCGCGGCCGCCTGCTGCCCGTACTGCGCGACCTGCGCGTTCCCGTCCGCGACCTGCGCGGCGCCGTCGGCGAGCTGCTGGGTCTGGGCGGGCAGGGACGACGTCGCGCCCCGGAGCGTGCCGAGCCCGGACGCGAGCGCCTCCGCGCCGTCGTCGAGCTGCCCGACGGCGTCCGCGAGCGTCCCGGTGCTCGCGTCGAGACGCTCGGCGCCGTCGGCGGCCTGGCCTGCGCCGTCGGCGAGGGTGTGCGCGCCGTCGTCCGCGGTGACGAGGCCGTCGCGGAGCTGCGTCGACCCGTCGAGGAGCTGGTCCGCACCGTCCACGGCGTCGGCGAGGTTGGTGTGGATGGACGCGAAGCCGCGCAGGAACGTGTCGGCCGCCTCCGTGCCCACCTGTTCCGCGATCGAGTCGCGCACCTTGCCGACGATCTGGTCCGCGATCGTGCGGGCGAGGTAGTTGTTCGCGTCGTTGGTGATGAGCGTGAGGCTCGCCTGCTGGGGCTCGAACTCTCCCGCGGACGCGAGGTCGGCGGAGAACGTGGGGCCGATGACGAGCGCGGCGTCGTACCGCCCGGACCGCACGCCGTACTCGGCGTCGACCTGGCTGGTCTCGACCCAGCCGAAGCCGCCGTCGTCGAGCAGCTGGTCGGCGACGTCGCGGCCGAAGTGGCGCTCCGTCGTCGCCCCGGTCTGGGCGTCGGTGGTCGTCGTGCCCTCGTCGAGCACGACGAGGGCGGCGGGGATCTGGTCGAGCTTGTCGTACGGGTCGTGGTTCGCGAACAGGTACAGCCCGGCGTAGAGCGTGGGGATGAGCGCCATCGCGAGGATCGCGAGGCGCGGCAGCGTACCGGCGGCGAGGCGCCGGAGCTCGGACAGCCCGAGCCGGATCGCGGTCATCGGCCCTCCTCGGGGTCGTTCTCGGCGGCGGCCCGCTCGTCGAGCCCGGGGTCGTTCCTCAGGTCGTCGCCAGCCTGGGGAGCGATCCCGGGTTCGGCGGCGTCCGGGGGGTCGACCGGGGCCGGGTCGGGGGCGGGGGGCGGGGTCGGGCGCGTGCGCAGGACGACGACGGGCGGCTCGTGGATCGACGCGCCGCGGGCCGGGGGCAGGTCGACGCCGAGGTCGCGGGCCGAGGCGCGCGTGCACTGCACGAGCACGCCGTAGCCCGCGGCGGCGAGGGACTGCGCGACCTCCCACCAGCCCGACGGCTCGCCGCCGTGACGGTCCGGGAGGGTGAGCACGAGGAAGCGGACGTCGGGGTCCTCGGCCGCGAGCGCCGCGAGGAGCGCGGTGCGCACGACGCCGGGGACCTGGTCGAGGCGCCGGGTGCGGTCGGCGGTGAGCGAGTGGTCGGCGAGCCAGCGCGTCACGTCGGAGGGCAGCGAGCGGCGGCCGGCGAGCGCGAGGCCCTCGGCGACGACGTCGGCCACGGTGAGCGCGTCGTCGGGCTCGCTGATGCCGGGGACGTCGACGACGGCGGTCACGTCGCGCAGGGTGGCGGCGGCGCCGCGGGACGAGCGCCCGTTGCGACGCGACGGCGTGCTCGCGGGCTGGAGCCGGACCTCGCCCGCGGACGGGTCGAACCGTCCCGTGGCGACGAGGGCGAGGGCGGTGTGCCCGTGCCCCGGCTCGCCCGCGACGAGCACGCTCTCGCCCGTGGACCAGGCGAGGTCCATGGGCTCGAGCATCGGCTCGCGCCGCCCGTCGACGCGGACGTCCGTCAGCGTGATCTGCATCCCGGCTCTTCCTTCTCGTGGGTCCCCGGTCCTCACCGAGGACGCCGTTGACTCACGGTCAACAACGCTACGCCTCTTGTTGACTCGTGGTCAACAACGGCGTACAACGGATGTCATGCCCCGCACGCCCGCCCCCTCTCCCGCTGCCCCGGCCGACGCGGCGAGCCCGCCACCCGGCGCGCGCCGCCGCCGCGAGCCCGCCGACCGTCGCCGCGAGCTGCTCGACGCCGCCGCGCGGCAGGCCGACGAGCACGGCCTGGAGTCCCTCACCCCCGCGGTCGTGGCCGCGCGGTCGGGAGCGTCCAAGGCGCTCGTCTTCCACTACTTCGGGTCCACCGCCGGACTGCGCCGGGCCGTCGCGCTCGAGGCCGTGGCGGGGCTCGAGGCGGCGACCGTCGCACCGGACGATCGTCCCCTCGCCGAGCGTCCGGCGCTCGCCGTCGGGTCGTTCCTCGACGCGGTCGAGGCCCGGCGCCTCGTCTGGCAGGACCTGTGGCGCGGCGCGCTCGCCGAGGACGACGCGACGCAGGAGGCGCTCGCGCGCGTCCGCGAGGGCCTCGTCGCCCGGCTGACCACCACGGTCTCCGCGACGTCGGGCGCGCCGCTCACGTCGCCACGCCTCCGGCTGATCGCCGCGGGCTGGGTCGCGCTCGTCGAGAACGTCACCGCGGCGTGGCTCGGCGGGAGCGACCTGTCCCGCGCGGAGATCGAGCGGCTCGTCCTGGCGAGCGCGGTCGTCCTCGTGCCCGAGCTCCCCGAGCCCGCGCGCGGAGCCGTCCTCGCCATCGCCCGGGCGAACTCGGGCGCGGCGGGCTAGCGTCGGGAGAACGCCCGCCACACACGGACACAGCGCGGGGCGGACGAGGTCGGGAGGCAGCGCATGCGCGTGGTGGTCGTCGGGGCGAGCGGGAACGTCGGCACGGCGGTGCTGCGTCGGCTCGCGGCCGAACCCGTCGTGACGTCCCTCGTCGCGGTCGCGCGGCGCGTGCCGCGCGCCGACGGGTCGAGCACCGTGCGCGCCCCGCACGACGCGGCGACGTGGCGGTACGCGGACGTCGCCGCCGCCGACGCGGACGAGCGGCTCGACGCCGCGCTGGCGGGAGCGGACGTCGTCGTGCACCTCGCGTGGGCGGTCCAGCCGAGCCACGACCGCAAGCGCCTGCGCCGCGTCAACGTCGAGGGCACGCGCCGCGTCGTCGAGGCGGCGCAGCGGGCCGGCGTCGCGCACCTCGTCGTCGCGTCGTCCGTCGGCGCCTACTCGCCCGCCCCCTACGCGGGCGACGCGCGCGACACGCCGGTCAACGAGGGCTGGCCCGTCGAGGGGATCCCCGGCTCGTCGTACTCCGAGGACAAGGCGGCCGTCGAGACGCTGCTCGACGACCTCGACCGCCGGAGCGGGATCGTCGTCTCGCGCGTGCGCTCGGCGCTGGTGTTCCAGCGCGACGCCGCCTCCGAGATCGCGCGGTACTTCCTCGGCCCGCTCGGCACGCGCGCGCTCCGCCGCTCCCCCCTGCCCGCCGTCCCCCTACCCGAGGGGCTGCGCCTCCAGGTGGTGCACGCCGAGGACGCGGCCGAGGCGTACGCGCGCATCGTGGTCGGCCGGCACCCCGGGCCGTTCAACGTCGCCCACCCCACGGTGCTGACGCCGCAGGACGTGGCGGACGTCGTCGCCGACGGCTCGCTGCGCACCGTCCCCTACGGGACGGCCCGGACCGCCGTCGCGGCCGCGTGGCGGGCGCGCCTGGCCCCGGTGGGCGAGGGCTGGCTCGACATGGCGATGCGCGTCCCCGTGCTGGACACGAGCCTCGCCGGGGAGCTCCTGCGGTGGCACCCGGCCCACGGCGCGCAGGACACGCTCGCCGAGCTCGTCGACGGGATCCGCGCCGGCGCCGGGACCTCGACCCCGCCGCTCCTCCCCCGCTGAAGTCACCCGGGCTGCGCCCCGGGCGTCGCCGAGCACGCCATGAGGGTCGCTATCCCACGGATAACGACCCTCATGTCGTGCTCGGCGCGCGGGCGCGCGGGCGTCAGCTCTCGAGCGCGGCGTCCAGCGTGATCGTGGGGACGCCCGCGAGCGCCTTCGACACGGGGCAGGTCGCCTTGGCCGCCTCGGCCGCCTGCTGGAACCCGGCCTCGTCGATGCCCTCGACCTCGCCGCGGACCGTGAGCGCGATCGTCGGGATCTGGAAGCCGCCCGCGGGGTCCGGCGCGAGCGTGACCTCGGCGGTCACCTCGAGCGAGACGGGCGTCGCGCCGGCCTCGCCGAGCAGCGCCGAGAACTGCATGGCGTAGCAGGACGAGTGCGCGGCGGCGATGAGCTCCTCGGGGCTCGTGACGCCGCCCGCGTCGTCCGCGGCGCGGCGCGGGAACGAGACGTCGTACGTGCCGACCTTCGAGCTCGACAGCTCGACCTGGCCCTGACCGTCCTGCAGGCCACCGTTCCAGGCGGTACGAGCGATACGCGTGGGCATACGAGATCTCCTTCGACGTCGGGGTACCCGGGAGGGACCCGGGCTCGTCCCGACCGTAACGCCCCGCGGGCCCACCTGCCCCCGAGCGCGGCACACGTCACAGTCCCCGAGATCGGCGGTCCCGGTCGAGGTCGGCGATCGCAGTCGAGATCGGCGGTCGCAGTCGCCGATCTCGACCGCAGGTGCCGAGGTCGCGGTGCCGCCGCACGAGCACCGCCCGGGCTCTCGGCGACGCGCCCGTAGAGTGTGCGCCCGTGAGCGTCGAGGAGATCCTGGGGTTCGTCACGGGCGCCGCGTGCGTGTGGCTCGCGGTGCGGCAGAACGTGTGGACGTTTCCCGTCGGGCTGGCCAACAACGTGGTGTTCCTCGTGCTGTTCACCGGCGCGGGCCTGTATGCGAACGCGGGGCTGCAGGTCGTGTACCTCGTGCTCGGCGCGCTCGGCTGGTACTGGTGGCTGCGTGGCGGCACCGACCGGGGACGCCTCGTGGTGCACCGGACGCCGCGCGCGGCGTGGGTGGTCGGGCTGGTCGCCGCCGCGGCGGCCACGGCCGCGCTCGTCGCCGTCCTCACGACCTGGACCGACTCCGCGGTGCCGTTCTGGGACGCGCTGACGACGTCGTCGAGCCTGCTCGCGCAGACGATGCTCGGGCGCAAGTGGATCGGGAACTGGTGGGTCTGGATCGCGACGGACGTCGTGCTCGTCGGGCTCTACGCGAGCCAGGGCCTGTGGCTCACCGCCGCGCTCTACGTCGGGTTCGTGGCGCTGTGCGTGCAGGGCCTGCGGGAGTGGTCCGCCGCCCTGCGCACGCCGCGCGCCGGGGCGCCCACGGACGACGGCGCGGGCGACGGCGCGGGCGTCGTCGAGCCCGGAGCCGTCGGTCCGGCCCCCGTGCCCGACGACGCGGAGCCGGCCCGGTGACGCGGCTCGCCCACGGCCTCGTCATCGGCAAGTTCTACCCGCCGCACGCCGGGCACGTGCACCTCGTCCGCACCGCGCTCGCGCGCTGCGAGCGCGTCACCGTGCAGGTGCTCGCCTCGACGAGCGAGTCGATCCCCGCCGAGACCCGGGCGGCGTGGCTGCGCGCCGAGGTCCCGGGCGCCCGCGTCGTCCACGGGCTCGACGACGCCCCCGTCGACTACGCCGACCCCCACGCGTGGGACGAGCACGTGAAGGTCATGCGGTCGCTGCTCGACCCCGACGACCCGCCCGTCGACGCGGTGCTCACCTCCGACCGGTACGGCGTCGAGCTCGCGCGACGCTTCGACGCCACGTGGGTCCAGGTGGACCCCGACCGCCGGCACCTGCCCGTGTCCGGGTCCGCGGTCCGCGCCGACCCCGCGGCGCACTGGTGGGCGCTGCCCGCGCCGGTCCGGTCCTGGTACGTGCGGCGCGTCGTCGTGCTCGGCGCCGAGTCCACCGGCTCGACGACGCTCGCCGCCGACCTCGCCGCCCACCTCGGGCTCGACCCCGTGCTGGAGTTCGGGCGCGAGTGGTCCGAGGTCCGGCCCGGCGGCCTCGCCGCGCCGTGGCACACCGCCGAGTTCGACCTCGTCGCGCGCGAGCAGGCCCGGCGCGAGGACGACGCCGCCGCCGTGTCGCCCGTCCCGCTCCTCGTGTGCGACACCGACGTGCTCGCCACCACGCTGTGGCACGAGCGCTACGTGGGCCACCGCTCCCCGAGCGTCGAGGCGCTCGCCGCAGCCCGCCGCCCCGACCTCTACGTCCTCACGGGCGACGAGATCCCGTTCGTCCAGGACGGCCTGCGCGACGGCGAGCACGTACGGCACGCGATGCAGGACCGGTTCCGCGAGGTCCTCGCCGCGACCGGCCCGCGCCTGGCGGACCCGGCCGACGTCGTGCGCCACCTCGGCCCCGCCGAGCTGCCGACGCCGGACGGTGCCCGCCCCGGCGTCCCGTGGTTCGAGGTGCGCGGCGACCGGGCGAGCCGGCTCGCCCAGGCGCTGGCCGCCGTCGGGCCGCTGCTCGCCACCCCGCGCCACGTCGCCGACCCGCTCCCCCAGGCCGGCACCGACGCCTTCTGATCCCCGGCCCCGCCCCGGCGAGCCCCACGGACCCGGCACGGACGTCCCCACGCCCCGCGGACGACGGTGGCAGGATCGGGCCGTGACCGATCTCGAGCACGTGTCCTCCGCGCCGACCCGGCCGCAGCCCGCGGGACAGGCCGACGGACGCGACCCGTTCGCCCTGGGCGTCGACGACCTGTTCGGCACGCCCGTCGCCGGGGCCGGCCCCGACGACGGCGCGGCCCGGGGCGGGCTGCCGCTCGACGAGAAGCTGCGCCAGGCGTACTTCTGGGTCGTCAACCACGCGATCATCAGCCCGCACTACGACGTCGAGTTCGCGGCGCCCGGCGCGCGGGAGACGAGCTTCCGGCTCGGCGACTCCAAGGCGCTCCTCACGCTGCCGAGCGACCAGTCGTACTCGAGCTTCGTGCTGCTGCCGCTCCTGACGTTCGCCGTGCGCGGGCGGTGCCTCATGATCGGCGGGCCGGGCCGCGGGAAGACCGCGAGCGCCGTGCTCATGGGCGTCCTGGCGGGCTACCCGGTGCGCGACGTGCGCCGCGCGATGCAGCACGGGCACCCGCAGCTCACGGTGTCGGACCTGTTCGGCACGCCGCTCCCCAAGGATCTGGTGCAGGCGGACAGCCTCGCGGACGTGGACGTCGCGTGGCGGTCGTGGCTGGGCATGCGCGTGAAGATCGTCGACGAGTACAACCGCATCCCGACGCGCACGCAGTCGGCGCTGCTCACGGTGCTCGCGGACGGGTACGTCGAGGTGTACGACCAGGTCTACGAGACGGGCGACGCCGCCTGGTACCTCACGGCGAACGACGACGCGGGCGGCGGCACGTACCAGGTGGTCGACGCGCTGCGGGACCGCATCGACGTCGTCGTGCACGCGCTGCCGTTCAACAACCGCTTCCTCGGCGACCTCGTGGCCCGGGCCGAGCGGCGCGTGCGCCCGGAGGAGAACGTGCCGCCGGAGATCGTGTTCGACGCCGCCGAGCACGACGCGCTGCACGCCGCGATCCTCGCCGTCCCGTTCCCGGAGCCGGTGCGCCGTCGCCTCGAGTTCTTCGCGAGCCAGCTCGAGGTGCTGGAGCGCGCGGGGTGGCAGTTCGAGTACCGGACGAAGGACACGGCGCGCGTCGCGGGCGTGGACCCGCACCTCGTGGCGACGGCGGACACGGGCCGCGACCGCCTGGGCGACGTGGGGGCGCAGACCCTCAACGGCCTGTCGGTGCGCGCGCTGCAGTCGCTCGTCGCGTACGCGAAGGCGATGGCGTACTTCCGCGGGGACGCCGAGGTGGAGCTCGCCGACCTGCGCGCGGTGCTCCCGTTCGTGCTGCACGACAAGCTGCTCCCCGACCTGCAGTCGGCCCCGTTCGACGACCGCGAGCGCGAGCCGCTGCGCTCGGACCGCGTGTCGTGGATCCGCGACCTCTTCGACACGGCGTGCCGCCAGTACGACGCCGCCGGCCTCGACGACCAGGACGACGTCGGGGCGGTCCTCGCGGACGTCGCGGCCGGGTTCGAGGGGCTGCCCGAGGCGGAGGTGCTGCGCCGGCTCGCCCGGATCGAGCACGTGCTCGCGTCGTGGGAGAAGCACGCCAAGCTGCACGGCCACGTGTACGAGGACGCGCTCGCGCTCAAGTACGCCCACCAGCGGTACACGAACTACCTCACCTGGCTGCGCTGGAGCGGCGCGTGACGCTGCCCGACGGCGTGCGGTCGCCGTCGGCCGGGGACGCGGGTCCCGGGGTCCGCCCGACGTTCGCCGCCCGCGCCCTCGCGGAGCGCGCCCGGTACGACGCCGTCCTCGCGCGGGCCCTCGCGCACGGCGCGGACCGCGACGGCCTGGCCGACGCGGTGCGGGAGGTGGCCGCGGCCGCGGACCCGCTCGCCCGGCAGCTCGGTGCGGACGCGTTCGCGGCGACGTGCGACGCGCTCGTCGACGCGCTCGCGCGGCTCGCCGCCGCGCGTCGCTGGCGTCCTGGCGCACCGGAGCGACGCGCGCTCCTCGACGTCGTCCCGCGGCTCGCGCCGTGGCTCGCCCTCGCCCCCGCGGCCACGGTCGCGGCCGTCGTGGACGCCGCGCGCGCCGTCGGCGGCGGGCCCGGCTCGCGCGGCGACGTGACGGCGTGGGCGGAACGCGTGGTCGCCGCCGCCGCGGCGTCACCCGCCGCGGGGCAGGACGTACCGACGGCGGGCACGGTCCGGGGCGCGGTGCTCGTCGCGGCGTGGCGCAGCGGGCTCGTGCGCTACCGGGACGCGGCGCTCGACGCCGCGCGGTCGCTCCCGGAGCCGGTCGCGCGGGCCGCGCTCTCGCTCCCTGCGTCCGGGGCGGGCGGGGCTTCCGGGCCGGTCGGGACGGTCGACGCCGCGGACCTGCGGGCCGTGCTCGACCGCCACGCCGCGGACCCGTGGTGGTGGCCCGCCGTCGGGCCGGGCGACGAGCCCGCCGGGGCACGGTGGGTCCTGCTGCCGGGCGCTCCCGGGCCCGCCCAGGTCCTGGGTCGCTTCGGCGGCTTCCGCGGGTTCGGCGGGCCGTGGCTGTCGCCCGCGCTGGTGGTCGGCACCGACGCGCGCCACCCCGGCCTGCGCTGGGTGCTGCTCTCGACCGGCGACGGCGTGCCGGCCGCCGTGGGCGCCGCGGCGGACGCCGCGACCGTCGGCGCCGAGACGGTGGAGTGGGCGCTCGTCGCCGACGTCCACGGCGCGTTCGTCGCGCGCGCACCGGGCGCCGGCGACCACGCCACGGGCGCGGTCACGCCGCCCCGCGCCGACGTCGACGACCAGGGCCTCCACGGGTCGGACCACGGTCCCGCCGGACAACGCGCGCCCGGCCCGGCGCCCGACACGGCCCTGACGGACGTCAGCGGCGCCGCGGTGGTCGAGACGCCGTCGGGCCGGCTCGCGCTGCTGAGCCGGGCCGGCTCGTACGACGTCCTCCTCGTGCGGTGGCCCCGGTGAGCGCGCCCGCGCCGGGACCGGTCGGGGCGCTGCCCGACGAGCGACCTCGCGCCGACCTCGGGGTGCTGCGTCAGCGGTGGCAGGCCGCGTGGCCCGAGGCGCTCGCGGCCTGGGGCCGGTTCACGCGCCTCGGCGCCCCGACGCTGCACGGACCCGGCACCGTCCCGGAGGGGGTCGGGTCGTTCGCGTGGTTCTCGACGACCCGCGTGAGCGTGCACGTGGACCTCGCCGAGGTCGTGGCGCTGGGGATCGAGGACCACGCGGTCGCGGTCCTCGCGCACGAGGTGGGTCACCACGTGCTCTCCCCCGGCGACCTCACGACGAGCGCGCTCCTCGTCGCGCGCACGCGCGCCGGGCTCGTGGACCAGGACCAGCTCGCGCCGCTCACCGCCAACCTGTGGAGCGACCTGCTCATCAACGACCGGCTGCAGCGCCGCGCCGGGATCGACCTCGCCGGGCTGTGGCGCGCGCTGGGGCCGGGGACGAGCACGGTCATGCAGACCGTGCTGCGCGCGGACGAGATCCTCTGGGGCCTGCCGCGCGGCGACCTCACCGCGTCCGACGTCCCGGTGGCCGAGCGCGAGGCGACGCTCGTCGCGCGCCTCGTGCGCGCCTACGCGGACGACCCCGTCGGCGGCGCCGCGGGGTTCGCCGCGCTCCTGCGCACGCTGCTCGCGGCGGAGGCGGGGTCGCCGGCCACCGCGCAGGACCCGCGCCGCCAGGCCCGGCCCGAGCGCGGGGACCGCGACGCCCGACGGCGGCACCTCCAGCGGCGGCGGTCCACGCTGCCCCAGGTCGTCTGCGGGCAGGACGAGGTGGCCGGGGCGGTCCCCGGCGGGCTCGCGACGGACCCGCGCGCCGTCGAGCCGGTGCGGCACCCCGCGCTCGACCCGCGCGTCGTCGGGGAGCTCGGGCTGGGCGCGGCCGACGACCCCGTGACGGACGCCGCGCACCACGCGCCCGGGACCGACGGCGAGGGCGCGCACGACGCGACCGGCCAGGCCCTCGCGCCGGCGGACTACGACGCGACGCTCCGGCTGCTCGGGCTCACGACGGACGCCGCGGCGTCCGCCCGGCGCTGGTACCGCGAGCACGCCGCGCCCCTGCTCGTCCCGTTCCCCGTGCGCGAGCACGTGCGCGCCACGGAGCCGCTGCTCGGCGCGCACGAGCAGTGGGACGTGGGCGACGAGCTGGGCGACGTGGACTGGACCGGGACGCTGCTGCGCTCGCCCGTCGTCGTGCCGGGGTTCACGACCGTGCGCCGGTCGGTCGACGAGGACACGGGCGACGAGCCCGACCGCGTCCCCGTCGACCTCGACCTCTACCTCGACTCGTCCGGCTCGATGCCCGACCCGACGCGACGCGTCGCGCCGATCGCGCTCGCCGGGGCCGTCCTCGCGCTCTCGGCCCTGCGTGCGGGTGCCCGCGTGCAGGCCACGACGTGGAGCGGGCCGCAGCAGGTCGCCGGGACGGACGGGTTCGTGCGCGACGAGGACCGCGTGCTCGACGCGGTCGTCGCGCACTTCGGCGGCTCGACGTCGTTCCCGGTCCCGCTCCTGGAGCGCACGCACCTCGGCGACCCGGTCACCGGCGCCCCGCCGACGCGCACCCGCCCGTGCCACGTCGCCGTCATCTCCGACGACGGCGTCGTGTCGATGTTCGACGACGTCGTCCGGCTCCGCTGGGGTGCGCGCCCCGACACGGAGCTCGTGGCGCCCCACGAGGGCACCGCGGCGCGCGCCGTCGCGGCCGCCGGGGGCGGGGGCACGCTCGTGCTGGACGTCTCGGCGAAGGGTGCCGAGACGGTGCGGGACTACGCGGTGGGCTACCGGGTCCACGCCGTGCAGACCCAGGACGACCTCGTCGCGTTCGCCCGCGCCTTCGCGCGCGAGCTGTGGGGCGCCTCGACCGGCGCCCCGGCGAGCACACCGTCGAGGAGCACGACAGCGAGCAGCCGACCGGAAGGAGCCCGCCGTGACCGATGACCTCGCCCGCCCGACGGTCGAGGGCCCCGCGCTCGCCGACGTCGTGCACCGTCTGGCCGACACGCCCCCGGACGTGCTGGACCACCCGGTGGTCGCGGCCGCCGCGCTCGTCGGCGACACCGCCGACCTCCTCGCCGGGTCCGGCGCGGTCGGCGTGCTGCGCGGCCCGCAGCGCGCCGCCGTCGAGGCGCTGTGCACGCACACCCCGTACGCGGCGCTCGCCGGGACGGTCTGCTGGCTGCTGCGCGACGAGCGCCTGCTCGCCGCGCCCGCGTCCCGGGCCGCCGCGACGCCGGGCGCGCTCGTCCGGGTCGTCGAGCAGACCGTGCCCGCCCTCGCCCTGCTCCGGACGCCGGACGAGTGGCTGCACGCGCCGACGGCGCGCGAGGAGCTGGCCCGCGCCGTGCTGCGCGAGCTCGGGCTGCGGCCCGCGGGCGAGAGCCCCGAGGTGGCTGCGGACCGGTGGGCGGCCGTGAGCACGGCCGAGCAGCGCCGGATCGCCCGCGAGATGGCGCAGGAGGCGCGCCGCGCCGAGCAGCTCGCACGCGAGCTCGCGGAGAAGCGCGCCAAGGAGGCCGCCGCGCAGTACGCGAACTACTGACGAGGACTCATGACGACACCCGACGACGCCCCCGACCTCACGCTCGACGAGTACGCCCCGGGCTCCGCGGTCGCGCTCACCGACGCCGAGCGCTGGCCCACGCTCGACGACGCGGGCCGGGCCGCGCTCGACGCGGTGCGGGACCACCCCGCCGCGCCCGCCTGGGTCCACGTCACGGGCGACCGGCTGCGCCCCGACGACCTGCCCGTGCTCGACGAGGTCGCGGCCCGCCTCGCCGCGGGCCGTGCCGACACCCGTCCCGGCATCCACGTCGAAGCCGCGGTCGACGCCCGTCCCTGCACCCGCGTCGAGGCCGCCGACGACACCCGTCCCGGCACCCGCGCCGAGGGCCCGGCCGCACCCTCCGGCGTCGCGGCCGCGCCCTCCGCCCCGCCCGCATGGGTGGGCGCTCTCGTCGACCGGGCGCACGCCGTCGTGCCGCGGTACCGCCGGGCGCGCGACCGCGGGGAGAGCCGGGCCGGGTCGCCGCTCACCGCGGTCCGACCCGTCACGCGCGACGACCTGCGGCACGACGTGGCGTCGTTCGTCCCCGTGGACGTGCCGCTCGGCCGCGTGCTCGAGGGCACGAGCTCCGGCAGCACGGGTGCGGCGGTCCGCGTCCCGCTGCACCCCGTGGCCGTCGCGGCGGACCTCGTGCTCCTGCAGCACCTCGTCGCGAGCACGGGCGCGTACTGGGAGCCCGCGCCCGGCCGCCTGGGCCTGATGAACCTCGTGGACCAGCGCGAGGCGTTCACGTACGCGTCGGCGATGACCGGGTTCCGGCGCGGCCCCGGCGTCGCCGCACCGACCATGGCGCGCGTCAACCTCGACCCCGGCGCGTGGACGCGCCCGGGCGACCGTGCGGCGTTCCTCGCGGCGCAGGACCCGTTGGTGGTGTCGAGCTCGCCGCTGCCGCTGCTCGCGCTCGCCCGGCTCGCGCACGAGGGTCTCGCCCTGCACCCGGTCGCGCTCGTCAGCGGGGCCGCGCACCTGTCGGGCGTCGCCCGCGCACGCCTGCACGCCACGTGGGACGTGCCCGTCGTCGACCTCTACGGGCTGCGCGAGACGGGCGCGGTCGCGGCCCGCACGGACGGGGGGCCGTTCGTCGTCGTCGGGGGCCGACGCGTCTGGGTCGAGATCCTCGACGACGACGGCGTGCCCGTCCCCGACGGCGGCCTCGGCGAGGTCGTCGTCACGGTCGACGAGAACCCGTACCTGCCGCTGCTGCGCTACCGCACCGGCGATCGCGCGCGGATCGTGCGGCGCGGTGACCAGGTCGAGCTGCACGACCTGGAGGGCCGGTCGCCCGTGCGCTACCTGCGGCCCGACGGCGCCTGGGTGCCGTCGGTCGACGCCGCCCAGCACCTCCAGGCCCACGGCATGGCCGCGTGGCAGCTCCACCAGGCGGCTGACGGGAGCGTGGTGCTCGACGTCGTCCCCGACGCGCCCGGTGACGCCGGGGCCAGGGCCGTGCGCGCCGCGGGGGACGCCGTCGGGCACCTGCTGGGACGCCGCGTCGCCGTGCGCGAGGTGAGCCCCGCCCGGCTCGGGGCGGGCCGGGCGCGTCGCTGGTCGAGCGACGTGCCCGGCGGGGCCGCGTGACGCCTCAGCCGAGCTGGCCGACCGGGCGGTAGACGACCGAGGACGCCTTGTTGTCGAACGTGCCCAGCGTCGCGCAGTGCGGCGTGCAGTTCTTCTTCGCGCCCGCGTAGCTGTACGAGTCGTACAGGGTCACCCAGCAGCCCGCGTAGGTCGTGGCGGAGCTGACGACGTTGTTCATGAGCAGGTTCGCGAGGTTCGGGAACCCGTAGGTGGACCCGCCGTAGCAGCCGTTGGTGCCGGAGCCGTAGAGCACCTTCGACGCGCCCTTGTAGTTGGCGTCCCGCCACAGCACGCCCAGGACGAGCGAGCTCGCCGCCGCGGTGGTCGCGCGCGCCGTCGTGCCGAGACCCGACCCGGCCGCCGCCGACGCGTTGAGCTCGGCGACGAGCCCCTCGACCTCGGCGGGGGTCGCGTCGGCGAGGCGCGCCGCGGCGACGTCGCCGCCCGAGGCGAACTCCAGCGCCTCCTCGAGCGAGTCGAAGCACACCTCGGGCGCCGGCGGGAGCGTGGCGGGGTCCTGGCCGGGCAGGAGGGGCTGGGCCTGCACCGCGCAGCTCTCCCCGCTGGAGACCTGCGCGTCGGAGGCGGCGTCGGCGGTCGGGTCGGTCGTGGCCGTCCGGTCCCACGTCACGACGCGCAGGTCGGGCTCGGACGCCAGGGCAGGAGAGGCGACCGCGGCGGTCGCGACGACGCCGGCGACGAGCGCGGCGGACAGGACCCGGAGCGAGGATCTGGTCATGGTTCTCCTTCTGCGTGGGCCACGCCCCCGGGTTTCGCACCCCCGTGGACCTGACGCGGGAAGGGGACTCCCACAGGACGGCCACGTCCTGTGACCCCGCCCGCATCGTAGAGCGTGCCGGCCACGTTGTCTCCGGGCGCCGTGCCCGAGTGCGGGCGCCCGTCGCTGGGCAGTTCGGGCAGTCGTTGGTTACCGTGCTCGGGTGGTCTGTGTCCCACCCGGGCGAGACCGCAGGGAAGGACCCATCCACGAACCCTTCGCCGAACCGGCTCTGCCGGGGAGATGAGTGTCGATGAAGCACCGTTCTCTACCCGTGTCACTGACCGCTGCCGCCGCGAGCCTCGCCGTCGTCGCCGCGGCCGCCGCGCCTGCTGTCGCGGACCCGCCGCCCGACCCCGGGGACTCCCTCGGCGTGCAGTCGGGCGCGTCCCTCGCCCCGACCGACAAGGTCGCCCCGTCCCTCGCGAAGGCGACCGGCACCGTCACGGCGTTCGTCGAGCTCGACGCGCCGTCGGCGGTCGACCTCGCCGCGCAGGGCGCGAGCCCCCAGGAGGTCGAGGCCAACGCGCAGGAGGTCGCACAGCTCGCGGACGACGTCGTCCCGCAGCAGGCGACCGCCCGCAGCGCCGGCGCGCGGAACCCGCAGCAGGTGTCGGTGACGAGCACGCTCGTCGCGGGCGTCGTCGTGACGGGCGACGCGGCCCGGGTGCGCGACCTCGCGCGCGACGCCTCGGTCGTCACGGTCTACCGGATCATCCCCAAGAAGCCCGCGAACAAGGGCACGGACGTGTTCACGCGGGCGCTCGAGACGTGGCAGAGCACGGGCCTCACCGGCGAGGGCGTGCGCATCGGCATCATCGACACCGGCATCGACTACACGCACAAGGCGTTCGGCGGCCCCGGCACGCAGGAGGCGTTCGACGAGGCCTACGGCGACCGCGGCACCGGCCCGGTCCCCGAGGGGACCTACGACGAGCTGAAGTTCCTCGGCGGCCACGACTTCGCGGGGTACGACTACGACGCGAGCGGCACCGTCCCCGGCACGACGCTCGTGCCGACGCCCGACGAGAACCCCATCGACTCGCTCGACTCGGTCGGCTCGGGCCACGGCTCGCACGTGGCCGGCACGACCGCGGCCTACGGCGTCACCGCCGACGGCGAGACGTTCGACGGCGACTACTCGACGCTCACGGACATCTCCGACTGGCAGGTCGGCCCGGGCTCCGCGCCCGAGGCGGGCCTGTACGCGCTCAAGGTGTTCGGCGACCTCGGCGGCTCGACCGGCGTCGTCGTCGACGCGCTCGAGTGGGCTGCCGACCCGAACGGCGACGGCGACCTCTCGGACCGCCTCGACATCGTCAACCTCTCCCTCGGCTCCGACGGCTCCCCCGCGGACGACCCGGAGAACCTCTTCATCGACCAGCTCTCCCGCCTCGGGACGCTGTCCGTCATCGCGTCGGGCAACGCCGGCGACGTGACGGACGTCGGTGGCTCCCCCGGCAACGCGCGCACCGCCCTCACGGTCGCCAACTCGGTCGGCGACACCCAGACGTTCGACGCCGTGCGCGTCGACGCCCCCGAGGCGCTCGCGGGCGAGTACCCCGCCCAGAACTCGGTGGACTACGCGGGCGGGGCGGACGTCACCGCGCCGGTCGCGTTCCTCGGGGGCGACGTCGACGGCTGCCAGGCGTTCACGCCCGAGCAGGCCGCGGCCGTCGCGGGCAAGATCGCGTTCCTCTCCTGGGACGACAACGACGCGACGCGCGCGTGCGGCAGCGCCGCACGGTTCAACAACGCGCAGGCCGCGGGCGCCGTCGGCGTGCTGCTCTCCTCCGAGCTCTCGTCGTTCGTCGCGGGCATCGCGGGCAACGCCGGCATCCCCGGCGCCCAGCTCACCGGCCCGAGCCACGACGCGCTGCGCCCCGCGATCGAGGCCGGCCAGGTCACGATGACCATCGGCCCGTCGCTCGCGCTGTCGTCGTTCGTCTCGATCCCGGAGATCGGCGACACGCTCAACAGCGGGTCGTCGCGCGGGGTGCACGGCTCGCTCGGCGTCGCCAAGCCCGACGTCGCGGCCCCCGGCACGGGGATCGCCTCCGTCGCGTCCGGTCACCTGGACGGCGCGAGCATCAAGTCCGGCACGTCCATGGCCACGCCGCACGTCGCCGGCATCGCGGCGCTCGTCAAGGAGGCCCACCCGGGCTGGGCGCCGGCCGAGGTCAAGGCGTCGGTCATGAACACGGCGACGCACGACGTCTTCACCGGGCCGTCGGGCACGGGCACCGCCTACGGACCCGAGCGCGTGGGCTCCGGCCGCGTCGACGCCGTCGACGCGGTCGCGAACACGACCCTCGCCTACGCGTCGCAGGACTCCGACCAGGTGTCCGTGGCGTTCGGCGTCGTGCCGGTCGGCCAGGACACCGTGACCCTGCGCAAGACCGTGACCGTGCAGAACACGGGCGACGCCCCGAAGACGTACGCGACGAGCTTCGCCCAGTCCAGCACGGCGGGCGGGGCGACCGTGTCGGTCGCCCCGGCGTCCGTCACCGTCCCCGCGGGGCAGCGCACGGTCGTCACCGTGACGCTCACCGCGGACCCGGCGACGCTCGCCAAGGAGCTCGACCCGACGTCGTCGGACGACTCCGGCGTCGGCGTGCCGCGCGACTTCGTGTCGTCCGTCAGCGGCCGCGTCGTCCTCACCCCGACCGACGGCGGCGCCGCGCTGCGCGTCCCCGTCCAGGCGTCGCCGAAGCTCGTGAGCGACCTCTCCGGCACGGCCGTCGCCTTCCCGGGCTCGGCCACCACCGCCGACCTCGACCTCGACGGCCGCGGCGTGGCCTCGGGCGGCTGGTTCTCGCTCGTCGCGCCGTTCGAGCTCAAGACGACGAGCCCGCGACTCGAGGCGGACGCGGCGGTCGGCGCCTCGGCGTCGGCCATCGCGGCGGCCGACGTGCGCGCGGTCGGCTTCACGTCGACCGCACCCCAGGTCGCCGCGGACGGCGGCGACCCCGCGGACGGCGTCATCGGCATCGGCGTCGCGGTCGACGGGGAGTGGGCGAGCCTCGGCTCGGTCTCGATCCCGGCGGTCGAGGTCGACGTCGACTCCGACGGCACGGCCGACTTCGAGGTCGCGGCGATCAAGTACAACAGCGAGACGGACCTCACCCTCGCGGCGACGTTCACGCTCAAGGACTGGACCGCGCCGGACGGCACGGAGTACGAGGCCGGGGACAACGTCGACCTCCAGCCGATCAACTCGGTGTGGGGGAACGTCGACACCTCGGTGTTCGACAACAACGTCGTCGTCATCCCGGTCGGCATCGGGTCGCTCGGGATCGAGGAGGGCGACGTGCCGACCTTCCAGGTCCTCACGTACTCGCCGTACTCGCAGGCCGCCGACCAGCTCGTCGACGCGACCGAGACGTTCACGGGCGACCCGTACGACCCGGCCTACTGGTTCGACGGCGGCGACCAGCTCCTGTACGTCGGGGCCGACGACACGTCGATCCCGGTGCACCGCTCCCAGGCCGCGGTCGAGGCGGGCAGCGGCAAGCTCCTGCTGCTGCACCTGCACAACGCGACGGCGACCAAGCGCTGGCAGACCGTGGACGTCACGACGTCCGCCGTCGTCGACGCGACGGTCACGGCCGAGGCGCGCTGCCTCGGCGGCAAGGCGCACGTCGCGGTCCGCGTGCTCAACGAGTCGGGTGCGACGGCCGACGTCGTGGTGACGACCCCGTACGGCGAGAAGACGTTCCCGAACGTCAAGGACGGCAAGAACGCCTACCAGTCGTTCTCGTCGCGCTCCGCGTCGTTCGACGCCGGCTCGGTGACCGCGACCCTCACCGCCGAGGTCGACGGCGAGGAGGTCACGACGACCTACGACGCCGACTACGAGGCGCTGAGCTGCTCGTAGCCGCGCGCCGCACCGCGAGGGCCGTCACCCGTCCGGGTGGCGGCCCTCGCCGCGTCAGGGGCCGAGCGGGCCCGAGCCGGCGGCGGCTACGCTCGCGGCGTGAGCGACTTCCCCACCCCTGACACGTTCTTCGCCCTGCGCCCCGGCCCCGCCACGGGGACGGGGCCCGCCGGGAGCCCCGGTCTGCGCCTCACCGTGCACGACCTGGGCGAGCTCGTCCTGCCCAGCGGCCGGCTCGAGGCGTCCGACCCGTTCACGCTGCTCGGCGAGGGTCTCGTCGTGCAGGTGGAGCCGGGCCGCTACCCCGTGCGCGTCACGGTGGCCGACGTCTCCGACGAGCAGGACGGGTCCCACCTGCGCGAGGCGTACCTGAGCGTCGTGCTCGCCGAGGGCGAGGTCGCCGCGGTCGAGCCGGTCGTCCCCGAGGGCGCGGACGGGCCCCCGGAGGCGGGCGCCGCCTTCGGCGTGCCGGTGGACGCCGGGACGGTCGCGTTCTCCGACGCCGACGCCGTCGCCCGGCTCATGCCCGACGGCGACTGGTACGACGAGGTGTTCGACGACGGCACGGACACGAGCTGGTTCGCGCTCACGGACTCGCCCGACCACCTGCGCGAGGGGTCGGCGAACATCCTGCTCCCCGGCGCGCAGGACGGCGAGAACGTCGTGCTCTCCCACTCGGGCTGGGGCGACGGCTTCTACCCGCTCGTGCGTACCGTCGCCGCCGACGGCACGGTCCTCGGCCTGCACCTGGACCTCCTCGTCGCCCTCCCGGACGACGACGAGGACTGACGGTTGCGCCGAACCCGGGACCGCTCCTCAGCGGCGACCGTCGCTGAGGAGGGATCCCGGGTTCGGCGTCGTGGCGCGGGGACGGCCGGCCCGGGGGCTGCGGGTCAGACCCGGGCTCCGAGGCCCTGGAGCTCCAGGACCAGGCCCTTGATCGCCGCCGCCGGGATCTGTCCGCTCCCGCTCTCCACGACGCCCGCGACGGACGCCGGCACCTCGGCGTCGGAGCACAGCACGAGCGGGGTGTCGGCCGACGAGTCGGGCAGGCGGCCGTGCGAGCCCTTCACGTACGACGCGTCGAGCGGGACGGTGCTCATCGCGTACCGCAGCCCGACCTTCTTCTTCACGAGGTTGAGTCCGGCCTTCGCCTTCGCGAGCTTGTCCGCGGGGTCGAAGAACAGCTCGGCGGGGTCGTAGCCGGGCTTGCGGTGGATGTCGACGCCGCGCGCGTACTCGGGCGCGCGCGCGTCGTCGAGCCAGAAGTAGTACGTGAACCAGGCCCCGGGTTCCGCGACGACGACGAGGTCGCCGGAGCGCTCGTGGTCGAGCCCGTACCGGGCCTGCGCGTCGCGGTCGAGGACCTCGTCGACCCCGGGGATCCCCCGCAGCAGGTCGGTGACGCGTCGCTGGAGCGCGGGGTCGTGCTGGTCGCCGAGGTAGACGTGCGCGACCTGGTGGTCCGCGACCGCGAACGCGCGCGACGTCCACGGGTCGAGCTGCTCCTTGCCGTCCTGCACGTAGACCTCGAGCAGGCCCTCGCGGCGCAGGATGCGGTTGAGGTGCACGGGCCGGTCGGCGTCGGCGATGCCGTACTCCGAGACCACGAGGACGGTCACGCCCTGGTTCGCGGCGTCGTCGAGCAGGGGCGCGAGCGTCGCGTCGAGCTCCGCCGCGGCGGCGTCGGCCTGCGGCGACGTCGGCCCGAACCGCTGCAGGTCGTAGTCGAGGTGCGGGACGTACGCCATCGTGAGGTCCGGCGCGTGCGTGCGCAGCACGTGCCGCGTCGCGTCGACGATCCACCGGGACGAGGAGATGTCCGCCGTCGGACCCCAGTAGGTGAAGAGCGGGAACTCGCCGAACCGGCCGACGAGGTCGTCGTGCAGCGCCGGGGGGCGCACGTACGCGTCCGGGGACTTGCGGCCGTCGGCGTGGTAGATCGGGCGCGGCGTGACCGTGACGTCCGTCGTCATGCCCATCGCGTACCACCAGCAGACGTTCGCCGACGAGTACTCGCGGCTGGCGCGGCGCGCGGCCTCCCACAGCTTCTCCCCCTCGACGAGCCGGGCGTGCTGGCGCCACAGGTACACGTCGCCGAGCTCGCGGAAGTACCACCCGTTCCCGACGATCCCGTGCTCCGCCGGGCTGAGCCCGGTCGTCATCGTGGCCTGGACGCTGCACGTCACGGCGGGCAGCACGGTCGCGAGCTCGGACTGCCAGCCGCTCGCGGCGAGCTGGCGCAGGCGCGGCATGTGCGCGAGCGCGGTCGAGGTGAGCCCGACGACGTCGAGCAGCAGCACGGGCTTCATGCGGTCCTCCTGGTGGTGGTGTCCTGCCCGCCGAGCACGACCTGGCCCGCTGTCGAACCCGACATCGAGGTCGTCGACGGCTCCTTCGCGTCCTTCATGTCGTGTTCGGCGGGGGTGGGGGTCAGGTGGGTCGTGGCCCAGCGGAGCTCGGCCGCGATGCCCGCCACGAGCGAGTCCGTGGCTGCGCCCTCCGGGAGCACCGACCACGTGTACGTCTCGACGTCGAGGTGGGCCTCGTCGCCGTGCGGGGCCGCCCGCACCGCGTCGACCGCGTCGCGCAGGACGTCGGTCGTCGCGGCGAGCGGCGCCGCGGGCTCGTGGTGCAGCGGCACGTGGAAGTGCACGCGCCACGGCCCCTCCCCCGGCAGCGGGTGCCCGACGGCGTCCCCCGCCCCGGTCCCGGGCCCGTCACCGAGGGCGTCGGGCAGGTCGTCGGCCGCGAGCACGTCGCCCGCCGCCGTGAGCTCGCGCACCTGGTGGATGTAGCGCTTCTCGGCGAACGCGCCGACGGCGGCGCGCGCGGCCGGGTCGGACGGGTCGTCCACGTGCAGCGCCGCCGACGCCTGCACCTTGACGACGCGCAGCCCGGCGTCCGTGATGCGTCGCACCGTGGCCGCCGTCCCCGCGCGCCGGTCGGCGAACGACACCGCGAGGTGGCACGTGTCAAGGCACACCCCGACGTGCTCGGAGTCGATCCGGCTCTCGTCCGGCACGCCTCCGGCACCCAGCGGCCCCGTGCGCGCCGCGAGCCAGGCCACGACGTCGTCCACCGTGTCGAGCACGCACCCCGGCTCCGGCTCGACCGCGACGCGCACGGTCTTGCCCGTCCGTTCCCGCAGGTCGCGCAGGCCGGCACCGAGGGCGACGAACGCGCGCGTCGCGGCGTCGTCGTCGGCCGCGGACCACGGTTCGCGCCACGCGAGCGGGAGCGTCGAGATCGAGCCCGCGGCACCGTCGGGCAGCAGGTCGGCCAGCACCTCGGCGCACTCGAGCGTGTACGCGAGCCGCTCGGGCTGCGCCCACGTCGGCGTGTACACGTCGAGCTTGACGACGTCCGCGTGGAACCCGCCGTACGGGAACGCGTTGAGCGTGTGGACCTGGAGGCCCTGCTCGTCGAGGACGGCGCGCAGCCAGGCGCGGTCGGCCGGCGAGCCGGCGAGCCGGTGCGCGAGCGTCGCGGGCATCCAGAGGCCGACCCCGAGGACGTCGAGGCCCGCGGCCGCGCGGACGGGGCCCGCGTAGGTCACGAACTGCTCGACGACCCCGTCGAGGTCCTCGGCCGGGTGGACGTTGGTGCAGTACGACAACAGCATGGTGGTGGTGCCCTTCCGAGACGGCCCGCTACGCCCGCGCGCCGCGCAGCACGGACGAGCCCTCGAACTCGACGCCCGGCGTCGGCAGGTCGCCCTCGACGAAGCCCGGCACCGGGTCGAGCACGAGGTTGCCGGACTGGCCGTAGAACTCGACGGGGTTGCGCCACAGCACCTTGTCGACGTCGTCCTCGGTGAACCCCGCCGCGAGCATCGCCCGCCCGGTCTTGAGCGTCTTGAGCGGGTCGGACCGGCCCCAGTCCGCCGCGGAGTTGACGATCATCCGGTCCGTGCCGTGCTCCTGGAGGATCGCGACCATGCGGTCCTCGTCCATCTTGGTGTCCGGGTAGATGGAGAACCCGGCCCACGCCCCCGCGTCGAGCACGAGCGCCACGTTCGTCTCGTTGAGGTGGTCGACGAGCACGTGCTCCGACGGCACACCGGACTCGCGTACGACGTCGAGCGTGCGACGCGTGCCCGAGAGCTTGTCGCGGTGCGGCGTGTGCACGAGGACGGGCAGGTCCACGTCGCGCGCCATCTGGAGCTGGCGGGAGAACACCTCGTCCTCCTCGGGCGTCATCGAGTCGTACCCGACCTCGCCGACCGCCACGACGCCGTCCTTGAGCAGGTAGCGCGGGATCTCGTCGAGCACCTCGCGGCACCGCGGGTCGTTCGCCTCCTTGGGGTTGAGCGCGATCGTCGCGTGGTGGCGGATGCCGAACTGCGCCGCCCGGAACCGTTCCCAGCCCAGCAGGGCGTCGAAGTAGTCGAGGAACGACCCCACGTTCGTGCGCGGCTGCCCGAGCCAGAACGCCGGCTCCACGAGCGCGCGCACGCCCGCGGCGTACAGGGCCTCGTAGTCGTCCGTCGTGCGGCTGGTCATGTGGATGTGGGGGTCGAAGATGCGCATCAGGCGGTCCTCCCGGTGGTGACGTCAGGGGCGAGGCGGGCGACGTCGTCGGGCACGACGCGTCCCGCGGCGCGGCGCTCGGCGGCGAAGTCGCGCGCCATGCGGGCGAGCTCGTCGTCCGCGCGGTCGTCGAGACCGGCGACGGCGTCGAGGCTCACACCCATGAACACGAGCTTGAGGACGGCGTGGCGCCACGCGTGCTGGTCGAGGTGCGCGGCCGCGAACGGCCCGACCGCCGCGGCGACGAGGCTCTGGTCGTTGGTGCGCAGCGCGTCGGCGGCGAGGTCGCGCCCGACGGCGACGACCGACGGCGCCGCGTCGCCCGCGAGCGCCCCTCGCGCGGTGAGCGCGTCGAGCCCGCGCAGCACCCCGCGCCGCTCGGCGGTGTCGCCGTGCTGGTAGAGGTCGGCGAGGCGGGCCGCGAGGGACGCGTCGCCGTCGGCGCCGCGCCCGAGCGCCTCGGCGAGCGCGACGACGATCGCGGCGCGCGCCTCGTCGTCGACCGTCCCGTGGACGACGCCGGCGGGGTCGGCGTCCGGGCGCACCGGCGCCCGGCCGACCTTGCGGCCGGCGAGCGCGAACGCGCGCGACACGGTCGCGGGGTCCTGCGCGACGTCGGCGCGCGCCTCGGCGAGCCAGCGCTCGCCCTCGGTGGTCGCGCCGTCCTGGGCCGCGGGGGCCGCGGGGGCTGGCTCGGTCATGGCACCTCCTGGGGGTGGTCGGAGAGGGGTGGTTCCTGGTCGGGCGCGTGCACCGCGGGGCGTCGGTCCCACGCCTCTTTCAGCGCTGTCATGCTGCGGCGCGCGAGGCCGGGAGCGTCGTACGAGTGGCGAGGCAGCTCGACCGCGGCGACGCCGGTGTAGCCGACCTCGGCGAGGGTCGCGAGCACGAGCGGCAGGTCGATCTCGCCCTCGCCGAAGGGGCGGTGCTCGTGGTGCGTGCGCGGCATGTCGTCGAGCTGCACGTTCGCGAGGTAGGGCGCGGCGGCGCGCAGCGCACCCACCACGCCGTCGGGCTCGACGACGAGGCAGTGCCCGACGTCCACCGTCACGCCGAGGTCCGCGAGGTCCCCGGTGTCGCCCCCGAGGTCGTCGCGCAGCCGCAGCGCGTCGCCCACGGTCTCGACGAGCATCCCGGGCTCGGGCTCGAGCGAGAGCCGCACGCCGTGCTCGCGGGCGTGCTCGACCAGGCCGGGCAGGCGGTCGCGCAGGAGCGACCAGCCCGCGGCCGGGGACGCGCCGTCGGGCAGGACGCCGGAGAAGAAGGACACGCACTCGGCGTCGAGCACGGCCGCGATCTCGACCGCGCGACGCAGGAAGCGCAGCCGGGCGTCGGCCTCGGCGTCGACGAGCGTGGGCCGGTGCTTGCGGTACGGGTCAAGAAGGAACCGCGTGCCCGTCTCGACGACGACCCGCATCCCCGCGCCGCCGTGCATCGCGGCGAGGCGGTCGCGCAGCGCCTCGACCTCCGCGCGCCACCCGTCCGCGAACGGGTCCAGGTGCGGGAACCCGAGGGTGAGCGCGACCGCGCCGTAGCCCTCGTGCTCCAGCACGTCGAGCGTGACGTCGAGCGGGTGGTCCGTGAAGCCGTTGGTGCCGTAGCCGAGCGTGAACGGCGCGCCCCGCCCGGAGTCCTCGCGCCCGCTCACGTCTCGCTCATCTCGGCGCGTCCGCGCCCGGCCCGGCGCAGCAGGCGACCCGCGACCTCGACGCCCGCAAGCACGCCCACCGACGCGAGGCTGCCGCCGCGCGCCGCCCAGGCCGCCTGGAGCGGGAGCATCGCCCGGATCCCGGCCTTCGTCGCCGCGAACGCGTTGCTCGCCGACGGCGTGATCGCGGCGTCGACCTGACGCGGCAGCGCGGTCGCGAGGTACGCGCCCGCCGCCACGGCGCCCGCGACGGCCGTCGCCACACGCGTCGCACGGCCGGGGCCGGTCCCGCGACCGCGGCGCAGCGCCCCCACGCCGACGACCGCGCCGCCCACCGCGGTGGCCGCCGCCACCCCGGTGGCGAGGGACGACGTCGTGCCGTGCACCTCGCCGCGGGACACGAACGTCACGCCCGCGGTGTGCACCGCCATCCCCGCCGCGGCGGGCAGCGCGGCACGCAGGTGCCCGACGCCCGCACCCAGCAGGACGTCGAGACCACGGCACGCGGCCATGACGACGGGACCCACCGCGTGCTCCTTGGCGACCGTGTCGTACGTCCAGACGCTCGCGGCGAGCGGGACGGCGACCGCGAGCGCCCGCGGTCCCCCGCCCGCGGCGGCGAGCCCCACGCCCGCGGCCGTGAGACCCACCGCGACCCGGAGCGCGCGGCCCTCGGAGATGCGCCCGGACGGGATCGGCCGCTCGGGCCGCTCCACCGCGTCCAGCTCGCGGTCCGCGTAGTCGTTGAGCGCCATGCCTCCGGCGTAGAGGCACGCGGACGCGAGCGGGAGCAGCGCACGGCGCGGCGTGAGCGGGTGACCGGCGGCGGCGGCGCCCGCGAGGGTGTCACCGACCACCGAGAGGACCGCGGGGGCGCGGACGAGGTCCAGGTGGTCGTGGAGCGAGCCGGTCACGGCCGGTCGGCCGGTGCGGCGCCGACGCGGGCAGCCGCCTCGCGGACCCAGTCCGCGAGCGCGACGGTCTGCGCCGCGAAGTCGTGCACGTCGCTCGCCCACGGGTCCTTGAAGAAGAACCCGAGCTCCGCGACCGGTCCCGCGTACCCGGCGGCGTCGGCGAGCGCGAGCAGGCGCGCGAGGTCGAGCACGAGCGGCGCGGCGAGCATCGAGTCGTAGGCGGACCACGTGGTCTGCAGCGTGAGGCGCGAGCCGAGGAAGCCCTCGACGTGCACGTGGTCCCACGCGACCTTGATGTCGCCGAGGTCCGGCACGTTGTCGATGTGCAGCGGCGTGACCTGGCTGCCCGTGAGGTCCTGCAGTCCGCGCGACTTGGAGACGAGCTTGCTCTGCACGGCCTCGGGGTCGGCCAGGGTGGCGCCGTCGCCGCCGCCGAGCAGGTTGGCGCCGGCCCAGGACAGGACGCGCAGGCCGCGCGCCGCGAAGGCGGGCGCCAGGATCGTGCGCAGCCACGTCTGGCCGGTCTTGCCGTCCTGGCCCGCGACCGGGACGCCGCGCTCGGCGGCGAGCTCGAGGAGCACCGGCAGGTGCATGCTCGCCGACGGCGTGAACTCCGCGAACGGGGCGCCCGCGAGCAGGGCCGCGTACGCGGTCACGGAGCTCGGCGGGAGCACGGCGCGCTCCGGGTCCGCGAGCGCGACGCGCAGGAGCTCCCGGTCGGAGAGCTCGGGGGCCGGCTCGGGCAGCGGCTCGGTCGACACGAGGTCGACCACGACGACGCGGGCGAGGCCGTGGCGCTCGCGGAAGTCGACGATGTCCGCGGCCAGGCGCTCCGCGGCGGCCTGCTGAGACTCGCGCGGTGCCCCCTCGGCGGGGTGGGCGGAGTAGCCGGGCCGGACCTCGGCGTCGGCCCGCTCCAGCGCGGCGTGGGCCGCGGTGAGCAGGCGCGGCGCGATCATCCCGGCCTCGACGAGCAGCTCGGCGCGCTTGACCATCGAGACGTCGGAGATGTCGTGGCCGCCGACGACGAGGTCGCCGAACGACGGGAGCGGCGCCGACGCGAAGGGCTCGGAGACCGTGACGCACCCCGTGGGCGCGGCACGCCCGTCCGCGATGGCGGCGAGGCCGAGGGCCGCGGTGGTCGCGACGGAGCCGCGGGCGCCGACGAGCCAGAGCCCCGTGCGCGCGTCCGGAGCAGGGCGGTCTGACGAGCCGTCAGAAGCGAAGTGGTGCATCGTTGCTCCCGTTCCCGTCGGCGGACGCCGGAGCGCCGCCGAGCACGACGACGATGGCCTCCCTGCCATCGTCGGACCGCACGCCCGGACGAGGGCGTGTGACCGCTCTCCGACCCGGTGGGCGCCCGGTCTGCTGCGACCCTAGCCACACTTTTGTCGAGGGTCAATCAAAAGCGTGCCTACTTTCGCGGAGCACGACGCTTGCACGATGCAAAAGCGCACGCCGGGGACGACCCGACGGTCGGCATCGCGCGGACACCGGCCGCCGGGTCGTCCCCGGAGAGGTGGGCTCAGCCCGCGGGAGAGAAGTCGAGCCGGTCGTCCACGACGGCCACGACGGACCACACGTTGCCGTCGGCGTCGGAGAGCTCGTAGGCGGGCAGGAGCACCGCCGCGCCGTCGGGCTGGTACTGCACCGCGTGCCCCAGGCGCGCGTCCGTGATCGTCACGTCCGTGACGGGCCACGCGAACCGGGCGCCCTCGCCGACCGTGGGCGGCACGGTCGGCGCCTCCGGCTCGGCGGGCGCGATCTCGGGCACGGCCTGCGCGGTGCCGTCCTCCCGCGCGAAGGCGATCATGCCTCCCCCGCCGAACCGCGGGTCGCCCAGGCGGTCCACGGCCTCGGCGGGGCTCACGACGTCGTAGGAGCCGATCGCGACGCGCGGCGCGAGCGGCCCGTACAGGCTCCCGAGCCCGGCTCCGGAGAACGTCGCGTTCCAGGAGAGCCCTGTTCGACGACCGTCGACGACCTCATAGGCGTTGAGGAACCTCCCCTGCTGCGCGTCGGACGCGTCCGCGAGGTCCTCCACGACCACCTCGACCTCCGTGGGGTCGACGCCCAGTGCCTCGAGAACACCTAAGAGCTCGCTCGTGGCGGCTTCCGCCGAGACAGGCGCTCCGAGGTCCGCACCACCCCACGGCTCCTTCGCCGAGTCGTAGAAGGACATCCCGACCGTTCCGTCAGGGGAGAGACGCACCTGCGCCTCGCCGTCGGCCCCGACGACGAGGGTCCCGTACTCCTCGCGCACCTCGCCCGAGACTCCGAGGACGTCCGCGACGCGCCGTGCGGTCTCCTGCGAGAACACGCCCGCGGCGTCGTACGCCCAGGCGTCCGCGCTGGTCCCCTGCGTCGAGAGGCCGTCCTGGTGGAACACCGTGCGCCCGCCCCAGGCGCCGGGGTAGGCCATGTCCGCCGAGGCCCGTGCGTCGGACGAGAACGCCTGCCCCGACGCGGCGGCGTCGGGAACGAGGCCCGACTCCTCCTGGGCCGCGCCCGCGCCCCCCAGCCGGAACGGCGCGAGCGCCGTCGACTCCACGGCCGAGTCCCCCGCGGGCGACGCTCCCACCGCTCCGGCACCGAGCGCGTAGCCGCCCGCCCCGATGACGAGCGCCCCCGCCACCACCGCGGCGACCTGGAGCGGGGCCCGCCGACGCAGGCGTCGCGCACGGCGCTCGGCGAGCTCGTCGACGAGCGTCGCCGTCGGGCCGCCCGGCCCGGACAGCGGCTCGCCGGTCACCGCCGAGCGGTCGCCGAACGCCTCGGGGACGCGGTCGCGGACCGCGGCCTCCAGGGCGCCGGTGTCCGGTGCGGCGCTCGCCGCCGGGTCGGCGGCGCGCAGGCGCTCCAGGTCGACGTCGTCGGGCTGGTCGGGGGTGTGGCTGGTCATGTCGCCCTCCAGGTACTGCGGGGCCGCGCCGCGGGGGCGCGGCCGGTCGGGTCTACCCGTGATGTGTGCTCAGGCGCCCGACTCTTGCGCGAGGGCCGACTGCTCCGCCCACGCGGTGCGCAGCCGCGCCCGCGCCCGCGAGAGCGCCGCGTCGGCTCCCCCGCGCGACGTGCCGAGGACCGCCGCCAGGCCGTCGCCGCCCAGGCCCTCCCAGGCGTGCAGGAGGAGGATGCGCCGGTCGCGGACCGACAGCGCGCCCAGGGCGCGCCGCACCTCGTCGTCCTGCACGACGACGTGCTCGACGTCCGCGCCCTCGTCGCCCCGGTCGGGCACCTCGGCCACCGGCACCGCCCGCGCCTTGCGCCGGTGGTTGGCCAGGACGAAGCCCGCGGTGCGGTAGAGCCACGGGAGCTCGGCGCCGTCGGGCACGTCCTCGCGGCGCCGCCAGGCCGTCGCGAGGACCTCGGCCGTGAGGTCGTCGGCGTCCGGCCCGACGGAGCCGGCCGCGCTCGGCAGCCGGCGGCGGAAGTAGCGGTAGAGCGGCGTCGCGTGCGCGGCGAAGAGCGCGGCGAACCAGGCCTCGTCGTGGACGGCGGCGTCGGCTGCCTCGTCGGTCGTCACAGCGGCTCCTCGTCGGCGGGTCGGGGCTGTCAACCGCTCTGTGTCCCGGGGAGCCGGTTCCTTGCACGGCGCGTCCTTCACCCGAACCTCACCCGCGACGGCACCGATCCTGCCACCGCGCAGCACCTACGCTGTGGGGCATGACGAGGACGGAGCCGGTCGACCTGCCGCCCCGCCACACGGGCGGCCGACGACGGCGGCACTGGGCGTCGTGGCTGGGCTGGGCGCTGATCCTCCTCGCCGTGCTCCTGGTGGTCTGCGTCGCGCTGCTCGCCCGCGACGCCCTCGCCGCGCGCGACGCGCTGACCCGCGCGCTCGACGAGGTCCCCGCGGCCGAGGAGGCGCTGCGCGCGGGCGACGTCGAGACCGCGGAGGCGGCCCTGGACCGGGTCCAGCCCTTCACCGCGACCGCGCGCGCGAGCACCGACGGCCCGCTGTGGTCCCTGGCCGCGCACCTCCCCGTGTACGGGCAGGACGTCCGCGCGTTCTCCGCCGCGGCGGCGACCGTGGACGACCTGGCCGCGACCGTGCTGCCGGCGCTCACGCAGGCTCTCGGGGCCGTCGAGGGCGACAGCCTGACCGTCGCGGACGGGCGCGTCGACCTGGCCCCGCTCGCCGCTGCCGCTCCCGCCGTCGCCCGCGCCGCGGACGCGTTCGACGACATCGACGCGCGCCTCGCGGCCGTCGAGCCCGACGCCCTGCACCAGGAGATCGCGGAGCCGTACGCGACGCTCGTCGCCCGGACCGACGACCTGCGCCCCGTCGTGCGCACCGCCGACCGCGTCACCGCGCTCGGCCCGGCCATGCTCGGCGCCGACGGCCCGCGCCGGTACCTCGTGGTCGCGCTCAACAACGCGGAGCTGCGCGCGGGCGGCGGCATCCCCGGGGCGCTCGCGGTCCTCACGGTCGACGGCGGCGCGGTCTCCCTGGAGCGCCAGGCCTCGACGGCCGACGTCCCGCCGTTCGCCGAGCCCGTCCTCCCGCTGGACGCCGGGGTCGAGCAGCTCTTCACGGACCGCGTGGGCCGGTACGTGCAGGACACCCCGCTCACGCCCGACTTCCCCACGACCGCGGAGCTCACGGCAGCCATGTGGGAGCAGGCCCAGGGCGAGACGGTGGACGGCGTGGCCGCGATCGACCCCGTCGCGCTGTCGTACCTGCTGGAGGCCACCGGGGCGGTCCAGGTGCCGTTCGGGGACGAGACCGTCGCGCTCGACGCGGGCAACGTCGTCCAGGTCCTCCTCTCGGACGCCTACGTCGAGCTGGAGCCCGGGGAGCAGACGGACGCGTTCTTCGCCTCCGTCGCGTCGACCGTCCTCGGGACGTTCCTCGCCGGGGGCGCGGACCCCGCGCTCGCCCGCGACGCGCTCGCACGCGGCGCGGACGAGCACCGCGTGCTCCTCTGGTCCGCGCACCCCGACGAGCAGGACCGCCTGGCGGGCACGGTCGTCGCGGGCGACATCGACACCGCGGACCGCGCGGAGGGCTCCGTCGGCGTGTTCCTCAACGACGCCACGGGCGGCAAGATGAGCTACTACCTCGGCACGGACGTCCGGCTCACCGGCAGCGTGTGCACCGACGGCGGACGGGTCGACACGTTCAGCGCCGCGCTCACGTCCACCGCGCCGGCCGACGCCGGGACGAGCCTGCCGTGGTACGTGACCGGCGGCGGCATCTCGGGCGTCACCCCGGGGAACGTCCGCACGGTGGTCGTCCTCTACCCGCCGCGGGGCGGAGAGGTCGGCACCGTCCGGGTGGGCGGGGCACCGACGGGGGCGCTCGTCGCGGAGGTGGGGGGACGGCGCGCGGCCTCGCTCCCCGTCGAGCTCGCGCCGGGTCAGAGCACGGCGGTCTCCTTCACCGTGACGACGCCGGGCGACGCCCCTGACCACCCCGGCGCCGACGGCACGATCGACGTGTGGACGACCCCGACGGTGTCGGCGCCCGGCCTCGAGGTGGTGCCGGTCGCCGCGTGCGGGTGAACCCTCGCGACGCCCTGCCGAACCTGCCGGCCCCGCCCCCGGGACCGGCGGACGGATGCGCGGTCTCCCGCCGAGGATGACGCCGAGGATCACGGCACGATAACGATGGTCCTGACGGGCACATTTCACCCGGACGACCGTCCAGTTCAGGGTCCGATCCTCGCTATCCTGGGCGCCTGTCGCTCGACCCGTGCCATCGGTCCGTGGCGCACGATGCATCACGGACCGCACTCCGGGGCTCTCTGTGTACCGGAACACCACAATCCCTGAACCGAGACGGGTGAAGAAGCCATGCGTACCTCGAAGGGTCTGCGCAGCACGGGACGGGCGGTGCTCGTCGGAGCGCTCTCCGCGGTCGCCGCGCTCCTGACCGTCCCCGTCGTCGCGACGACCGCGAGCGCTGCTACCACCGACCCCGAGACGTACGTCCCGGAGATCACCGTGGCCTCGCCGGTGTGCGACGGCGACGTGCCCTACCTCGACTACGTCTTCGAGCTCCCCGAGAACTACGAGAACGACGAGACGAACCCGCTCACGATCACCTGGGTCAACCCGGACGGCGAGGACGTCGTCCAGTCCGGCCTGCCGCTCTCGGGCCGCGTCCTGTGGCCGGGCGCCGAGGTCGACGGCGCGGGCAACCCCGTCGACTGGCCCGGCTGGAGCCTCGTGGACGGCGAGTGGGTCGTCGGCGACGAGTTCGACTGGGTCCGCGCGGGCGTGACGGTGGTCTTCGAGGTCAACCCGACGGCCGAGACCGTCGTGGCCTACCCGCCGTCGACGCCGGAGTGCGCGACGAACCCGCCCGGCACCCCGGAGCCGACGATCAAGGTCGACGTGCTCACGCCCGTGTGCGTCGAGGGCGTGTCCTACCTCGACTACGGGGTCTCGGTCACCGGCACGCCGAACACGACGGCGACCCTCACGTGGCACAACCCCGACGGCGAGGACGAGGTCATGGCCGACCTCCCCCTCAGCGGACGGGTGCTGTGGCCCGGCGCGTATCCCGAGCGCTTCGTCGACCTGCCGGCCGACGAGGGCTGGGAGCTCGTGAACAACATGTGGATCAACACCGCGACCCACGGCTGGGCCACGGGCACCGTGGACGTGACGTTCGCCGTGAACCCCGAGGTGACCGTCCCGGTGACCTACCCGCAGGACACGAGCAACTGCTTCCCGGGCGTGACGCCGGTCGACAACCCCGTCGCCGGGAGCCAGAACCCGACGCTCGCGGAGACCGGCGCGACGGTCGGCCTGTACGCGGCGATCGCGGCCGGGCTCGCCGTGGTCGGCGCGGCGATCGTCCTGCTGACGCGCCGGACCCGCAAGGGCTGACCGGGCACCGCACGCACGACGAAGGCCTCGCACCCGCCAGGGTGCGAGGCCTTCGTGCGTCGCCGGTCGCGACGAGACGACCCGTCGGGGGCGGGTCCGTCAGGCGGCCGCCCAGGCGCCGGCCGCCAGGCGCGACTCCAGGCCCTCGAAGGCCCACCGGTCGACGACGAGCACCGCGCCGCCCGGAGCGTCGGGGACGTACCACTGGAGCTGCTCGACGGTGCGCACCTCGGCCCCGGAGGGGTCGACGCACGAGAGCGTCCAGCGCGCGAGCGTGGCGGCCGTCCCCGCGACCTCGACGTCCGACTCGACCGCCTCCCCCACCGCGCGGGCCGCGAGCTGGTCGGTGCCCGGGCAGGTCGCGCCGTCGGGCACGTGGGCGGCGGCGGGGTCGACGCCGTCGAGGCCCGCCCCGGTGAGGATCTCGAAGGCGGGGCAGACCGCGTCCTCGGGGCACCCGCCCGAGCGGACCTGCGTGACGCCGTCGGCGGGCTGGAGCACGGACCAGTACTCGGCGGCCGGGAGCTGGAGGGGGCCGACCGGGACCTTGCTCTCGTCGGCGTGGGCGCCGTGCGCGCCGTGGTCCTCGGCCGTCGCCGGGCCCGAGCCTCCGTCGGCGGTCGCGTCGGGCTCGGAGCCCCCCGAGCAGCCGGCGAGGAGCAGGCCGCCGAGCGCGACGGCCGCGAGGGAGAGGGAGAGACGGGTCGTTCGATGCTGCACGTGCACGTTGGTCGCCTTTCACGGTCGGAGGTCCCCGCAGCCCACTGGGGGGAGCTGCGGAGACCTCGTCGGTCTTGTCACGCTAGCGAGCGCGACCACGGGTCGAGATGCGTGAGACCCACACGATGGCGGCTCGCGGGTACGGGATTCCCCGTACCCGCGAGCCGTCGCGGCGGGACCTCGTCAGGGACGCCGGCGGTGCGTCAGCACGCGCCGCCGTCGGCCCACGGACCCCACGCCGAGGCGCCGGGGGTGTCGTTCTGGGTCCAGTAGCGCGCCGTCCACACGTGACCGCCGTGGCTCACGACCGCGCCGCCGGTGTAGACCGTGCCCGCGACCCAGGCCGCGGCGGCGCACTCGCCCGTGCCGGTGCCGGGGCCACCCGGACCCCCGCCGCTCCCGGAGCCCGGGAGGTCGACGACGGTGACGCCGCGCGGGTGGTCGTACGTCGTGGCGTAGTCCACGCCGTCGACCGTGACGATCACGTTGGAGAACTGGGCGGCCGGCATCGACCACTTGAGCTGGTTCGTGATCGAGCCGCCCGCCGGGATGCCCCCCGTCGGGACCGTGAACTGCACGGTGTGGAAGTCGCCGTCGAGGCCGCCGACGTTGTCCCCCGTGTGGCCCTTCGCGGTGACCGTGGTCTTGAAGCCGCTCCAGTCGCTCATCTCGCCCGGGTCGGTCGTGCCGTACTGGAACGAGATCGTCGCGCCCGCCGGGATGTCCTTCGCGCCGTTGTTGGCGAAGACGACCTTGGGCGAGATCGGGTAGTTGTTGTCGCCGAGCGCGAACTCCGTGTACCGGATGTCGACGTCGAGCGCCTGCGTCGGCATCGTCCGGTCGGCGTTCGCCTTCGACGCGCCGTACGGCGTCGTGGCCGAGAGCTTGCTGTGCATGAGGTCGACGAGCGTGCTGCCGATCTCGTACTGGCCCTTCGCCTGGTCGTAGCCGAAGTCGCCCGCGAGCTCCCAGATCATCAGGCCGCCGAGGCCGGTGTTCGCGACGTAGTCCGCCTTGGCCGCGATCGCCTCGGTCGAGTCACCGGAGAGGAACGTCTTCGTCTGCGCGTTCCACCACCACTCGTTCTTCGTGACCGGGTCGAAGTGGCGCTCGTAGGTGCCCTGGATCGTGTCCGTGACGCCGTACGCGGAGACGTAGTCGCCCGTCACGCCCTTCTCGAGGTTGAGCACGTGCCACATCGGGTTGACGCCGGCCGGGACCGCGTTGCCCTGCGGGTCGCTGTCGTACCAGAGGTTGTCGATGCCCTCCGCGCCGTAGCCGCACTTGTTGTTCGTGCCCGCCGGGCAGAGGAACCCGGCCGGCGCCTTCGCGGTGCCGCCCATGCCGTACGTGCCGCCCTGGACGCCCTGGAAGCCGCGCGTGTAGAACGGCACGCCCAGGTTGATGCGGCCGGCCTGCATGGCGCCGCGGAAGTAGTGCGAGGCCCAGTCGCCGTTGAGGTAGCCGATGCCCTTGTACGCGCTGTACACGCCGCCGGCCGCGAGCTCGGGGTCCTTGCCGTCGTCGAACAGGGCTCCGTTGCCGCCCACGTACTCGTTCCAGGCGCCGTGCAGGTCGTACGTCATCATGTTCACGTAGTCCGTGTACTGCGTGACCTGGTAGACCTCCATGCCGCGCAGCAGCCAGCCCGACGACGGCGTCGCGGTCGTCAGCATGTAGTACTCGCCGTCCTGCGCGCCCGCCGCGTCGAGCTTCTCGCGCAGGGTCTTCATGAGGTTCACGTAGCCCTGGAAGAGCTGCCCGCGGCGCTTGTCGGAGATCTGGAAGTCGTCCGGGTTGCCGGCCTGGTTGTTGGACGTCGGGTACTCGTAGTCGATGTCGATGCCGTCGAACCCGTACTGGCGGACGAAGTCGACGACCGAGTCCGCGAAGGTGTCGATGCGCGCCTGCGACTCCGTCATCGTGTAGAAGCCGCCGGACGCGACGCGCTTCCCGCTCGCGTCGAAGTAGCCGCCCGTCTCGGCCCAGCCGCCCACGGCCGGGATGACCTTGACGCCCGGGTGGGCCTTCTTGTACTTCGCCAGCAGGTTGAAGTGGCCCGTGTAGTCGAGCGCCGGGTCCATCTCCGCGCCCGCGACGCCCGGCCACGTCATGTCCGTCGCCGCGTTGCCGGCCGCGCCCGCGTTCACGGAGACCTTGTCGTTGCCGTCGATGTGCGCGAACGCGTAGTTGATGTGGGAGAGCTTGTCCCAGGGGATGTCGCTCGCGAGGTAGCGCGGCTGGCCGTTCGTGCCGGTCCGCCAGCTCGAGAAGTAGCCGATGACGCGGCGGTCGAGCCCGTTCGGCAGCTTCTCCCGACCGCTCTCGTCGTACACGTCGCAGTAGGGCGTCCTGACGCCCGGCGTCTGCGCCATGCCGTCAGGACGGCACTTCTCGTCCGGGTTCGCGGCGGGGTCGGTCGTCGGCTCCGTCGTGGGGTCGGTGGTCGGGTCCGTCGTGGGGTCGGTGGTCGGGTCCGTCGTCGGGTCCGTCGTCGGGTCGGTCGTCGGGTCCGTGGTCGGGTCCGATGTCGGCTCCTCGGTCGGGGTGTCGCCGCACGCGCCGAGCGACTCCCAGGGGCCGTACGCCTCCGCGCCCGGGACGTTGTTCTGCGTCCACCACTTCGCCCGGTAGTTCTGGCCGCCGTACGAGACGGTCGCGCCGCCCACGTAGGCGGGGGTCGCGGACCAGGGGTCCGCGCACGCCGTGGCCGTGGCGGCGGCGAGGGGGGTCGCGGCCTGCGCGGCCGCGGCACCGGCGAGGCCGGTGGCCAGCACGGCGAGCGTCGTGACGGCCGCGACGACCTGTGGCCGGCGTCCGGGAGCGCGGGGGGCGCGCGCCCGAGGGGTCAGGGACAACCGCATGGGGTACCTCGATCTGCTGGGTCGGTGCGCACGACGCCGGACGGCGTCGCGTCGGGCACGGTCGCCGGGGGGAGGGCGACCGACGGGTGAAGGGTTGCTGAGGGGTGCCGAGCGGGACCCGTCACGACGGCGGTCGACGACGGAGGCGTTCGGTGACGCGGCGAGGGGAGGGTGCACGGGCGGGTGCACGGGACTCGTCACCGCACCCGCCGTCGACCACGTCGTGGACGGGGCCCCGCTCGGCGGCGCCGGTCGCTCGTGGCGACCGGCGCCGTCAGGGGTGGGCGTCAGCAGGCGCCCAGCGACTCCCAGGGGCCGTACTGCTCCGCGCCCGGGACGTTGTTCTGCGTCCACCACTTCGCGCGGTAGCTCTGGCCCTGGTAGGAGACCGTCGCGCCACCGGTGTAGACCGCGCTCGACGACCAGGCGGGCGCCGTGCACGTGCCCGGGTCGGTCGGGTCCGTGGGATCGGTCGGATCGGTCGGGTCGGTCGGGTCCGTCGGGTCCGTCGCGCCGCACGTGCCGGTCGCCTCCCACGGGCCGCCCGCGCTCGGGCGGTCACCCTGGGTCCACCACTTGGCGCGGTAGTTCTTCCCCTCGAACGACACCGTCGCGCCGCCCGTGTACACCGCGGTCGACGACCAGGCGGCCAGGCAGTCCGTCGGGTCGGTCGGGTCCGTCGGGTCGGTCGGGTCCGTGGGGTCCGTGGGATCGGTCGGGTCCGTCGGGTCGGTCGAGCCGTCCGTGCCGTCGACCGGACCCGCCGGGAGCGCACGGACCTTGTCCGTGAAGGTCCCGAGCAGCGTGCCGTCATGGTTGCCGGAGAGGTCCCACCACATGCCGCCGCCGAGGTTCAGGCGGTCGATGTACTCCGCCTTGGCGGCGACGGACCGCGCGTTGTCGTAGCCCCACCACTGGTCGCCGTCGTAGCGCCAGGCCGAGACCGTCGCCGGGTCGTAGTAGTCCTGGCCCCGCGTGCGGAGCTTGTCGTAGTCCTCGTTGCCCGCCTCCCAGGTGCCCGGTGCGGCCCCGTTCGCCGCCGACCACGGGGCCGAGGACGTGACGCCCTTCCAGCCGCGGCCGTACATGGCCATGCCGAGGCCGAGCTGGCTCGGGTCGACGCCGCCGCGCAGGTACTCCTGCACCGCCTTGTCGGCGCTGAACTGGCGGTTGGCCGCCCGCGGGTCGGCGGGGTCGTCGTACAGGTTGGCCTGGGGGCCGGCGAGCGCGGGGTCCCACGCGCCGTGCAGGTCGTAGCCCTGGACGTTGCCGTAGTCGAGGTACTCGAAGATCGCCGGGTCGTTCCAGCCGCCCGCCGCGATGTCGTCCGGGTTGGCCGGGAGGAACGCCGAGAGCAGGTAGTGCTTGCCGGTCTGCGCGCCGTACGCGTCGAGCTGCTTGCGGAACTCGGCGAGCAGCAGCTTGAAGTTCGCGCGGTCGTTGACGGTGTCGACGTAGTTGCCGACCTCGCCGTTGTTCGAGCCGGGCCACTCCCAGTCGATGTCGATGCCGTCGAACACACCGGCGGCGGCGCCGGCCCCGCCGCGGCCGTCGATCACCGGGAGGTTGCCCTTGATGTAGATGTCGATGCACGACGACACGAACTTCTCGCGCGACGCCTGCGTCGCGGCAGCCCGCGAGAAGTTCTTGGACCAGGTCCAGCCACCGATGGAGATGAGGGCGCGGAGCTGCGGGTTCTTCGCCTTGAGCTGCTTGAGCTGGTTGAACGAGCCGGCGAGCGGCTGGTCCCACGTGTCGGCGACGCCGGCCACGGAGTTCGCGGCGGTGTAGCCCATGCCGAAGTCCGCCCACGCGTCACCGGCGCCGTCGGAGCCGTTGGGCCCCGTGCCCTGCGCCTTGTTCGCGATGAAGCACGTGAGGTTCTGGTAGTGGATGTTGCCGAACGAGTAGTTGATGTGCGTGAGGTCCTGGGCAGCGCCGGAGTCCTGGACCTTCTTGAGCTGGAAGTTGCGGCCGTACACGCCCCACTGCGTGAAGTAGCCGACGTTCCGGTAGCCGTTCACGTCGCTGTCGCCCGGGTGGGAGACGGCGGCGGGTGCGACCTCGGCGGCCTGGGCCGGTGCGACTCCCGCGAGGAGTCCGCCGACGAGCGCCGCAGCGGTCGCGAGCGCCGCGACGCGTGCGCCGCGACGGCGCCCGGGTCGGGGTGGTCGGGTGAAGAGGGACACGTCCATGGGTCCTGCCTCGCTGCTGGTGCGGTGGGCCACGCTGCCGTCCTCCGGAGTCGTCGTCGCCCTCGGGTCCTCTCGAACGTAATGACGCGGGCACCGCGGCGTTATCCGCGCTTCCCACATTGTTCATGGTGCGAACTTACCCGCCACGTAAGGGTTCACCCGTAGGACAGAGGCCCTCAGAAGCGGACGAATCACACCGAATCGAACGCGGCTCGCGCCCCTCGCTACGTAGCGTCCCGACGGGGGTGGTGGGTTCCCCTCAACGCCCCACCCGGTGCGCGAGCACGGTGAGCTCGACGCGCGAGCGCACCCCGAGCTTGCGGAACACGCGACCGAGGTGCACCTCCACCGTGCGCACCGAGAGGTACAGCTGGTCCGCGGCCTCCCGGTTGGACGCGCCCTGGACGACGAGCAGCGCGACGTCGAGCTCGCGCTCGGTGAGCTCGTCGGACCACCGGCCCCGGAGCTCGGCGAGCGCCTCGTCCGACACGTCGCTCTCGCGCACCGCGAGCCGGCATGCGTCCGGCGGCACGGGACGGGCCACGGGCTCGGCTCCCGGCCGCTGCCCGCCGAGCACCCCGGGCAGCGGCGCATGCAGGCCCGCGGCGCGCGCCGCGGCCGCCCACGAGCCGGCGGGCGCGCCGCCCACCACGGCCCCGGTCGCCGCTACGACCGGCCCCGCGGGCACCGGCGTCCCGGGCGCGTCGTCCGTCACCGGTCCGCCGAGGAGCCGGACGACGTCCGCGTGCTCCTCCCGCGCGATCGTCGTCCAGGCGTCCGCCCCCGCGTCGTCGAACAGCTCGATCGCGGACAGGAAGAGGCCGTGCGCACGCTGCAGCTCTCCGGCCCGCACGAGAGCCCGCGCGGCGCAGAGGTCCGTCCGCGCGTGCTCGTAGGGCGAGGCCGTGGTCCGGTTCACGCGCGTCGCCCGCTCGAGCGGCGCGGTGAGGTCCTCGGGCGCGGCGAGGGACACGTCGGCCCGGACGAGCGTCGCCGACCGCAGCGACGGCGGCAGCTCCTTCGCGTCCACCTTCCGCCGGGCCAGCGCGCGCTGCGCCGCGTCGTGGCGCCCGGCGACGACCCATGCCTCGACGTCGTCCAGCCCGGGCAGCGGGAGCATGCGTGCGCTGTCGGGGCGCTCGCGCTCGGCCGCGAGCTCCAGGAGCGTGGCCGCCTGGGTCACGTGGTGCGCGAACGCCGCGCCCATCGCCCGGTCCACGAGGAGCCCGAGCCGGACCGGGCGGGACGTCGGGCTCGCGCACGTCTCCTCGAGCGCCGTCGCCACCGGTCCCACGACGCCGCGGGTCATCATGTCGAGACGGCGCGCCGCCGCCACGCCGAGCCCGGCGAACGGCAGCCCGAGCGGGAGCCGGAACGCCGCCTCGGCGAGCTCGTCCGCGGCCCGGGTCAGCGTGCCGCGCCACAGGTGCACGAGCGACTGGGCCAGCCGGACGTGCGCCTCCGCGAGCGGCGTGAGGGCGGCGTCCGGCCCGTCGAACCACCGGCCGCCGTCGCGGACCGGCGCGAGGGACGCGACGACGCTCGCGAGCGTCTGTGCCGCGTCGTCCAGCCGGTCGTCGGCCGCGAGGGCGAGCGCACGGCTCACCTGCAGCGACGCCTCGTGGTCGGGACCGAGGTCGACGTCGGGGACCACCCCGCGCTCGCCCACCCCGAACACGGCCGCCCAGGACCGTGCGAGAGCGAGCCCCGCGGCCGTCTCGTCGTCGTCGCACCACGACGCGAGGAAGGTCGCCGTGTCGAGGAGCTGGGACGTGCTCACGCCGTCGCCCCGCTCGGCGTGCAGCCGTGCCGCGTTGAGCACGCCCGACACGACCCCCGCCACGGCGTCCGGCGCGAGGTCGTCGGGCTGTCCGCCGCGCAGGTAGGGCGAGAGGACGTCGTCCGGGACCTGACCCTCCGCGAGCGTCAGCGCGGCGACGAGCGGCCCGAGCGTCCGCGCGCGCAGCGCGTCGTCGCCGCTGCGAGACGCCTTGCGCAACCAGTCCGCCGCGTCCTGCACGTGGCCCGACCGCAGCGCGGCGACGCCCGCGATCGCGAACGCCTCGGCGCGGTGCTCGGTCGCGGCCTGGCTCGCGGCCTCGCGGGCCACCTCGTGCGCCCAGACGACGTCCCCGCGGTCCAGGTGCCGACGCGCGATCCGCAGCAGTCCCGGGACGAGCGCCGGGTCGCCGACGAGCGTCGCGAGCGCCGAGTGCCACACCGCGACGTCCTCCTCGCCCGCCCGGCGGTGCGCCTCGGCGAGCGCGACGTGCGCCGAGGTGCGCTCCGCGAGCCGCGCGTCCGCGTGGACCAGGGACCGCATGCGCGGGTCGACGAACGCGAAGCGGCCACCCACGAGCGCGAGGTGCTCGGCGAGCGGGCCGTCGAGGACCTCGTCCATCGCGAGGCCGGTCGCCGACAGCAGCAGCTCCGTCCGGTCCACGACGGCCACGGCCGCGACCAGGAGCGCGTGCCGCTCCCCCTCGCTGAGGGCGGCGAGACGGTCGGCGAAGAGCGAGCGCACGGCGGGCACCGCCGGCAGCGGGTCCGGGAGGATCGACCCCCCGGAGAGCTGCTCCGGCGTGAGCAGCGCCGCCGTCTGGGTGAGCGCGGCGGCGTTGCCGCCGAGGAGCGACGCGAGGCGCGCCGCGACGTGCGGCGCGACGGCGAGCCGGCGCTCGACGAGCAGCAGGTGCAGGGCGTCGGCGGGCGCGAGCGGCGGGACGGCGCGGAGCTCGAACGGCCCGGAGGACGGGTCGAGCGCGCCCGCCGTCGCCGTACCGAGGAGCACGACCGGCGCGTGGCGCTGCGCGACGAGGCTCGCGAGGACGGCCCTGCTGAGCTCGTCCTGGAGGTGCAGGTCGTCGGCCACGAGCACGACCGTCGCGCCGTCGAACGACTCCACGAGGAGCTCGGCGAGCGCGACCGCCGCGACCTCCGGGAGGTGGCCGAAGCCGGGGTCGACGGGCTCGAGGACGCGCGTGAGGCGCTCCGGCACGACGCCGCCCGCGAGCTGCGACACCTGCGACACGAGCGACACGACCGCGGAGCCCGGCGCGGGAGCACCCGCGGGCGGGCGACACCGCAGGGTGAGCGTCGGGCGCGCGAAGGTGGACGTCGCGACGGCCTCGCACACGAGCTCGAGCGTCGCGCTCGCCCCCATGCCGCGCTCGGCCGTCCACACGAGGCCGCCCTTGCCCTCGCTCACGGCAGCGAGCGCGCGGTCGACCTCCTGCGCGCGGGAGGAGAGTCGCTCGAGCCGTCGCGCGGACCGCGTGTCCGCGCGACGGTGCGGCTCGGGAACCAGGTAGTCGTGCTGTTCTGACATGTCGGGACCCTCCGTCCGGGGGCTTCGTCGCCCGTCGACCGGATGAAATGTTAACAACCCTCCGTAAACAAGGGATCACCACATCGTTTCCCGGTCGTCACACGACCGCCACCTGGGCCGACGGCGCTTGCCCCGTCTGGGACGGAGGGCTAGCCTGGCCTCGATCCCCGTCGCGGCCACGGTTCTCGTGCGCCCCGACCCGGGTGCGGCGCCCACGGCGCCGCCGCCACGAGAGCGAGGTGAGCCCCATGCCGGACGGCAGCAGTCATAGAACCGTGCACTGCGCGCTCACCCTCCGTGGCCCGCAGCCCGTCGCCTGAGTCGGCGAAGCCCGAGGACTCGCGCGGCCGGCCGTCGCCCCGCGCGGGGAGGTCGCCAGTGCGCACCGCGCGCGCCGTCGTGCGCGCCGCAGGAACACCCGCCGACGCACCTCGCCGACCCACCCGCGCCCGCCGCCCACCCCGTGGCGCTCGCCCGTGGTCGTCGGCCCGCCGAGAAGGACGACCACCATGACCCAGCGCTCGCCTGCCACCGAGACCCGGACGCGCCCCGCACGCCTTCCCCTGCGCGACGCGCGCGAGGACCGACGTCGCGCCCGCCGACCGAACCTGGAACGCCAGTCCATCTCCTTCACCGTCGGCCTGTACGTGTTCATCTGCGTCGCCCTGCTGCTCGCGCACGTCACCGCCGGAGGTGTCTGATGACGACGACGCTGCCCGAGCCCACGGGCCTCGCCCTCACGGCCGGTGCCGACCGTGCCCTCCCCGCCCCCGCACGCGGCGGGCTGGACCTGCACGCCCGCGCGCAGGGCGCCGGCGCACCCCGGTTCGACCCCCGCGTCCTGCGCTCCCGCTGGGTCCAGGTCGGCGTGGGCGACCCCGACGCGACGGCCCGCGCCGCCGAGCACGGCGTCGACTTCGCCGCCGCCGGCGACCGGGTCTGGGAGACCGACGCGCACGTCTACCTCCCGGTGACCGCCACGCGACGCGACGGCGACCGGGTCGTCTACGAGCGGATCGTGCTCGCCCTCTCCCCCGACGTCGTCGTGACCGCCCAGCCGCAGCGCCACTACGGCGTCTTCGACAAGGCGATCGCGCGCATGCGGCGCACCCCGTGGCTCACCGGATCCTCCTACGGGGTGGCGTACGCGCTGCTCTACGCGCTCAACGAGGCGGCGGACCGCGTCGTGTCGTACGCGAGCGACCTGCTCGAGGACATGTCCGACGAGATCGACGAGGCGACGCGCGGCGTCGACTCCCGCGGTCGGGAGATCGGGGTGAGCGACATGCAGGACACCATCACCCGGATGAACCGCGCGGAGGAGATCGTCTCGCGCGCCCAGGAGTCCCAGCTCTCGCTCGCGCGCGCCGCACGGCACCTGCGCAGCGAGATCGCCGACTCCGACCCCGTTCTCGCCGGGCTCGTGGAGACCCTGGTGGCCGACATCGACGGGGTGAAGCAGCACGCGAGCTTCGAGCACGACAAGGTGCGGTACCTCCAGCAGGCGATCATGACCTCGCTCGACGTCAAGCAGGCCCAGATCGTCAAGGTCTTCACGATCATCACGGCCGTGTTCCTGCCGCCGACGCTCATCGCGTCGTTCTACGGCATGAACTTCACGCACATGCCCGAGCTCGACCGCCCCTACGGCTTCACGCTCACCGTCCTGCTCACCCTCGTGGCAGCCGTCATCCCGCTCGCCTACATCAAGCGCCGCGGCTGGCTCCGCTGACCCCGACAGCGCGCGCTCGCGTCTCGCCGGCGAGCCCGGCCCGCGGCGCGCGCTCGGGTCTCCAGCCCGCGGGCTCGGGCCTCAAGCCCGCGGGGTCGGGTCCGCGGCGCGGGTGGCCTCGGTGCTCGGGGCTGCGGCGCCGTCACCCTGGCCTGTCGGGCGTGGGTTCTCGGAGCGCCGCTCTGATGCCCCTTCGCATCCGAGCCCACCCCCACCGCTCTTCCATCAGCCCACCCACGGCCCGCCGCCCGGCCGACCAGGCCGTCCTCGCAAGCCGAACAGGCGACCACGGCTCGTCAGGCACCCCCCGACGATCCACAACCACCTGCTCGACGTGACGTCGCCACGACTCGACGCGACATCGCGACGACCAGCCCGTCCGACGGTGACGCGACCCACGGCCACGGCGCTGCGGCACCGGGATCCGGGGGCCGGGGCCGGGGCCGGGGCCGGGGCCGGGGCCGGGGCCGGGGCCGGGGCCGGGGCGACCGTGCCACGCGGTGACCGAAGGCGACGGCGGGAACATGCTCGGTGAACCGACACCGCGGGCAGTCGCCCGAGGTGGGCGGAGACCGGGGCGAGACGACGCCGGGCGGGGTGGGTGGTGGTGCCGCGTCGTGGTCGGGCCTGGCGGGAGCCGCGAGGAACGAGCGGCGGATGGTAGACGCGGCACCACCACCCACCCCGCCCACCCAACCCAGCCACACGCCGTCGAACACCAAGAACCACGGCTCTACCTCGGCCAACCACGGCTCTACCTCACGCGATGCGCTCCGGGAGGTGCGTCAGGCCTCGAGGATCAGGGTGACCGGGCCGTCGTTGACGAGCTCGACGGCCATGTGCGCGCCGAACCGTCCGGTCGCGACCTCGATCCCGCGCTCGCGCAGCCGTGCCACGACCGCCTCGACCAACGGCTCGGCGACGGGCCCGGGGGCTGCTCCGTTCCACGACGGCCGGCGGCCCTTCTTCGTGTCGGCGTAGAGCGTGAACTGGCTGACGACCAGCACGGGTGCGCCCTCGTCCTGCACCGACCGCTCCCCCGCGAGGATCCGGAGCTCCGCGATCTTGCGCGCGATGGTCTCGACCTGCGCGTCGCCGTCGTCGTGCGTCACGCCGACGAGCGCGAGCAGCCCGGGACGGTCGATCGCCCCGACGACCTCCGTCGTGCCGTCGTCGGCCACGACGCTCACGCTCGCGCGCGAGACGCGCTGCACGACGGCCCTCACGAGCGACGCTCCGCGTCATCCGTCGGCGCGACGGACGCGCCGTCGAGGACCGGCCGCACGACGCCCACGGGCCGGCCCGCGCCGAGCACGGGCACGTCGCCGAGCGCGGTCAGCGCCGCGTCGTCGACCCCCGCCACGCCGAGCGCGCCGAGGCGTCGGAGCGCGGCGGCGAGCACCGCGGGCCGCGGGCGGGAGCCGCCGTCGAGCACCTTGAAGGCGAGGGCGCTGCCGTCGGGCAGACCGGCGCCGTAGACGCCGTCCGCACCGTCCTTGGCGACCAGGCCGGGCACCGCGCGCATCGCGAGCGTCGCGTCCCGGCCCGTCCCGCCGACCATCTCCGGGAACGCCGCCATCGCGCGCGCGACGTGCGCCTCCGGCGAGCGCGGGTCGCGCTCCGGGGCTGCGGCGAGCCGCCCGAACGCCCGCGCCAGACCGCGCACGGTCGTCGAGAAGAGTGGCGCGCCGCAGCCGTCGACGGTCACGTGCTCGACCGGCACGCCGGTCGCCTCGGCGACGGTCTCGCGGACCGCGACCTGCAGCGGGTGGTCGACGTCCAGGTAGGTGGCGGTGTCCCAGCCGGCGGCGACGCACGTCGCGAGCATCGCCGCGTGCTTGCCGGAGCAGTTCTGCGTGATCGACGACGGCCCGTGGCCCTCGAGCTGCCACGTGAACGCGGCGGGCGGGTGGAGCGGCATGTCGGGCGTGTTCCGCAGCGCCGACTCGTCGAGCCCGGCGCCGTCGAGGATCTCCCGGACGCCGGCGAGGTGCTCCGGCTCCCCGTTGTGGCTCGCCGCGGCGAGCGCCAGGAGGCGGGGTGGCAGGACGAGCCCGTGCCGCAGCATCGCGACGGCCTGGAACGGCTTGACGCTCGACCGCGGCCAGATCACGGCGTCGGCGTCGCCACGCTCCAGGACCGGCTCGCCGTCGCCGCTCAGCAGGACGAGGTGTCCGGCGTGGACCGACTCGACGAGGTCGCCCCGGACGACCTCCGCGAGCGGGACGGCGGCGCGCTCGACCCCGCCGTGGACGTGCGCGGTCACCGGCGCGTCACCAGCCGCCCGGGCGGCCCGACGACCCGTTGCCGCGGCCGTTGCCGTACGGCTGGAGCCGCGGGCGCACGTCGACGAGGTAGACGATCGCCGCGACGACCGCGATGAGCCCGATGAAGCCGAGGTTCACACCGCCGCCGAGGGGCAGCGAGAGGAACCCGAGGGCCGCGGCGACCGCGAGGATCGCGAGCCAGATCGGCTTGGTCAGCTTCCCCTCGGCCGTGAACGCTCCGGCCGGACGCCGGATCGCGTCGACGAGCGCGAAGAGCTGCGTCCCGAACACGACGAGCGAGAGCGCGAGGTAGACGATCCACTGCAGCGACCCGATGATTCCCACGGGCACGAGCCTACGGTCTGGCGAGGGGCCACGGCACCACCCGCAGCCCGACCGACCGCGCGGCGGTCACCACGTGCGGGTCCCAGGCGGCGACGATCGTGTCGTCGTGCGCGACGGCGAGGGCGCTCGCCACGTGCACCGCGTCGTTGCTGCGCAGCGCACCGGCCGCGACGAGCGCCGACGCGCGGTCGGCGACCTCGCCCGAGACCTCGACGACGTGGAGCGCGGGGTACAGCTCGTCCCACGCGCCGAGGGCGCTCGCGTGGCCCGGGCCGTCGAGCACGCCGGCGCGGGCGCCCGCGGCGAGCGCCGCCCGCACCTCGACGTCGGCGAGGCGGCTCGTCACGACGACGTCCGCCCGGTTCCACAGGCGGCTGGCCAGCGCGGAGCCGGCCTCGGGGACGCAGAGCTTCACGAGGGCGCTCGCGTCGAAGTAGACCAGGGCCATCGGGGCCTCAGCGCCGGATCCGACGGACGAGCGCGGCGACGCCGCCCCCACGACCACCACGGACGCCGTCGGACGACCGCGCCCCGTCCGTCGTCGCGGGTCGCGCGCCGGCGTCGCCGCCCGCGGGGACCACGTGGACCGGGCGCTCGCCCGCCGGCGGGACCAGCACGCCGTCGCGCACGAGCTCGGTGACCAGGTCTGCCGTCGCGACGCCCGTCAGCCGGGCGACGGGGACGCCGCGCTCGGTGATGACGACCTCCTCGCCATCCCTGGCCCGCTCGATCCACGACTTGAGCTCGGCGCGCAGGGCGCTGACGGGGACCTCCATGCCCCGACGGTACCGGCCCGGGGCGCCGCTGTGCAGGGTGAAGAACGTCCGGTTCGCCCCGACGGGCCGGGATGGTCCGCTCAGAGCTCGGGAAGGGCGTCGCGCGCCTGCTGCGGCGACGCCCCGGCCGCCTCCAGGAGGTCGACGATGGGCGACCGCACGAGCATTACGAGCGACTGCACCTGCCAGTCGCCGTCGCCGAGCGCGTGCGGGTCCGCGCTGTGCGCGACCTCGAGGAGGACCTCGCGCGCGACGGCCGGGTCGCGGCCGGCGCCGACCGCTTCCGCGAGCACGTGCACCCCGGCGCCGAACCGGGCGACGAGGTCCGCGACCGCGTCGAGCTCCCGCTCGTCCGGCCCGCCCGCGACCGGCATCGCACGCCGCGCCAGGACGCGCACGCTGCGCATGGCGCGGTCCACGAGGACGGCCTGTCGCTCGAGCCCGCCGAGCTCGTCGCGGTGCCGCAGCCCGGCCGCGGTGACGCGTGCGAGCTCCCGTGCCGACGACGCCGCCGACTGCCAGTCCTCGAGCGCTCCCTCGGAGGCGCGGCCCTTGACGAGCGCCGCCTCGAGGTCGGCGCGGTCGCGTCTGCGCAGCCCTCGCGCGAGGACGTCGAGGACGGCGGCGAGCTCCGTCGTCGCCTCGGCACCCAGCAGCCGGGGACGACGGCGGGGGTCGCCGGGCGTGAGCGCCGCGACCGCGAGCGCGACGGCCCCGCCCACCAGCGCGTCCGTCCACCGCCCGAGCGGGCCGCCGGCCTGCGCCGCCGGGAGCCCGACGATGACGATCGCCTGCACGCCGGCCTGCGTCGTGAGCATCGCGCCGCGGTCGATGAAGCGGGCCGCGAGCGCGGAGACGGCGAGCACGACGGCGACCTGCCACCACCCGGAGCCGATCGCGTGGACGACGAGGTCCCCGAGCCCGACGCCGATCGCGACCCCGACCGCGAGCTCGAGGACGCGGCGGAGCTGCCGGTCCTGGCTGAACCCGAGGCACACCCACGCGGAGACGGGGGCGAAGAAGGGAGCGGTGTGGCCGAGACCGTACCGGGCGATGCCGAACGCGAGGCCCGCGGCGGCCGACGCCTGGAGGATGGGCCACAGCGCCACGCGGACGCGTGAGACGCCCTGCCGGATCCGGGCGCGCAGGAGGAGCCGGCGCCACGCGGTGCGGGCGACGTCGACCGCGCCGGGTCCGGAGGCCGGGCCCGGCGGGCGCCCGGACGCCGGCCCCGCGGTCACAGCATGCTCGTCGGCGCGCCCTCGCCGCGGGGCGTGATCCCCCGGCCGACGGGGCCGCGCGGGGCGGGACGGTCGACCGAGACGCCCTCGCCGGGCACCACGACCTCCTGCGCCGCGGAGATCGCGCCACCGTCGCAGTCGACCAGGAGCTCGGCGTCCTCGGGGACGCTGCGCTTGAGGACGGCGAGCGCGATCGGGCCGAGCTCGTGGTGGCGCGCGACCGACGTCACGGCGCCGACGGGCCGCCCGTCGAGCGTGACCTCGGCGCCGGGCGCGGGCAGCAGGTGCCCCGAGCCGTCGAGGTGCAGCATCACGACCCGGCGCGGCGGGCGCCCGAGGTTGTGCACGCGCGCGATCGTCTCCTGGCCTCGGTAGCAGCCCTTGTGGAGGTGGACGGAGGTGCGCAGCCAGTCGGTCTCGTGCGGGATCGACCGGTGGTCGATCTCGGTCGCGAGCCGCGGCCGCCACGCCTCGACGCGGGCGGCCTCGCTCGCCCACGTGCCGACGAGCCGCCACCCGGCCGCCTCGCGCGCGGCGACGGCGTCGGCCAGCTCGGCCCGCGGCACCAGCACGAGCCGCCACGGCCGCTCCCGGCCCGGGTGCTCGTCCTCGGGCGGGCCGTACCGCGTGCCGCCGCCGGTGACGCGCGGCCACGGGTCGCGCCACGTGACCGGCTCGCCCTCCGCGCCCTCGGCGTCGACGGGCTCGCCGAGCGCCGCCCACGCGTCGGTGGCGTCGGAGATCTCGACCCGGAGCATGAACTTCATCCGGTCGAGCCAGGCGGCGAGGTCGGCGGCGTGCGAGCGCTCGGTGACGAGCCAGGTCGTCTCGCCGTCGTCGACGACGGACGCCGCGTGCTCGACGTGCCCCTGCGGGGAGAGGACGAGCAGCTCCGTCGACGTGCGCGGGGAGAGGTTCGTCAGGTCCTGCGACGTGATGGAGTGCAGCCAGCTCAGCCGGTCGGGACCCGTGACCGTGACGACGCCGAGGTGCGACTGGTCGACGACGGCACCGCCCGTGCGCAGCGCGCGCTGCTCCCCCGTCGGGTCGCCGTAGTGCCAGGCGACGCCCTCGTCGGGGCCGGTCGCGGGCACCGCGCCGTGGCGGGACAGGAGCGGGCTGGTGTAGCCGGTGGTCACGGGTGGTCCTCCTTCGTCGGCGCGTCCGGGCGTGCGGGCGCGCTCGTCCGTCGGCCCGCGGGTCAGGTCGTCGGGCGCCGGGTCAGCTTCGCGGACGCGTACGACTGCAACGGCTCACCGAAGGCCGCCAATTCCCACACCCACAGGAGCTGGCCCTCGACGAACCCGTACAGCCGCTTCGAGGCCGTGACCTCCGACGCGGTGGACGTGCGGGCGATCAGGTCGCTCGCCAGGTCCACGCGGCCGTTGCCGACCGCTCCGAGGTACACGGACACGCGGCCCGCGGGGTCGGCGATCAGCACCTCGAGCGGGTGCCGGTCGTCCTCGAGCCCGTCGGGCCGGTCGGTGGACACGCGCCAGTAGCCCGTCTCGGTGGACCACACGGGGGCGTCCGACGCCGCGGCGTCCAGCGTCGCGGCGTCGCGCTCGGGCCACGCGCCCTCGTCGGGGACGGTCTCCGGCACCTCGGTCTCGAGGAGTCGCAGGGTCGACTCGTAGCGCAGGTACGGGCCGCCGTCGTGGTCGAACACGACGTCGTGGACGAACGGCGTCTCCTCGATGCCCGGGTACTTGACGACCCCCTCGCCGCGCCAGCTCCCGACGAGCCAGGCGAGCGGGTAGACCTCGGGCGCGAGCCCCTCGGGGAACTCGAACGGCATCAGCGACCACCTCTCGGAGTCGGGCGGGGCGACGTGCGGGGGGCGGGGCTCGCCCCGCGCGGCAGCGTCAGCGCTGGCCCTTGTAGAGCTTGTAGACGACGTACCCCGCGAACCACGTGATGGTGACCGTCGCCGCGAGGAGCAGGCCGAGGAAGATCAGCTCGAGAGTGTGCGGACTCATGCGCCCGATCCTACCGGCCGGGCGGGACGACCACGCCGCGGGCGGGGAAGGCGCCGGCGGGGAGGGCTACGCTCGGCCGCGTGACCGACATCGTGCCGCCGCCCGCGGCTCCCCGTCAGCGCTCGCTCGTCGTCAAGGCCACCTCGGGGCTCGACCGCCCCGAGGCCGCCAACCAGGCGTTCACCGTCGCCGCCGCGGCGGTCGCGGCAGGCGTCGAGGTGAGCGTGTGGCTCACGGGCGAGGCCGCGTGGTTCGGGCTGCCCGGGCGTGCGGCGGAGCTCGAGCTGGAGCACGCCGCCCCGCTGCCCGACCTGCTCGACGCCGTGCTCGCCGCCGGCACCCTCACCGTGTGCACGCAGTGCGCGGCGCGCCGCGGGATCACGGCCGACGACGTGCTGCCCGGCGTGCGGATCGCCGGCGCGGCGGTGTTCGTCGAGGAGGCGCTGCGCGACGGCGCACAGGCCCTCGTCTACTGACCCGCGGCCGACCGCACCGGTTCACCGGCGCGTCAGCCCGCGAGCTCGTCAGCGCGGGGGCGTCAGCGCGCGGGAGCGACCCGGCGCAGCAGCAGGTACAGCTCGCACCCCAGGCACAGGCCGAACGCGGCGTTGAGGACGGCGGCCACGAGCGCGAGCGCCGCCGCGGCGGGCACGGCCGCCTCGACGCCGAGCAGCCCCAGCACGACCCCTGCGCCGGTGATGACGAGGCCGACCGCCTGCGCGAACCGCGGCGGCCTCGGGTCCTCGCGCTCCGCCGTCGGGCCGATGCGCGGGAGCACGACCACGCGGTAGACCCACGCCTGCCACGTGCCCTGCGCGCCCCGGATCGCGCCGAGCAGGAAGCTCGCCGCGACGAGCGCGAGCAGCACGAGCGCGGCGGGCGACGTCCACAGGAGGATGACGACCGCGAGCAGCAGCGCCGTGATGCCCGCCCCCGCACGCGGCCCCCGCGGGTCGATGCCGGCGGGCGCAGTCCCGCGCTCCGTCGTGGCGTCGCCTCGCCCAGCCTGGTCGCTCATGCGGTCTCCTCCGGTGCGGCCGTCGGGGACGGCGTGGGTCAGGCGTCGTGCGCGGTCGCGGAGGCCGCTCCCGCGTCCGCGACGGCGAGCGCCGCGAGCGCCTGGGCGCGGTTCATCCCCCCGCTCGCGCGGGCGACCTCCCGACCCTCCGCGTCGAGCACGAGGACGGTCGGCGTGCGCAGTATGCCGAATGCTCGCACCAGGTCGAGGTGGTCGTCGACGTCCATCTCACGATGCGTCACGTCGTCGTGCGCTGCGCTCACCTCGCCGAGGACGCGCGCCGTCGCCCGGCACGGCGCGCACAGCTCCGCCGAGAACTGCACGAACGTGCCGCGCGCACCCAGCACGACGCCGTGGGCGGGCCAGTCGAAGGACGCCGCGCCGTCGCCGGTCGCGGACCCGGACGTCGTCGTGCGCGGCGCGCGCACGACCCCCTGGCGCCGCTGCCACCACACGCCGAGGGCGAGCGTCGCGAGCAGGGTCGCGCCGAGGAGCACGACGGGGAGCACCGACGGCGTCATCCCACGATCACCCGGCCCACCACGAAGATCAGCGTCCCGCCGACCGCGACCGGCAGCGCCGTCGCGGAGAACGCGCCGAGGCGCCCCCGCAGCTCCGGGAGCTGGTCGAAGAGCGCGTGGAGCGACGCGACGAGCAGGCCCGCGACGACGCCGGACCAGACGCCGCTCAGCAGGTCGAGGTCGGGCATGACGTACCCGACGGCACCGCCCGCGGCGACCGCGAGCCCCAGGGTGAGCGCGGCGTTGGTCCAGCCGCCCAGCGGCAGCGCCGAGACCGCGGAGGCGACGGCCAGCGCGACCGCGCACGTCACGACCAGGGACTCGCCCGCGTCGGTGCGTCCCGTCGCGATCCAGCCCGCGCACGACGTCGCGACGACGATCCCGCTCACGGTCCCGACGAGCGACTCGACCAGCCGCGGGCGCCCGTCGCGGCGCAGGAGCTCGGCGACGAACGCGAGCACCACGGCGAGCGCGAGCACCACGGGCAGGTGCCGCAGCGCGGGCTCGCCGTGCGTCGCGGCCGTGGCACCCACGGCGCCGAGCCCGGCGATCGCGATGACGACGCGCGTCCCGCCGTGCACGGGGATGTCGAGCAGGCGCGGCCACCCGATCGCGACGATCAGGGCCAGGGCCCCCGACGCCGCGGCGAGCGGGAGCGGGCCGAAGAACGCGGCGACGGCGATGCCCGCGGCGAGGCACGCCGTGACGACGGCCCGGGTCGAGAGGTCCACGCGGTCAGCGCCCCGTTCGGGGGTCGCGGGAGGGCGTCGGGTCGTGCAGCACGCCTCAGAGTGTCGCAGAGTCTCCCGCCGGACCGCCTACCGGCCCGGCACGCGCACGGCCGTGGAACGTTCGCCGTGTCCGCGCCCGGCACGCGATACGGTAACCATCCACGGACCGAGAACGTGGCCGATGACGTGGCGAGCCCCGCAGAGGTACGTCCCGGCCCGGTCGCCACGCGTCGACGCCCGGGGGCGCCGCCCGCGCCCCGCGACCCGGAAGGAGGTGCCGGATGGCAGACCTGCTCATCCTCACCCCCGCGACAGGCGGTTCTGTCGAGGTCCTGCCTGCCCTCGGCCTGCTCTCGCACCGCATCCGAGTCCTTCCCATGGAGCCGTCGGCGCTCGTCGACGCCCCGGACTCCGACGTCGTGCTGCTCGACGCGCGGCGCGACCTCGTCGCGGCCCGCACCACGTGCCGCCTCCTGCACGCCACCGGGCTCACGGTCCCGCTCGTGCTCGTCCTCACCGAGGGCGGCCTGACCGTCGTCACGGCGGAGTGGGGGGCTGACGACCTCCTCTTGGAGGGCGCCGGCCCGGCGGAGGTCGAGGCCCGGCTGCGCCTCGTCGTCGAGCGGTCCGCGCGCGGCCCGGCCGAGGACGGTCCGCAGGAGATCGCGGCGGGCGAGCTCGCGATCGACGCGAGCGGCTACACCGCACGGCTGCGTGGCCGGCCCATCGACCTCACCTACAAGGAGTTCGAGCTCCTCAAGTACCTCGTGCAGCACCCCGGCCGCGTGTTCACCCGCGCCCAGCTGCTCCAGGAGGTGTGGGGGTACGACTACTACGGCGGCACGCGGACCGTCGACGTCCACGTCCGGCGCCTGCGCGCCAAGCTCGGCCCCGAGCACGAGCAGCTCATCGGGACGGTGCGCAACGTCGGGTACCGGTTCGACCCGCCGAAGGACCGCCGCCCCGCCGAGGGGGCGGAGGACGCCGGGGCGGGCACCGCCGGGTCGTCGGCCGACAGCGGGCCCGGGACCCCGGTAGGTTCGTCCGGGTGACGCCCGACCCCTCCGACTTCACGTCCGCGCTGCCCGACGGCCCCTGGCGCCATGAGCTCGTCCCGGCCAACGGCGCGCGCTTCCACGTCGCGCTCGCCGGTCCCGAGGACCGCGGGGTGCGGGACCCCGGGCCGCCGCTCGTCGTCCTGCTCCACTCCTTCCCGCAGTTCTGGTGGGCGTGGCGCCACCAGATCGAGCCGCTCGCCGCGGCGGGCTACCGCGTCGCCGCGATGGACGTGCGGGGTGTCGGCGCCTCCGACAAGCCGCCGATCGGCTACGACGCCCCGACCCGCACGCGCGACATCGCGGGGGTCGTGCGCTCGCTCGGGTCCGGACGCGCCGTCGTCGTGGGCCACGGCACGGGCGGAAGCCTCGCCTGGGCGATGGCCGCGCTCCAGCCCGCCGTCACGGCCGGCGTCGCCGCGTTCTCCGCGCCGCACCCCGCGCGGCTGCACACCTCCGCCCGCCGCCTGCTCACGCCCGCCGCGCTGCGTCAGCTCGCGTTCTACCAGGTGCCCACGCTGCCCGAGCGCGCGCTCGTCCGCGGCGACCTCGTGGCCGAGGTGCTCGCGACCGGGGCGGCCACGCCCTTCGCGCCCGACGTCGTCGAGACGTACCGCACGGTCATGCGCATCCCGTTCGCGGCGCACACCGCCATGGAGTCGCTGCGCTGGGCGGTGCGCTCGACCCCTCGCCCGGACGGCCGTCGCTTCCTCGCCGCGCTCCGCCGCCCGATCGACGTCCCCGCGCTGCAGGTCCACGCCGAGGAGGACGGCCTCGTGCGACGCGACCTCGCCGACGCCGACGGCGCCGCGCTCGCCCGCGACTTCCGCTTCGAGGTCGTGGACGGTGCCGGCCACTACCTCCCCGAGGAGGCGCCCGACGCCGTCACGGACCTGCTGCTCGACTGGCTCCCGCGCGCCGTCTAGCCGGGACCTCAGCTCGTCTTGACGAGCTTCGCCGCCTTGACCGGGTCGACCTCGCCGACACCGAAGGACGGGCACCAGCGGGCGATCGTGCACGCGCCGCACGCGGGCTTGCGCGCGAAGCACACCCGCCGGCCGTGGAAGATCAGCCGGTGCGAGAGCATCGTCCACTCCGACTTCTCGATGAGACCGCCGACGACCTGCTCGACCTTGACCGGGTCCTCCTCGGTGGTCCAGCCGAGACGGCGCACGAGCCGGCCGAAGTGGGTGTCGACCGTCAGCCCCGGCACGCCGAACGCGTTGCCCAGCACGACGTTCGCCGTCTTGCGACCCACGCCCGGCAGGGTCACGAGGTCCTCCAGGCGTCCCGGCACCTCGCCGTCGTAGCGCTCGACGAGCGCCTGGCCGATGCCGATGACCGACTGCGCCTTGGCCCGGAAGAACCCGGTGGGGCGCAGCAGCTCCTCGAGCTCCTCCCGGTCCGCGCCCGCGTACGCCGCGGCGTCCGGGTACCGCGCGAACAGCGCCGGGGTCGTGAGGTTGACGCGCTTGTCCGTGGTCTGCGCGGACAGGACGGTCGCGACGAGCAGCTCGAGCGGCGTCGTGAAGTCCAGCTCGCAGTGCGCGTCCGGATAGGTGACCGCGAGCTCGCGGTTGGTGCGGCGCGCCCGCCGGACGAGGGCGAGGTGCGACTCGGGCTTCGGCGCCCCCGTGCGGGCCGGCTCGGTGGTGGTCACGGACCCACCGTAGCCGCCGCCCCCGACACCCGAGTTGCAGCCGTAGGGCAGACTTGTCCTGGAACATTTCCGAGGACGAGACGATAGGACACCCCGCGTGGACGACGACGTTGTGCTCTCCGCCCCCCTGTTCGCGACGATGGACGCGGACGAGACGCGCACCCTCTTCGAGTCGATGCAGCAGATCGAGCTCTCCCGCGGCGACGTGCTGTTCCGCGAGGGCGAGCCGGGCGACCGCCTCTACGTGATCGCGAGCGGCAAGATCAAGCTGGGGCGCCGCTCCAACGACGGCCGCGAGAACCTCCTGTCGATCCTCGGCCCCGGCGAGATGTTCGGCGAGCTCTCCCTGTTCGACCCGGGCCCCCGCACCGCCACCGCGAGCTCCGTCGCCGACTCCGTCATCTACGAGCTCGGGCACGACCAGCTCGTCGAGTGGATCGAGAAGCACCCGAGCGTCGCCAAGCACCTGCTCAACGCCCTCGCGCGCCGGCTGCGCCGCACGAACGAGACGCTGGCCGACCTCGTGTTCTCCGACGTGCCGGGCCGCGTCGCCAAGGCGCTCCTGGACCTGTCGACGCGCTTCGGCGAGGAGACGGACGAGGGCATCCGCGTCGCGCACGACCTCACGCAGGAGGAGCTCGCGCAGCTCGTCGGCGCGTCGCGCGAGACCGTGAACAAGGCGCTCGCCGACTTCGCGACGCGCGGCTGGGTGCGCCGCGAGGGCCGGGCCGTCGTCCTGCTCGACATGGACCGCCTGGAGCGCCGCGCGCGCTGACCGCCGCACCGACGAGGACGGGGTCGGCGACCGGGTCCGCGAGGACCTGGCCGCCGACCCCGTTCGCGTGCCGGCAGAGGGTGCTACTCCGCGAGCTCCACGACGATCTCGACCTCGACCGGGGCGTCGAGCGGCAGGACCGCGACGCCGACGGCGCTGCGGGCATGGACGCCCGCCTCGCCGAATACCTCTCCGAGGAGGGTGCTCGCGCCGTTGACCACCCCGGGCTGCCCCGTGAACGACGGGTCGCTCGCGACGAACCCGACGACCTTCACGACGCGGGCGACCTGGTCGAGGTTCCCGACGACGTCGTGCACGGCGGCGAGCGCGTTGAGCGCGCACTGCCGCGCGAGGGCTGCGGCCTCGGTGGACGGGACGAGCCCCTCGCCGTCGCCGACCTTGCCCGTCGCGGGCAGGGCGCCGTCCACGAACGGGAGCTGGCCCGACGTGTGGACGTACCGGCCCGAACGCACGGCGGGCACGTAGGCCGCGACGGGCGCCGCCACCGGCGGGAGGGCGAGGCCGAGCTCCGTCAGGCGCGCGGCGATCGTCCCGGCGGGGAACCCCGCCACTACTTCTCCCCGGTCGGGCGCTTGAGGTAGGCGACGAGGCCGTTGCCGTCAGGGCCCGTGACGACCTGGACGAGCTCCCAGCCGTCGGAGCCCCACTGGTCGAGGACGGCCTTGGTGTTGTGGATGATGAGGGGGATGGTCGCGTACTCCCACGTGGTTGCCATGGGGCGAGCGTAGTCGGCCGCCGCGGGCATCACCCGCGAGCACCGCCGCGGGATGCTTACACAACCCGCACACCCGCGAGCCCCGGGATCCCGGGGCCCTCCCAGGGTCGCTCCCGTAGGGTTGGCACCATGGCTTCCCCTGTGCGTCCTCGCGGCCGGCAGATCAACGCGTACCAGCTCGTCGCCCTCTTCCTGGCGTTCGTGCTGGTCTCCGGCGTCGGCGGCGTCCTCGCGGCCGGACTGCTCGTCCCGCTCGCCGCCGGCGCGAACACGGCGACCGACACCGCCGTCGAGGTGTTCGACGAGCTGCCGGCGGACCTCGAGCCGGGCCCGCTGTCCGAGCAGTCGCGCATCTACGCCAACGACGGCACGACGCGCCTCGCGACGTTCTACACCGAGAACCGCATCGTGGTCCCGCTGGACCAGGTCTCGGACGCGATGAAGAACGCGGTCATCGCGATCGAGGACAAGCGCTTCTGGGACCACGGCGGCGTCGACGTCGAGGGTCTCCCCCGCGCGGTCGTCAACAACATCACGGGCGGCGACACCCAGGGCGCCTCGACGCTCACGCAGCAGTACGTGAAGAACGTGCTCATCGAGCAGGCGGTCCGCGAGAACGACACCATGGCGCTCTACGAGGCCAACGAGAAGTCGCTCGGGCGCAAGGCGCGCGAGGCCAAGCTGGCCATCGCGCTCGAGAAGAAGATGACCAAGGAGGAGATCCTCCAGGGGTACCTCAACATCGCGCAGTTCGGCCGCTCGGTCTACGGCGTGGAGACGGCGGCGCGGCACTACTTCAACAAGAGCGCGATCGATCTCGACTACGTCGAGGCCGCGACGATCGCGGGGATCACCAAGGCGCCGTCGACGTACGACCCGACCACGGAGCCGGAGAACGCCCAGAAGCGGCGCGACATCGTGCTCAACCAGATGTACCAGCAGGGGTACATCACCCGGGAGGAGTACGACACGGGCCGCGCCCGTCCGATCGCCGACACGCTCTCCGTCCAGCCGCTTGAGGCGGGCTGCCAGGCATCCGGCGGATCGGCGTTCTTCTGCGACTACGTCACGAAGATCATCATGTCCGACCCGGTGTTCGGCGAGACCAAGGAGGAGCGCCAGACGCTGCTCTACCGCGGCGGCCTCGACATCTACACGACGCTCGACCCCGCCATGCAGGCAGCGGCAGAGCAGCACGCCTCGGCGGCGGTCCCGGCGGACGACCCGAGCCAGATCGAGGACGCGATCGTCACCGTCGAGCCGGGGACCGGCAAGATCCTCGCGATGGCGCAGAATCGCGCGTTCGACAACACCCAGGAGCCCGCGCCGAACACGACGGCGGTCAACTACAGCGTCGACCAGGCCCACGGGTCGTCCAACGGGTTCTCCCCCGGCTCGACGTGGAAGCCGTTCGTGCTCGCCGAGTGGCTCAACCAGGGGCACTCGCTCTACGAGACCGTGAGCGCCAACAAGCGCACCTGGACGATCAACCGCGACTTCCACGCGAGCTGCACGCGGCTCGGGAACGAGAAGTGGACCCCCGCGAACTCCGACGGGCCCGGCAGCGGGTCGATGTCGGTCCTCAAGGCGACGTTCAACTCCGTCAACACCGCGTACACCACGATGGCGAGCAAGCTCGACCTGTGCGGCATCGCGACCACCGCGAAGGCTGCCGGGTTCCAGCCGTCGATGATCCGGGACGAGGGCAACATCGACATCAACGCGTCGATGATCCTCGGCACCCAGAACTCCTCCCCGCTGCAGATGGCCGCGGCGTACGCGACGTTCGCGAGCGGCGGCACGTACTGCTCGCCCGTCGCGATCACCAAGGTCCTCGACTCCGACGGCCAGGAGCTCCCGGTGCCGTCCGCGAACTGCCAGCCCAACGCCATCGACCCGACGGTCGCGAACACGGTCACCTACGCGCTGCAGCAGGTGCTCACGCAGGGCTCCGGGCGCGGCAACGGTCTCGCCGACGGGCGTCCTGCCGCCGGCAAGACCGGCACGGCGAACAACAACACGCACACGTGGTTCATCGGGTACACCCCGCAGGTCGTCACCGCCGTGTGGATCGGCAACGCCGAGAGCGACGTGCCGATGAACGGGCGCTTCACGATCAACGGGAAGACCCGCTCGTACTGGTACGGCTCGAGCCTGGCCGCACCGACCTGGCGCGACTACATGAACCAGATCCTCGCCGGCCAGCCCGCCCCGGGCTTCGCCGACCCGGACTGGAAGCGGATCAACGCGCCCGCCCCGCCCCCCACGGCGCCGACGACCCCCGAGAGTGGCGGCGGCGGCGACCAGGGCGGCGGCGACCAGGGTGGTGACCAGGGCGGCGGCGACCAGGGCGGCGGCGACGCGCCCGACGCCGACGCCGGCGGAGGCCGTGGCGACCGCGGTGACCGCGGAAACGGGGCCGGCCGCGACGACGTCGACCTCGGCGAGTGGTTCGGCAACCTCGGCGGCGGGGGGAACGGCTGAGCGCCGCCGGCCCGCGCCGGGCCCTGCGCGGGCTCGGTGCGCTCGCCGCAGTCGGTCTGGCCGGCGTCGCGTACGCGCACGTCGAGACCAAGCTCTTCACGCTCCGCCGGGTGACCGTGCCCGTGCTGCCCGCCGGCACGCCCGACCTGCGGGTGCTCCACGTCTCGGACCTCCACCTGGTCCCCAGCCAGCGGCGCAAGATCGAGTGGGTGCGCTCGCTCGCCGAGCTCGAGCCGGACCTCGTCGTCGACACGGGCGACAACCTCGCGCACGTCGACTCGCTCGAACCCCTGCTGCACGCGCTCGAGCCGCTGCTGTCGGCTCCCGGAGCCTTCGTCATGGGGTCGAACGACTACTACGCGCCCGTCCCCAAGAACCCGGCGCGGTACCTCCTGCCGGACGCGCGCGTGCCGTTCGCGTCCCAGGCACGCCTGCTGCCCGCGGGCGAGCTCGCCGCGGCGATGCGTGACGCGGGCTGGGTCGACCTCACGAACCGTCGCGACGTCCTGGAGGTCGGCGGCGTCCGCCTCGACCTCGTCGGCGTGGACGACCCCCACCTCGACCGGGACGTCTTCCCGGCGCCCACCGCGCCGGACGGCCGCCACGACGGCCCCGAGGCGCCGTCGAGCGACGGACCGGTGCTCCGCGTCGGGGTCACGCACGCCCCGTACCGGCGCGTCCTGGACGCCATGCACGACGACGCCGCGGAGCTGATCCTCGCGGGCCACACCCACGGCGGGCAGCTCTGCGTGCCCGGGTTCGGCGCGCTCGTCACGAACTGCGACATCGACCGACGGCGGGCCAAGGGCCTGCACGGCTGGCCCGTGGCGCGGCCCGACGCACCGGGCGGCGAGGACTCGACGTGGCTCCACGTCTCCGCCGGAGCGGGCACCTCGCCGTACGCGCAGGTGCGGTTCGCGTGCCGACCCGAGGCGACGCTGCTCACCCTGACGGCACGCTGACCGCGGTGCGCGCGCCCTCACCGCGAGGGCGCGCACCGGGTGTCGCCGGGGTCACGGGAATCGAGTTTCGTCGCACGGCACTTCGTCGGCTATTCTGAGCAGGCTTCCCGCGCGGAAGACGAGGACTCCTCGTCGATCGTCGTGCGGACGAGCAACCGGGGTGTGGCGCAGCTTGGTAGCGCGCTTCGTTCGGGACGAAGAGGTCGCAGGTTCAAATCCTGTCACCCCGACCAGGCAGAAGGCCCGGAATCGCCACGATTCCGGGCCTTCGTCATGTCCGTCGACAGAGGCGTCCCCGCTCCCCGACCCCGTCCTCAAGACCGGCCCGCACCGAGGCCGGTCGCCGTCCCGGCGGCGTCGCACGGTGGGTCGATCGTCACCCCGGCCGCCTCCGCCTCCCCCACCAGGAGGACGAGGGCGCGCTCCATCGCCGTCGGCTGCAGCTTGCCGACCTGGTGCCCGTGCGGATGGTCGAAGAACGCGAGCAGGCACAGCAAGAGCGTGATGACGAGCGTGACGCTGCCCATGAGCAGGCCCTGCGTCGCGGCACGCTCCGCGGAGTCGGCGAAGAAGAGCAGGAAGACGAAGACGGTCGCGGAGACGACGAAGAGGACGAGCCACAGCGGCAGCGGGATCAGGCCCTCCGCGCCGTGCACACGGGACTGGCGGGCGTCCTCGCGGGCCGCGGTCTGGTCCATCCACCGGTCGTAGGCGGACTGCTGGGTGTCCGACGCGGGGACGACGTCGCGCACGGTCCGGTAGAGCGCGACCCCCCACGGGTTGACGGCCTCGCCGAGCTCGCCGTCCGCCATCTGCTCCCACTCGTTCGCGACGACGTACCGGGCGTAGCAGACGAGCTCACCGGAGAGCCGCGCCGCGTCGTCGGGGGCGAAGAACTGCGCGGTCTCCAGCTGCTGCACGACGCTCCGCGCCTCGGCCTCGGCGCCGCTCCTCGCCTCGTCGTACGACTCGAAGGCGAGGAAGACGATGAAGCCCAGGAGCACGGAGAAGCCCGTGGCGACCACCCCGAAGACCCCGGACGCCCGGTCGCCGTCGCTGAACCGGCTGCCGGCCGGTGCACGCCGCCGGACGAGGAGCATCGTGGCGACCGCCACGGCGACGACGACGGCGGTCACGATCGCGCCGACGACGATGCTCACGGCACCTCCTCCGCGCGGGGACCGCCGCGCGGTGCACGACGGTGCTGTCGTGGACAGCCTGCCCGTGCGCACCGCACGGGGCGTCACGCGAAACGCATGAACGCTGCCACGGCGCGGCAGCGCGAACCGGCGTGCGCCGTGTCCAGGGCCGTGCCGCCACCTGCCACCGCACCTCGCACCTCGCACCTCGCACCTCGCACACGATCGCGCGAGACTGGGGCGGTCCGCCCGAGTCCGGGGCACCGAGTCACCGCGGAGGTTCTGATGAGCGCTGGACGTCACGTCGTCGTCGGAGGAGGGCTCGCCGCCGCGAAGGCCGTCGAGACGCTGCGCGACGAGGGCTACGACGGCGGGCTGACCGTCGTCGCGCGCGAGCGGCACCGGCCGTACGAGCGGCCGCCGCTGTCGAAGGACTACCTGCGCGGCGAGGCGGAGCGCGAGTCGGTGTTCCCCCTCTCCGCGGACTGGTACGCCGAGCACGACGTCGAGCTCCTCACCGGGACCGACGCGACCGCCGTCGACCTCGCGGGCCGGAGCGTGTCCCTCGCCGACGGCCGGACCCTGCCGTACGAGAAGCTGCTGCTCGCCACGGGATCGGCCCCGCGCCGGATCTCGCTGCCCGGCCTCGACCTGGACGGCGTCCACGAGCTGCGCACGGTCGACGACAGCGACGCGCTCGCCGCCGCGCTGCGCGCCGCCCACGACGGCGGCGCGGGGCGGCTCGTCATCGTCGGCGACGGGTGGATCGGGCTCGAGGTCGCGGCGTCGGCCCGCACGCTCGGTCTGGACGTCACCGTGATCGGGCTCGGCACGCACCCGCTCGAGCGCGTCCTCGGCCCGGAGATGGGCGAGCTGTACGGGCAGGTCCACGCCGACCACGGCGTCCACCTCCACCGCCGCGCCCAGGTCACGGGCATCTCGGGCTCAGGCGGCCGCGCGACGGGCGTCGACCTCGCCGACGGGACCCACGTCGACGCCGACCTCGTGCTCGTCGCCGTCGGCGCGGTCCCGAACATCGGGCTCGCCCGGGACGCGGGCCTCGCGCTCGACTCCTCGACGGGCGGCGTCGTCGCCTCGGCGACGCTCCAGACCACCGACCCCGACGTCTTCGTCGCCGGCGACATCGCGAGCGTCCCGTCCGCGCGCTACGGGCGGTCGGTGCGCGTCGAGCACTGGGCGACGGCCCTCAACCAGGGTCCGCACGCCGCGCGCGCGATGCTCGGCGCGACCGACCCCTACCCCGAGCTGCCGTACTTCTTCTCCGACCAGTACGACGTCGGCATGGAGTACCTCGGCTTCGTCGCCGGCCCCGAGGCCTACGACGAGGTCGTGGTCTCCGGCTCGGTCCCCGACCGCGAGCTCGTCGCGTTCTGGCTCAAGGACGGCCGCGTCGAGGCCGGCATGGCCGTCAACGTCTGGGACCGCATGGAGGACGTCAAGGCCCTCATCCACCGCGACGCCGTCGACCGCGCCGAGCTGGAGTCGTTCGTCGGCTGAACGAGAGAGCCGCGGCCCCGCCGAGGTAGAGCTGTGAGTCTTGCGGTGGCTGGTCTGGGATCGGCTGGTGAGGATGGCGTCGGCTGCTCGCCGTGGTC
>NZ_JBQEMZ010000022.1:0-61014 GCF_052044445.1 Cellulosimicrobium sp. 22598
CGGGCCTGGCGGGAGCCGCGAGGAACGAGCGGCGGATGGTAGACGCGGCACCACCACCCACCCCGCCCACCCCACCCGACCACACGCCGTCGAACACAAAAACCACGGCTCTACCTCGGCCAACCACGGCTCTACCTCGCGCTACCAGGGCTCTACCTCGGCGTACCGGGTCTCCGGGCGCGCGGTGTCGGCCTCACTACGATGGCAGCGTGGACGACGGAGCGGGCACCATCGACCGGGCGGCGCGGCACGACGGGGGGAACGCGGGGGCCGGGACGGTCCACGACCCGGCGCACGGGGCGCGCGCCACGGTGCAGGGGCGCAGCGCGCAACGACAGCGCGCGATGGTGGAGGCGGCGGCGCACCTGCTCATCGAGGAGGGCTTCGGCGCCGTGACCCACCGCCGGGTGGCGCGCGCGGCGGGCGTGCCGCAGGGCTCGGCGTCGTACTACTTCCCGACGAGCGCGTCGCTGGTCTCGACGGCGGTCGAGGCCGCGGAGGACGTGCGCGCGACGGCGGCGCAGGACCGGGCGGACGCGCTGTCGCGGGAGCGTCGTTCGAGCGCGGCGACCGCGCGCGAGCTGATCGAGACGCTGTACGCCCCGCACGTGGACGACACGGTGGTCGACGTGCGGCTGGACCCGATGCTGACGGCGATGCGCGACCCGGCGCTCCGGCCGATCATGCGCGCGTCGCGGCCGCGCCTGCTCGCCGCGGCGCAGACCGTGCTGGACGCGTCGGGGCACGCGCACGTGTCGGACGTCGACCTGGTGGCGCACGTCGTCGACGCGGCGCTGCTGTCCGCGGCGGCGGCGGAGGACGGGCGCGTGCTGGACCACGCGACGGAGACGGTCGCGCGCTTCCTGGACCACTGGCACTGAGCACCCAAACTTACTTACCGGTTATTCAGTTTTACCGGTAGAGTGGCCGCGCCCGGGCTCCCGAGCGTGAGCGGTGACCGCTCGACGCGCACCCGGGAACCGTCGCCGTCGCCGTGGAAGGACCGTCCGTGAGCACCCTCCCCTACCTCGATCCTGCGCTGCCCGTGGCCGACCGCGTCGAGGACCTCCTGGCGCGGATGACGCTCCCCGAGAAGGTCGGGCAGATGCTGCAGCTCGACGCGCGCGACGGCGTCGGCCCGGCGGTCCTGGACAAGCACGCGGGGTCGCTGCTGCACACGTCCCCGCAGAACGTGCTCGAGGCCCACGCGCTCACCGGGCAGACCCGGCTCGGCATCCCCCTGCTCGTCGCCGAGGACTGCATCCACGGCCACTCCTTCTGGGTCGGCGCGACGATCTTCCCCACGCAGCTCGGCATGGCGGCCACGTGGGACCCCGACCTCGTCGAGCAGGTCGCCCGCGCCACGGCCGTCGAGGTCGCCGCGACCGGCATCCACTGGACGTTCTCGCCGGTGCTGTGCATCGCGCGCGACCTGCGCTGGGGCCGCGTCGACGAGACCTTCGGCGAGGACCCGTACCTCATCGGCGAGCTCGCGTCGGCGATGGTGCGCGGGTACCAGGGCGAGGGTCTCGCGGACCCGACCGGGGTCCTCGCGACCGCCAAGCACTTCGCCGGCTACTCCGAGACGCAGGGCGGCCGCGACGCGAGCGAGGCCGACATCTCGCCGCGCAAGCTCCGGTCCTGGTTCCTGCCCCCGTTCGAGCGCGTCGCCCGCGAGGGCTGCGCGACCTTCATGCTCGGCTACCAGTCCATGGACGGCGTGCCGGTCACCGTCAACGGCTGGTTGCTCGACGACGTCCTGCGCGGAGAGTGGGGCTACACCGGGACGCTCGTCACCGACTGGGACAACGTCGGCCGCATGGTCTGGGAGCAGCACATCCAGCCCGACTACGTGCACGCCTCCGCCGCCGCCGTCCGCGCGGGCAACGACATGGTCATGACGACGCCGAGGTTCTTCGAGGGCGCGCTGGAGGCGGTCGAGCGCGGGCTCGTCGAGGAGTCGGCGATCGACGCGGCGGTCCGCCGCATCCTCACGCTGAAGTTCCGGCTCGGCCTGTTCGAGGACCCGCGACGCCCCGACGTCGCGCGCCAGGAGGCCGTCATCGCCTCGGCGGAGCACACGGCCGTCAACCTCGAGGTCGCGCGCCGCTCGCTCGTCCTGCTGACGAACGACGGCACGCTCCCCTTCACGGGCGGGCGCACGGTCGCCGTCGTCGGGCCGAACGCGGACGACGACCACACGCAGCTCGGGGACTGGGCCGGAGCGTCGGGGCAGGCCGACTGGCTGCCCGACGGGCATCCGCGCGAGATGACGACGACCGTCCTCGACGGCTTCCGCGCGCACGTCCCCGAGGGCTGGACGGTCACGCACGCGCGCGGTGCCGACATCCTCACGCTCGAGCCCGACCCGGAGGGCGAGCTGTTCCCCGACGGGCAGCCGCGCCCGCAGGTCGTCGTGCCGGCCGAGCCCGACGACGCGCTGATCGCCGAGGCCGTGGCCGTGGCGCGCGACGCGGACCTCGTCGTCGCCGTCGTCGGCGACCGGATCGAGCTCGTCGGCGAGGGCAAGTCGACCGCGACGCTCGAGCTCGTCGGCGGCCAGGTCGCGCTGCTCGACGCGCTCGTCGAGACGGGCACACCCGTCGTGGTCGTCGTCGTCGCGTCCAAGCCGCTCGTCCTCCCGCCGTCCGCCCACGCTGCGGCCGCGATCGTCTGGGCCGCGAACCCCGGCATGCGCGGCGGGCAGGCGGTGGCCGAGCTCGTGCTCGGGCAGATCGAGCCCGAGGGGCGGCTCCCGATCTCCTTCGCGCGCCACGCCGGCCAGCAGCCCACCTACTACAACGTGGTGCGCGGCCAGCACGGCGACCGGTACGCCGACCTCACGCAGCGCCCCGCGTTCGCCTTCGGGGAGGGCCTGAGCTACACGACGGTCGACTACGCGGACCTGCGCGTCCTGGGCTCCGTGCACGGCCCCGACGACGTCGTCCGCGCCCAGGTCACGCTGACCAACACCGGCGCACGGCCCGTCCGCGAGACCGTGCAGGTCTACGTGAGCGACACGGTCACGTCGGTGACGTGGGCCGAGAAGGAGCTCAAGGCGTACCGCAAGGTCGCGCTCGCGCCCGGCGAGCAGGTGACGGTCGACCTCGAGGTGCCCGTCGCGGACTGCACGCTCGTCGACGCCCAGGGCCGCCGGGTCGTCGAGCCGGGCGAGTTCGAGCTCCGCGTCGGCCCGTCGTCCCGCGACGACGCGCTGCTGCGCGCGCCGTTCACCGTCAAGGGCTGAGGGCAGGCCGCGTCCGGGGCGCCTGGGCCCCGGCCCTGCCCCCGCTACGATCGGCGACCGTGACCGTCGCCCCGCGCACCCTCGCCACGTCGTGCGCCGCCGTCCTCGTCGTCGGCCTCACCTCGGCGTGCGCGCTGAACGCGGGGTCGGCGAAGGCCCAGCGCTTCGAGGACGACTGGCGCGGCACGCCCGACGTGGCCGAGGTCGAGACCGACGCGTCGAACGACCTGCCCTTCGCGGGCTCCGCGCACGGGACCCTCGTCGTCGAGCCCCGCACGTCCGCGGAGCGCGTGGCCGAGCTGTTCCACGAGCTCGGTGCGTACGTCGACGCGCACGACGGCGTCGACGGGTCGCTCGAGGTCGAGCACCTGACGCTCGGCGCCCGTCCCGACCGCGAGCGCAACGACGCCGTCCTCGACACGTGGAACGCGCTCCGTGACGACCCGGCCGTCGTCGGCGGCGAGCTCGGCACGAGCGAGGTGAGCGTCGACCTGGACGACCCCGAGCGGTTCGCCCGTCTCGTCGCGGACCTCGCCCTCCCCGGGGACGAGCTGCAGCCGCTCGAGGGCACCGACGTCGTGGTCACCGCCGGACCGTTCGTCGCCGAGGTCGCCTCGGGGGACGACCCGAGCGCGGCGCTGGACGCGCTCCGCGCCGTCGACGACGAGTACGGCGTCACCGAGGCCCGGCTCGTGACCTCCCCGGACCCGCGCCTCGAGCTGCGCGTGGTCGACCCGGCCCGCGTCGCCGACGCGCAGGCCCTCGCCCGGTCCACCGCCCCCGAGATCGCCGGCGCGCTCGTCGTCCAGGGTGGAGACGTGACCTTCGAGGGCACCGACGCCGACGCCTCGCCGGAGGCGCTCGACCTCGCGGTCCGGCTCGGTGCACGCCCCGACGTCACCGCGGTCACGGTCACGCAGGACGGGCTCGAGGTCCGCGTGGACGACGTCGAGGTTGCCGTCGCGCTCGCCGACGAGCTCGCCGACGACCCCGACGCGGCGGTCCTGGGGTCGGTGCTCGCCGCCAACGACGACGTCCCCGGCCCGGGCGAACCGGGCCCGTGGGTCTTCCGCACCGTCGTGGCCGGTCGTACGCCGGGCCCGCTCACCGCAGCCGACGTGCGGGACGTCGGCGCCGCGGTCCCGGCGCTGGCTCGCCTCGCCGCGATCGACCGGGTGAGCGCCGAGTTCGGCGAGCACGCCCCGCTCACCGAGGAGGACGTGGCGGCGCTCGCGCGCGAGCTCGCCGTGCGGGTTCCCGCGGGGACGCCCGTCCAGGTCACGGCGGGGGGCGACTTCGCGGTCGAGCTCACCGCCGGGCCTGACCCGGTGCCCGGGGAGATCACGTACCCGACCCGGATCGACGACGACGTGTTCTACGACGCCTGGCGGGAGGCCTGGCCGTAGGCCGAGGGCACGCGAGAGGCTCCGCGCGGCAGGACGCCCGGGCCGCGCGGGCCCGGGCGTCCTCGTGCGCTGGTCCGCGACCGGTCAGGCGCCGGTCGCGACCCGCTCCGGCTCGACCGACGAGTCCTCGCGGTCGACCCGCGCCGCGCGCAGGCGGGACATGATCACCGCGCCGAAGGCGATCGCCGCCGCGACCACGGCGATGCCGATGCGCAGCGCGTGGTTCGCGTCCGCAGGCACGCTCATGAGCACCACCGCGGGGGCGATGAGCACCGACACGAGGTTCATGACCTTGATGAGCGGGTTGATCGCCGGGCCGGCCGTGTCCTTGAACGGGTCGCCGACGGTGTCGCCGATGACGGTCGCGGCGTGCGCCTCGGAGCCCTTGCCCCCGTAGGCGCCGTCCTCGACGATCTTCTTCGCGTTGTCCCACGCCCCGCCCGAGTTGGCGAGGAACACCGCCATGAGGACGCCCGCGCCGATCGCCCCGGCGAGGAAGCCGGCGAGCGGGCCGACGCCCAGGCCGAACCCGACCGCGATGGGCGCGAACGCGGCGAGCAGGCCTGGCGTCGCGAGCTCGCGCAGCGAGTCGCGCGTGCAGATGTCCACGACCTTGCCGTACTCCGGGCGCTCCTGGAACGTCATGATCCCGGGGTGCTCGCGGAACTGGCGGCGCACCTCGAAGACGATCGCCCCGGCGGCCCGCGTCACGGCGTCGATCGCGAGACCGGAGAAGAGGAAGACCGTCGCGGCGCCGAGGATCACGCCCACGAGCGTGATCGGCGAGATGATCTCGTAGTCGAGCATCGCCGTGACGAGGCCGCTCCCGACCGTCTGGACGTCCGCCATCGCGTGGCTCACGGCGTCGGCGTACGACCCGAACAGAGCGGTCGCCGCGAGCACCGCCGTCGTGATGGCGATGCCCTTGGTGATGGCCTTCGTCGTGTTCCCGACCGCGTCGAGGTCCGTGAGGATCTGCGCGGCCTCCGGGTCGCCATCGCCCGACTCGCCGACCGACATCTCGTAGATGCCCTGCGCGTTGTCCGAGACCGGGCCGAACGTGTCCATCGCGACGATGACGCCGACCGTGGTGAGCAGCCCGCACCCGGCGAGCGCGACGAGGAACAGCGCGAGCCAGACCGAGCCGCCCGCGAGGAGGAACAGGCCGCAGATCGCCGCGGCGATCACGCCCGCCGTGTACACCGCGGACTCGAACCCGACGCCGATGCCGGACAGGACGACCGTCGCCGCGCCCGTGCGGGAGGTGGCGGCCACGTGCAGGGTCGGCTTGGACGTCGTGCCGGTGAAGTAGCCCGTGATCCACAGGATGATGCCCGCGAGGACGATGCCGATGACGACCGCGAGGCTCGCGACGACGCGCGGGTCGGCCGCGAGGCCCGAGAGGTCGCCGAGGTCCGCGGTGCCGTCGAGCGCCGAGAACGACGAGGGCAGGTAGACGAACGCGGCGACGGCGGCGAGCACCGCGCCGATGAGCGCCGAGAGGTAGAACCCGCGGTAGATGGCCTTGAGGCCGTTCTCCTGGCCGCGCACGCGCGTGATGAACACGCCGAGCACGGCGACGAGCGCGCCGATCGCGGTGACCACGAGCGGGAAGACGAGGCCCTCCTCGCCCATCGCGGCCTTGCCCAGGATGAGCGCCGCGACGAGCGTCACGGCGTACGACTCGAAGAGGTCGGCGGCCATGCCGGCGCAGTCGCCCACGTTGTCGCCCACGTTGTCCGCGATCGTCGCGGCGTTGCGCGGGTCGTCCTCGGGGATGCCCTGCTCGACCTTGCCGACCAGGTCCGCGCCGACGTCGGCCGCCTTGGTGAAGATGCCGCCGCCCACGCGCATGAACATCGCGAGCAGCGCGGCGCCGAAGCCGAAGCCCTCGAGCACGGCCGGGGCGTCGCCCTTGTAGACGAGCACGACCCCCGCGGCGCCGAGCAGGCCGAGGCCGACCACCGACATGCCGACGACGCCGCCCGTCCGGAACGCGATGCGCGCGCCCTCGGTGCGTCCGCCCGGCCGGGTCGCGGCCGACGCGACGCGCACGTTCGCGCGCACCGCGAGCCACATGCCGAGGTAGCCGATCGCCGCCGAGAACCCGGCGCCGACGAGGAACGCGACCGAGCGCCCCACGCGGATGCCGCCGTCGCCCGGCAGGAGGAACAGCAGGCCGAACACGATCACCGCGAACAGCGCGAGCGTGCGGAACTGGCGGCTCAGGTAGGCCCCGGCGCCCTCCTGCACGGCCTGGGCGATGTCCTGCATCTTCGCCGTGCCCTCGTTCGCGGCGAGGACCTGTCTGCGCAGGACGAACGCGAAGACCAGCGCGACGAGCGCGATCACCGCGATGACGGTGACGATGGTGAGACTTTCCGAACCGAGCGTGAGCATCCGTCCTCCTTGACGAACCGCGCGACCGTCGCGCCGGTCCCCTGCCGGAGCGATGGGGGTGAGTCTACGCACGTGTGGCGCACGTCACGACCACTCGTGCAGGACGTCACAAACACGGCGCACCGACCGGTCGTGAGCCGCCCCGAACCGCGAGCTCCGCCACCCCAACGAAACCCTCGACCCCGTCGTTGAGAAGGGCAAGAGTGGTTCCAGGAGCGGGGGAGGCGGTCGCGATGGCGCGATGGGAAGAGGTGCTGGACGAGATCGTCCGCACACGGCGTCGTGCCCTCGTGGGCTACGCCTATCTCCTCACGGGAGACGTCACGGATGCGGAGGACCTCGTGCAGGACGCCCTGTTCCGGACGTTCCGGCGGGGCCGCGGGGCGACCGACTTCGCGCTCGCCGAGAGCTACGTGCGACGCGCGGTCCTCAGCGGGTTCCTCGACGGCACCCGACGGCGGCGCCGCTGGGACGGCGTGCGCCACCTGCTCGCCCCGCCCGTCCCCACCGACCGCGTCGAGCCCGTCGTCCAGGCGCGGGTCGACGTCGTCGAGGCGCTCGGCGCGCTCGCGCCCCGCGAGCGCGCGTGCGTCGTCCTGCGCTACTTCTCCGACCTCACCGTCCGGGACGTCGCCGAACGGCTCGCGCTGAGCGAGGGCGCCGTCAAGCGGTACCTGAGCGACGCGAACGCGAAGCTCGCGGCGCGGCTCGGCCCGCTGCGCGTCGCCGACGACGACCTGCCCGTCACGGCTCCCGTCCGCGGGAGCGCCCCGTCCGCCCCTGGAGGTGCGCGATGAACCGCCCCACGAACCCCGGCCCCGTCGACCTCGACGTCGTGCTGCGGTCGGTCGCCGACGAGGTGGTCCCCCAGACCGACGACGCGACGTCCGCCGGTCTCGTCCGCGACGGCGTGCGCCACGTCCGCCGTCGCCGTGCCGTCCTGGTCGGCGCGGCCACCGTGCTCGCCGTCGCCGCCGCGGGCGTCGGCGCGAACGCCCTGCTCGCCGAGGACCCGCGCCCCGTCCTGCCCGCTCCCGCCCCGACCCCCGAGCCCACGCCGAGCCCGGCACCCACGTACCGGGCCGCGTTCCCCTCTCCCGTCACGACCGACGCTCTCCGGTGCGGCGCGCCCGCACCCACGGCGACGAGCACCGACGTGCTGGCGACGGCGTCGGTCGACCCGGCCGCCGTCACCGTGGCGTCCTCCGACCTCGTCGAGGTCACGGGGCGCGTGTCCGTCGACGCGGCCGCGCGCGTGAGCGTCCTGGACCCGGCCGGGCTCACCGGGTACGTCGTCGTGCAGGACGGCCTCGTCGTGTCGTCCCTGACGCCCACGAACCTCGACGGCGCGACGCCCGTCGACCTCGCCGAGGGCGACGTGCTCGACCTCGCCACCTCGGTCGACTCGTTCGCCTCGTGCGACCCCGACGGTGACACCGAGCACTCGCCCTCGCTGCCGCCGGGCGACTACGAGCTCGCGGTCGTCGTCCCCTGGGTCGTGTCGTCGTACGCGCTGGAGCGCGACGGCGCCTGGGGCGAGCCCGTGACCGCCGCCGACGGGTCGAGCGAGCCGCTCTTCGACGGCTGGCTCGTGACGCCGTCGGTGCCGTTCACGGTCTCGGCCGACCCCGACGCGGGACCGTCCGCGTCCTCGCAGACCCCGGACCCGGTGCCCGGGGCCTTCACAGGACCGACGACGACGTTCCCTGGAGCGCCGTCGTACGAGGACCTCCAGTGCGGCATGCCCGCGCCCGCCCCGACCGGCGACGAGCTCCTCGCACGGCTCGAGACCCCCGGGGCCCTCTCGGTGGCGGGCGGGACCGAGGTCACCCTCGCCGCCCGGCTCGCCGGGCTCCCCACGGCGCGCACCGAGACGGTCGACTTCCGCTGGCTCCGGGCGTACGTCGTCGCCCAGGACGGGGTGATCGTCAGCTCGACCGTGCCGGCCACCGACTCCGAGGCGTACGCCGGCCTCGAGCCGGGCGCGACCGAGCCGCTCGACCACGTCGTCACCACCGCGGTGGCGTGCGAGTGGGGGCTGCCCTCGGACACGTCGCTGCCGCCCGGCGAGTACACGGTGCAGGTCGTGCACCCGTGGATGATCACGCGGTACGCCCTGCAGCAGGTCGACGGGTCGTGGGGCGCCGAGACCGCGGGCGGCAGCCTCTACAAGGGCTGGCTCGTCTCGGCACCGGTCCGGCTGACGATCACCTGACCCGTGCCGATCCGGGCCGGTCAGGGCCGGGCGTGCCCGTGCGGCGCGCCCGGCGTCCGCCGCTCCGTGCGGTGAGCGCCCGCCGCGAGGCGGGCGACGACGTCGGGCCGGGTGAGCGGGAACAGGTGCCCCTCGCCCGCGAGCCCGACGCGCGGGACGGCGAGCCGGTCGGACAGCTCGCGCTGCTCGCGGAGGAAGCGCGCGCTCGCCCGGAGCCCGGTCACGAGCACGGGCTCGGCCGTCGGCGGGAGTCCGCGACCGTCGTCGAGCAGGGCGCGCACCCGCGGTGCCTGCTCCCAGCTCGCGAACCACTGGTGGGCGAGCGTCGTCCACGCCTCGCGCGACCCGTAGCGAGCGCGTGCGACGTCGGGCCGGAGGCGGTCCGGTCTGCGCGCGACCACGCGGACGCCCGCGCGGCGCAGCGCCGGGCCCGTCACGGCCAGACCGGTCGCGAGCACGTCCACCGCCGCGGTGCCGGCACGGGCCGAGACCCGCTCGGTGTGCAGGGCCGGGAGGTGGGCCTCCCAGGGGCTCGTCGGGTCGAGCAGCACGAGACGGCGGACCTCGTCCGGGTGGAGCAGCGCCCACTCGACCGCGGTGAGCCCGCCGACGGAGTGCCCGACGAGGTCCACCGGCCCGGAGCCGTCGATGCCCAGGGCCGCCCGCACGGCGTCGACCGGGCCGGTGACGGGCGTGCGCCACGCGTCGAGGACGCGGACGTCGTCGGCGCCCGCGACGGCGAGCCCGTCCGCGAGCGGGGCGAAGTCCTCGGGGGCCAGGGCCAGCCCCGGCAGGACGATCCAGGTCATGCGGACTCCCCTCTCCTCGGGCGGCGCCGCGGCACCCCCGCAGCCCGACCACCCTACGGAGCGCTCCTGGGCGTGCGTAGGGTGGAGCCTGTGTCCACGCCCAGCACCCCCGTGACCGACCCGACCCTGCACGAGCGCGCGCTCGCGCACGCGCACGACCTGGCGACGTTCGTCGAGGCGTCCCCGTCGTCGTACCACGCGGCCCACGAGGTCGCGCGCCGCCTGGAGGCCGCCGGCTTCGAGCGGCTCGACGAGACGGCGGCGTGGCCGCCCGCGACCGGCAGCGAGGGCGACGGGCGCGCGGGCGGGCGGTACGTCGTCGTGCGGGACGGTGCGGTGATCGCCTGGGCGGTCCCCGCGGGCGCGACCGCGACGACGCCGTTCGCGATCCTCGGCGCCCACACCGACTCTCCCGGCTTCAAGCTCAAGCCGCGGCCCGGCGTCGTGCGCGAGGGCTGGTGGCAGGCGGGCGTCGAGATCTACGGCGGGCCGCTGCTCAACTCGTGGCTCGACCGCGAGCTGGAGCTCGCCGGGCGCCTGGTGACGTCCGACGGCGTGGAGCACCTCGTGCGCACGGGGCCGCTGCTGCGCATCCCGCAGCTCGCGATCCACCTCGACCGCGCCGCGAACGACGGGCTCGCGCTCGACAAGCAGCAGCACACGCAGCCGGTGTGGGGGCTGGCGTCGGCGGCCGGCCCGGCGGGGTCGGACGCGGTGGGCGCGGGTGCCGGGCCGGGCGGCGGGGACGTCGTCGCCGAGCTCGCGCACCACGCGGGCGTCCGGGCGAGCGAGGTCGCGGGCTACGACGTCGTCGTCGCGGACACGCAGGCGCCACGCGTGTTCGGCGCGCACGGCGCGTTCCTCGCGTCGGGCCGTCTCGATAACCTGCTCTCCGTGCACGCCGGGCTCGTCGCGCTGCTCGAGGTCGCCGGGACGCCGGACGCCCCCGTCGAGGGGGACGTGATCCCCGTGCTCGCGGCGTTCGACCACGAGGAGATCGGCTCCGAGTCACGCTCCGGCGCGTCGGGCCCGTTCCTCGCGGACGTGCTCGACCGGATCGCGACCGGCCTCGGCGCGACGCCCGAGGAGCGGCACCGCCAGCTCGCCGCCTCGCTGTGCGTGTCGAGCGACGTCGGGCACTCGGTGCACCCCAACTACCCGGAGCGCCACGACCCCGCGAACCGACCGCTCGCGGGCGGCGGGCCGATCCTCAAGATCAACGCGAACCAGCGCTACACGACCGACGCGCACGGCGCGGCGGCCTGGGCGCGGGCCTGCGCACGGGCGGGCGTGCCGAGCCAGGAGTTCGTGTCCAAGAACACCGTGCCGTGCGGCTCGACGATCGGCCCGCTCACGGCGACCCGCCTCGGCATCCGCACGGTCGACGTCGGCGTCCCCATCCTCTCGATGCACTCCGCACGCGAGCTGACGGCGGTCGTCGACCCGTGGTACCTCTCCCGCGCGGTGACGGAGATCTTCCGCGGCTGACGTCCCTCCCCCAGCCGCCGAACGGGTGGTCCTGGCTCGTCCTGCGCGTCGGACGGACCAGGACCACCTGTTCGGGCGGCCACGATCGTCCTGGTCGGCAGTCCTAGCGGTAGCGGGGGCGGGGGCGGCGAGTGGCTCGTTCCGCGTCAGCCGCGGCCGGCGCGGGCGCGGATGCCGCGCAGCATCTTCTGCGTCATGAGGAAGCTCACCGGCTGGAGCGCCTCGACCGTGGCCCGGCCTGCGGTGCCGAGCGGGAGGTAGCGCTCGCGGACCAGCAGGCGCGACCTCGGTGTGCCGTCCACCGCCGGCGGGAGCGGGCGGACGACGAACGCCCACGAGAACCGGAACGGCATCGTGTCCGGCTGTCCCGGCCCGGGGGCGCCGAGCAGCACGAGGTGCGAGCCCGGCTCCAGGAGCGCGACGCGCAGGGCGACCTCGTCGGCGAGGTGGACGTCGTCGCCGACCGCCAGCCCCTGCCAGCGCTCCTCGATCGCGTCCGCGCTCCGGATGCCCAGCCCCACGAGGTTCTCGAGCGCGTCGTAGGAGTAGAAGCCCCCGCGGCCCTGGCCGAACTGCACGAGCCACGGCCAGACCTGCGCCGGCGGAGCGTCGACCGTGACCGCCCGCGTCGCGACGACGGCACGCGCGTCGGGCACGAGGTCGTCGCCCGGGAGCACGCACTCGTGCTCGCCCTCCCACGTGCCCCACGTCTGGGTCATGCGCCGGGTGAGCAGGAGCGCCCCGACGGCCAGCGCCGTCGTCGCCACGACCCGGACCCCGCGCACCGCTCCCATGGGTCGATCCTCGGCCGCGCGGTGCGCGCCGCGCGAGGGCCGGAGGTCCCGCGCACGGCCGCCGTCGGGCCGAAGGATGGGCCGGAGGTGGGAGACTCGGAGGCGTGCCGCACGCCCCCTCCCCCACCTCCCTGCGACCGACGAGCGCGGCCCTGCTCGACGTGCTGCGCGCGGGCGGGCGACGCGACGAACGGCTGCTGCACGTGCGCGAGCTGCCCGCGCGGGCCGGCACCCAGGCCGAGTGGCCGGCGTGGGCCGACGCGTCGCTCGTCGCGGGCTACCGCGCGCTCGGCGTCGACCGCCCGTGGGAGCACCAGGTCGCGGCGGCCGACGCCGCGTGGTCGGGCCGGCACGTCGCGCTCGCCACCTCGACGGGCTCCGGCAAGTCGCTCGCGTTCTGGCTCCCCGCCCTCTCCTCGGTCCGGGCCGACGCCGCCGCGCGCCTCCTCGACCCCGGCCGCATCGAGTCGGTCGCCCGACGCGGCGCCGTGCTCTACCTCTCGCCCACCAAGGCGCTCGCCGCCGACCAGCTCTCGGGGCTCCAGCGGCTGCTCGACGCGGCCGGGACGCGCGACGTGCGGGTCGCGACGTGCGACGGCGACACCGGGCAGGACGAGCGGCGCTGGGTCCGCGAGCACGCCGACGTCGTGCTCACCAACCCGGACTTCCTGCACTTCGCGCTCCTGCCGAACCATCGCGGCTGGTCCCGGCTCCTGCGTGACCTCCGGTACGTCGTCGTGGACGAGGGCCACGCCTACCGCGGGGTGTTCGGCGCCCACGTCTCGCTCGTCCTGCGGCGGCTGCGGCGCCTCGCCGCGCACTACGCGCGCGAGGGTGACCGGCCGCTGACGTTCGTCGTCGCGTCGGCCACGACCGCCGACCCTGCGACGAGCGCCGCACGCCTCGTGGGCGTCGAGCCCGACGACGTCGTGACGGTCGCGCAGGACACGTCGCCCGCGGGGCGCAAGACGTTCGCGCTGTGGGAGCCGCCCGTCGTCGTGGGCTTCGACGCGGCCACCGACGCCGGTCCCGCCGAGGGGCACGACGACGACCCGACGGTCCCGACGGCCGTGGACGCCGCAGCCGAGCACCCGCGGCGCAGCGCGACGGCCGAGGTCGCGGACCTGCTCGCGGACCTCGTCATCGCGGGCGCGCGCACGCTCGCGTTCACGCGCTCGCGCCGCGGGGCGGAGTCGGTCGCGGTCCAGACGCAGGACAGCGTGCGCGTCGTCGACCCGCGGCTCGTGCGGCGCGTCGCCGCCTACCGGGGCGGGTACCTGCCCGAGGAGCGGCGCGAGCTCGAGGACGCCGTGCGCACGGGCGACGTCCTGGGCCTCGCGACGACCAACGCGCTCGAGCTCGGCGTCGACATCTCCGGCCTCGACGCCGTCCTCATCGCGGGCTGGCCGGGCACCCGCATGTCCGTGTGGCAGCAGGCGGGCCGCGCCGGGCGCGCGGGCGCGGACGGCCTCGTCGCGTTCGTCGCACGGGAGGACCCGCTCGACACGTTCCTCGTGCACCACCCCGAGGCCGTGTTCGACGCCCCGCTCGAGGCGACCGTGTTCGACCCCGCCAACCCGTACGTCCTCGCGCCCCACCTGTGTGCGGCAGCGGCCGAGAACCCGCTGCGCTCCGAGGACCTCGCGGCCTTCGGCGACCCCGACGCCGTGCGCGGTCTCCTCGACGTGCTCGTCGCCCGCGGCGCGCTGCGCCGTCGCGCGTCCGGGTGGTACTGGACGCACGCGCAGCCCGCGTCCGGTATGACGGACCTGCGCGGCTCGGGCGGCACGCCCGTGCGGGTCGCCGAGGCGCGCACCGGCCGGCTGCTCGGCACGGTCGACGCCGCGTCCGCGGACGGGTCCGTGCACGACGGCGCGGTGTACGTCCACCAGGGCCGCACCTACGTCGTGGAGCACCTCGACCTGGCCGACCACGTCGCGCTCGTGCGCCGCCAGGACGTCGACCACGGGACGTGGTCGCGGTCGGCGACGTCCATCACGATCGTCGACGAGCCCGCGGACGGGGACGTCGCCGCCGGGCGGGAGGTCGTCGAGCGGAGCTGGGGGCCCGTCGGCTGGGGGTACGGCCCGGTCGACGTGTGCTCGCAGGTCGTGAGCTTCCAGCGCCGGCGCCTCCCGGACATGCAGGTGCTCGGCACCGAGACCCTGAACCTCCCCGAGCGCACGCTCCCCACGATGGCCGTGTGGTGGACCGTACCGCAGTCGGTGATCGAGGAGGCGGAGGTCGACGCCGACGAGCTGCCCGGCGCGCTGCACGCCGCCGAGCACGCGTCGATCGGCCTGCTCCCGCTCCTCGCCACGTGCGACCGCTGGGACCTCGGCGGCGTCTCCACCGCGCTGCACGCCGACACCGGCGAGGCGACCGTGTTCGTGCACGACGCCTACCCCGGCGGGGCCGGCTTCGCCGAGCGCGGGTTCGAGCTCGGCGCGACCTGGCTCCGCGCGACGCGCGACGCCATCGCGCGCTGCCCCTGCCACGACGGCTGCCCGGCGTGCGTGCAGTCGCCGAAGTGCGGGTCGTACAACGCCCCGCTCGAGAAGGCCGCCGCCGTCCGCCTGCTCGACGCCGTCCTCGCCCACGCCCCGGCGGGCGAGGATCTCGACCGCACGAGCGACGGCCCCGCCTCCACGAGCGAGGAGCCCGGCCGCAAGAGCTAGGACCGGGGCCCCACGGGAGAGAACCTGGGTGCCGCGAGGGAGAACCGTGGTTGCGCGGAGTAGAACCGCGGTTGCGCGAGGAGAACTGTGGTCGCGAGGGAGAACTGCGGTTGCGCGAGGCCGAACCGCGGTCATCGTGCGGTCGCCGGGCCTGCGCGTGCGGCGGCGCTCGCCCGGCCGAGCGCGACACCGAGGACGGTGACGCCGACCGTCGTGGTGACATCCACCCGCACGACGCCGCCGCCCTGGTCTGCGCACGCCGTGACCGACACCGCGTTGCGGGCCGCCACCGCACGGGCGCGGTCGCACGGTTCCCAGCCGTCCTGAGCGGCCGTGGCGGCTGCGAGCGCCGCGAGGTCGGCGCCGGTCTGCGCCGCTCCGCGGGCGGCCTGGGCGTGCGCGAGCGCCGCCAGACCGAGGGCCAGCACGAGCACGGCCGCGACGATCCCGAGCACGAGCACCGTGCCCGCGCCGCGCTCCGTGTCGGGCGCCCCGTCGTACCGCCCGACGCTCCGGTCCGGAGTCATGGCTCGACCCACGCGACGGCCTCCCCGCTCGCGCGCAGCGGCGACCCGGAGAGCCAGCCGCCGACGACGGGCGTCGTGACGCGAACCTCCACCCACGGGTCCCCGCGCGTCACGCCGACGGTCGCGTCGTCCCCCGCCACCCGGAGCGCCGTCGCGCGCACGGTCGCGTCGTCCTCGCCGATGGCCGCGGCACGGGCGGCGGCCCTCGCCGCGTCGGCGGAGCGCATCTGGGCGCCCGCCGCCGCGGCGAGGGTGAGGACGACGACGAGGACGAGGACGACCGCCGGCAGCGCGACGGCGAGCTCGGCCGTGACCGCACCACGCTCCCGGTCGTCGCGCGACCGGACCTTGCACGGGCCGACCTCGGGCGAACCGACCTCGCGCGGGCCGACCTCGTGCGGGCGGAGCGCCCACGGCCGGGGCGCGCGCCACGCACCGGTGCCCGAGCCTGCGTCCCGTCGCACGGCTCAGCCCAGCGACAGCGCGCTGCGCACGATGCCGAGCAGCAGCTCGCGCACCTCGCCGCTCTTGAGCACGACGATGAGCAACCCGGCGAAGCCCGCCGCCGCCACGGTCGCGATCGCGTACTCCGCGGTCGCGAGACCGGCCTCGCCGTCCTGTCCCGCGCTCTGTCCCGTCAGACGCGCGAGCGCGCGCCGTCCCTGTCCTGCCATGGGTGCTTCCCCCTTCTCGTGGCCCGTGGTCACGGGCGTGCGGCGCCACCGTGCCGCACACGAGCGCGCTCCCGCACGGCGCTGACACCGGACGGTGGACGGGACCGTCTCGATCCGGGCCTGTGGACGCCCACGCGCGTAGCATCCTGGCGTGGCACGACCGTCGGAGGGTGCAGCGCGGTCCGCACGCCTCGACCCCGAGAGCCTGGTCACCCTCGTGTGCGGCGTCCTGTGCCTCGTCGTCGCGGTTCTCGCTGCGCTCGCCCCGACCGCCGTCGTGCGCTACCGGCACGCGAACGACGCGTCGAGCGCGTGCCTGCTGGAGCAGCAGGCGCCGCCCGGGTTCGACGGCTACACCGACCGCGTGGTGGGGAGGTTCACAGTCCTGCCGGCCCGCGTCGACTGCGCCTGGCACCTGCCCGACGGCCGCGAGGTGCGGACGTCGCGCGCGGTCCTCCCCGGCATCACGACGGCCGCTCTCGTCCTGGGCGGCGTCGGGATCGCGGGCGTGGGGGCCACGGGCCTCCGCGTCGCACGCAGAGCGCCACACGGGTAGCCGAGTGCCACCCGGGTAGCCGAGTGCCGCCCGTGCACCGGGGAGGTCGACGCTCACCGTCAACCCAGCAGGCCCGACCCCAGCGAGACGAGGACGGGCACGAGCCCGACGAGCACGAACGCCGGGAGGAAGCACGCGCCGAGCGGGAGGACGAGGTGCACGGCGAGGCGCGCCGCGGCCGCCTTGGCGGCGGCGGTCCGGTCCTGGCGCGACGCCTGCGCCGCGGCGCGCAGCGCGGGCGCGGGGGCCGCGCCGTGCAGCCAGGCCGGGCGCAGCGCGCGCCGCACGACCTCGAGCTGCGGTGGCGCCGTCGCCCAGGCGGCGTCCCACGACGCGCCGAGGAGGAGCGCCGCGCCCGCGGCTCGCAGGGCGGCGCCCTCCCGACCGCCGACGCACGCCCCGACCACGTCCAGGGCGCGCGGGACGGCTGCGCCGGAGCGGACCGCCGCCGCGAGGAGCTCGAGGAGCACGCCCGTCTCGAGGGGTCCGTCGTCCGGTCGCCCCCGACCTCCGCCCCGTCCCTCCCGCTCCCCCTCGCCCGTCGCCCCGCCGGGGCTGCCTGCGGTGCTCTCCGGCCGTCGCGACACCGCGACGGCCCGCCGCACGACGGCCGCCCGCGCCGCCCACCACGGCGCGGTCGCCACCAGGACCCACGCCGTCACCAGGAGCGCGGTCACCGGTCCTCCCCCGCGGCGCGCGCCCGCTCGACGAGCCGCCCGGACCAGGTGCGCCCCGCGAGCAGGAGCACGAGCCCGAGGAGCACCCCGACGGACCCGATGCCGCCGTCGGTCGCGGTGCCGAGCGGGTCGGCCCCGAGGACGTAGCCCAGCAGGACGCCCACCGCCGGGAGCCACAGGAGCACGCGCGCGGTCGCCCGCGGCCCGGCGAGCGCGGCGTCCCGCTCGGCGCGGGCCTCGGCGTCCGCCGCCACCGACGCCGCGACCTCGTCGAGCACCGGGGCCAGCGGTGCGCCCACCTCGACCGCGAGCCGGCACGCCGCCACGAGGGCCCGCGCCGTGGGGAGCCCGCCCACGTGCGGCGCGAGGTCGACGGCGCGGGGGACGCCCGCGGCGTCGACCCGCACCCCGAGCGCCCGCTCCCACGCCGCGCCGGGCGCGGCCCCGGACCGCAGGAGCGACCCGACCTGCGTCACGACGACGCGCACGAGCTCCGGCACGGCCCGCACCCGGGACCTGCGCCGCAGGAACGCCGGTCGCCCCGTCCGCGGCGAGGACCGGCCGACGATGCTGCGGGCCGGGCGTCCGCCTCGCGCTACGGCGCACCAGACCGCGGCGCCGACGAGCGCACCGACGAGGCCCGTCACGTGAACCTCACGCGCACCACCGCGCCAGGAGCTCGTCCCACGCGGGGCCGGCGACGGGCCCCGTGCCATCGGCCGGCGACCTGTCGGCCCGGTCCGGCCCCTCCGGAAGCACCGGAGCGCCGTCCCACGACCCCGCGAGGTCCACGCGCAGACCATCCCGCTCGTCGCTCCGCACGACGCCGATCTGGGCGAGCACGCGCCGGGTCGTGCCGCCCGCGCGCAGCCGACGCAGGTGCAGCACCACGTCGAGCCCGCCGGCGGCCTGCGCCGCCACGGCGGCGCGGTCCATCCCCGCGAGGGCCGCCAGCGCCTCCAGGCGCGCGGGGATCACCTCGACGTCGTTCGCGTGGATGGTCGCCAGCCCGCCCTCGTGGCCGGTGTTGAGCGCCATGAGCACCTCGCGCACCTCCGCGCCGCGGCACTCCCCCAGCACGATGCGGTCGGGGCGCATCCGCAGCGCGGCGCGCACGAGGTCGGCGAGGTCGACGCCGCCCGCGCCCTCGACGTTCGCCCGGCGTGCCGTGAGCGGGACGACGTGCGGGTGGTCCGGGTCGAGCTCGCGCGCCTCCTCGACGCAGACGATGCGCTCGTCGGGCGGGACGAGCGCGAGCAGCGCGGCGAGCAGCGTCGTCTTGCCGGTCCCGGTCCCGCCGGAGACGAGCACGCTCGCGCGCGCCGCGACGAGCCGGCGCAGGACCGGTTCCCAGGCGTGCGGGACCGTGCCGGACGCGACGAGGTCGGCCAGGCCGAACGTCCGGGTCCGCAGCACGCGCAGCGAGATCACGGCGCCGGCCCCGCACACCGGAGCCACCACCGCATGGAGGCGCGTCCCGTCGGGCAGCCGGGCGTCGACCACGGGCGAGGCGTCGTCGAGTCGCTGCCCGCCCGCGGCGGCGAGCCGCACGGCCAGCGATCGCACGGCCTCCGGCCCTCCGAGCGGGACGACGACGCGTTCGAGCCCGGCGCCGCGGTCGACCCAGACCTCGTCGGGCCCGTTGACGAGCACGTCGGTCACCCCGGGCTCGTCGAGGTAGCGCTGGAGCGGTCCGGCGCCGAAGATCTCCGCGTGCGCCGTGCGCGTCAGCTCCCGCAGGGCGGTCGTGCCGAGCACGCGCCCGGACGCCCGCAGCGCGTCGGCGACGGCCGCGTCGTCAGGCCCCGCCGAGCCCAGGCCGGCCTCCGCGCCGGCCCGCACGAGGCGGTCCCGGACGCCGTCCAGCAGCGGGCCGCGCCCCCGTTCCGAGCGTCCCGGCCTCGGGTCGCGCCCGCTCACCCGAGGCTCCCCGCGTACCGCGCCGCGAGGTCGCGTCCCGCGCGCACGACCGGCCCGCGCCCGACGCACGGGCCCTGGCCGCGCTCGATCGCCGCGGCGAGCCCCCGGTCCCAGCCGACCGCCGCGGCGACCCCGAGCCCGACGGCGTCCGCGACCTCCCCGCCGGACAACCGACCCGGAGCCGGTCGGCGCAGGACGAGCGCCGCCGGGCCGGGGACCCGGTCGCGCACCGCCGCGGCGCCCGCGACCCCGGCCACGTCGAGCGGCGTCACGACCAGCACCTCGTCGCACGCCCCGAGCAGCTCCCCGCCGGCACCACCAGGCCCGAGCGCGGCACGGTCGACGTCGAGCACGAGCACCCCCGACCGGCCGGACGTGACCTCGGCGAGCGCCGCCACGACGTCCGCGAGCGCCGCGGGCTCCGGGCCGCCGCCGCGCTCGGTGCTGACGACCGGGACCGTGCCCCACCGCGGCAGGCGCGCGAGGAGGTCCTCGCCGTCGAGCCGACCGCGCGCGTCGGCCAGGTCGGGCCAGCGCACGCCCGGGTCCTGCTCGATGCCGAGGAGCACGTCGAGCCCACCGCCCACGAGCGCGAGGTCGACCAGGCACGTGGGTGCGCGACGTCGCGCCACCGCGCGGGCGAGCGCGGAGGCGACCACGCTCGCGCCCGCGCCGCCGCGCGCTCCCACCACCGCCACGACCGCCCCGCCCATCGCGTCCTCCCCCCGCCCGTCCACCGGCGACCCACCCTGCCGTGACCGGGCGGGTGGCGTCGGGGCGGAACCGCGACCTGTGGACGGGCGCCCCGGCGAGCGCTCCTGTGGACGGCCACGTTCCGCGGCTAGGCTCGCGACCGTGACCCCGCTCCCGGACCCGACGGACCCGCCCCGCACCGGCCGGGTCGCCGCGTTCTTCGACCTCGACAAGACGATCATCGCGACGTCGTCGGCCGCGGCGTTCTCCCGGCCGTTCTTCGCCGGCGGGCTCATCAACCGCGGGGACGTGCTGCGCAGCGCCTACGCGCACTTCCTGTTCATGGTGGGCGGAGCCGACGCGGACCAGACCGAGCGCATGCGCGCGCACCTGTCGAGCCTCGTGACCGGGTGGGACGTCGCCACGGTGTCGCGCATCGTCGAGGAGACGCTGCACGAGCACATCGACCCCGTCGTCTACGCGGAGGCGGTCGAGCTCATCGAGTCCCACCACGAGCACGGGCACGACGTCGTCATCGTGTCCGCCTCCGGGAGCGAGGTCGTCGAGCCCATCGCCGCGGTGCTGGGCGCCGACCACGCGATCTCGTCGCGCATGGCGGTCGAGGACGGCCGGTACACGGGCGCGATCGACTTCTACGCGTACGGCGAGAACAAGGCCGTCGCGATCCGCGAGCTCGCCGCGCACGAGGGGTACGACCTGGAGGCGAGCTACGCCTACTCCGACTCGGTGACCGACGCGCCGATGCTGGGCGCGGTCGGGCACGCGTTCGTCGTCAACCCCGACCGGACGCTGCGCCGGCTCGCCGCCGAGCACGGCTGGGGTGCGCTGACGTTCTCGAAGCCGGTCGCGCTGCGGTCGCACCTCTCGGGGTCGACGCCGGTCCTCGCCGTGGCGGGGGTCGTCGCGCTCGGCGTGGTGGCGTGGGTCGCGTGGCGCGCGCTGCGCCGTCGCCGCCGCGGCTGAACGGGGCGCGGCCGGGATCACGAGACGACTCCCGCCGCCCGCCGAAGGGCCCGATCCGGACCTCCCGGACCAACCGCTCCGGGCTGTTCGAACGTCCGTAGAACACGGTGTGGAAGTCCCCGCGGAGCGGTTGCGCTCGTCGGCCGCCCGGGCTGTGATGGAGGGACAACAGCATCTCGGCGGTACCCACGCGCAGGAAGTCCACGTAGGGACTCGCTGACCGGACGAGACCCGGCCACGACGGCCACCTCGCGCCGTTGCAGCGGACACGGTTGCACGCCTGATAGCCGCCACGGTGCTGGCGGGACGGCGCTCCTGAGGGGGCGCCGTCGTCGTGCCGGGCGCGCGGTCGCCGCGCGATACTGGAGCCCATGACGTCAGCGCCGAGTGTCTCCTCCTCCATCACCGTCCGGCTCCAGGTCGAGGCGCGCCCCACCGCCGTGAGCGAGCTGACGACGGCGATCGAGCACACCGGCGGGATCGTCTCCGCCCTCGACGTCACGGCCTCGGGCCACGAGCGCATCACGGTCGACGTCACGGTCGCGACGCGCGGCGAGGAGCACGCCGGCCAGATCGTCGAGGCGCTGCGCGCGCTGCCGGGCGTCGTCGTGGACCGCGTCTCGGACCGCACGTTCCTGCTGCACCTGGGCGGCAAGCTGCAGATCGAGTCCAAGGTGCCGATCCGCAACCGCGACGACCTGTCGATGATCTACACGCCCGGCGTCGCGCGCGTGTGCGAGGCCATCGCGGCCAAGCCCGAGGACGCGCGCCGGCTCACGATCAAGCGCAACACCATCGCCGTGGTCACCGACGGCTCGGCCGTGCTCGGGCTGGGCGACATCGGCCCGCTCGCCTCGCTGCCCGTCATGGAGGGCAAGGCCGCGCTGTTCAAGCGGTTCGCGGACATCGACGCGTTCCCCATCGCGCTCGACACGACCGACGTCGACGAGATCGTGCGCACCGTCAAGGCCATCGCGCCCGTGTTCGCGGGCATCAACCTCGAGGACATCTCGGCGCCGCGCTGCTTCGAGATCGAGGCCCGGCTGCGCGCCGAGCTCGACATCCCCGTGTTCCACGACGACCAGCACGGCACGGCGATCGTCGCGCTCGCGGCGCTGACGAACGCGCTGAAGGTCGTGGGCAAGGACCTGCCCGACGTGCGCATCGTGCTGTCGGGCGCCGGCGCCGCCGGGACCGCGGTGCTCAAGCTCCTGCTCGCCGCGGGCGCGCACGACGTCGTCGTCGCCGACATCGAGGGCGTCGTCCACCCCGCGCGGCCCGGCCTGTCGCCGTCGCTCGCCTGGACCGCCGTCAACACCAACCCGCGCCACGTCACGGGGACGCTGCGCGAGGCCGTCGTCGACGCGGACGTCTTCATCGGCGTGTCCGCGCCCGACGTCCTCACGGGCGACGACGTCGCGCGCATGGCGCCCGGCGCGATCGTCTTCGCGATGGCGAACCCGCGCCCCGAGGTGGACCCGGTCGACGCGGCGAGGCACGCGGCGATCGTCGGCACCGGGCGCTCCGACTTCGCGAACCAGATCAACAACGTCCTCGCGTTCCCGGGCGTGTTCCGCGGCCTCCTCGACGCGCAGTCGCACCGCATCACCGACGGCATGCTGCTCGCGGCCGCGCGCGCCCTGGCGTCCGCGATCCACGAGGACCAGCTCAACCCGACCTACATCATCCCGAGCGTGTTCAACCCCGAGGTGACGTCGCTCGTCGCCGCGGCCGTCGAGCGCGCAGCGCGCGCGGCGGACGCGGCCGAGCCCGCCGCGCTCACCGGCGGGCTCCCGCGCGTCGCGCCCGTGCCGGCATCCCCGTCGGCCGCGCCGACCACGACCACCCCGGAGGCCTGACCCGTGCAGCGCGTCACCACCCGCAACGCCGCGTTCCAGCAGTGGGAGGCGCTGCTCACCAACCGCACCAAGCGGCACCGCGCGGGCGAGATGGTCGTCCAGGGCGTGCGGCCGATCACGCTCGCCGTCGAGTCGGGCTGGACCGTGCGGACCTGGCTCGTCGACGCGGACCGGTCGCTGTCGAGCTGGGCGCACGCGATGCTCGACCGCGTCCGGACCCGGCGGTTCGCGGTGTCGTCGGAGCTCATGCGCGAGCTCGGAGGCAAGGACGACGACGCGCCGGAGCTGCTCGCCGTCGTCGCGACGCCGCCCGACGACCTGGGGCGGATCGCCGTCGGCGGCCGTGCCGCCGGGGACGAGGGCGCCGCGTTCCTCGGCGTCGTGCTCGACCGCCCCACGAGCCCGGGCAACGTCGGGACCGTCGCACGCTCGCTCGACGCGTTCGGCGGCGGCGGGCTGGTCGTCGCGGGGCACGCCGCGGACCCGTACGACCCGCGCGCCGTGCGCGCCAGCACGGGCTCGATCTTCTCCGTGCCGACCGTGCGCGTCCCCGCGGGGCGCGACGTCCTCGACTGGGTCGCCGCGCAGCGCTCCGCCGGGGTTCCCCTGACCCTGCTCGGGACGGACGAGGACGGCGACGTCGAGCTCGCGGACCACGACCTCACCGGCCCGACGCTCGTCCTCACCGGCAACGAGACGACCGGCCTCAGCGCCGGGTGGCGCGAGGCGTGCGACGTCATGGTGAGCATCCCGATGCTCGGCTCGGCGAGCTCGCTCAACGCCGCGAGCGCGACGACGGTCGTGCTGTACGAAGCCGTCCGGCAGCGCCGGTCCCGCTGACGCCGCCACGGCGGAGCAGCCTCTGCCACGCCGCCGACGACCGCCGGCGGGCATTTGCGAGCGGTCCCGCCGAATGATGGACTCCTGTGACCGCGCTCACGACAACGGGTCTAGACTCCCCAAGGTCGGGGCCCACCGTCGTGGGCGTCCGACCGCCCTGCGCCCCGCCGCCCCTCCCTCGGCGGCCCACGCACGGGCGCCGCACCAGAGTCGATGCGCACCGGAGGTCAGCGTGCCAGAGAACGAGTCCACCACCGCCCAGCCCGGGTTGGAGAACCTCCTCCACGAGACCCGGAGCTTCCCGCCGAGCCCGGAGTTCGCCGCGCAGGCGAACGCGAAGCCCGAGCTCTACGAGGAGGCGCGCGCCGACCGGCTCGCGTTCTGGGCACGGCAGGCGAACGACCTCGTCACCTGGCGGACGCCCTTCACCGAGACGCTCGACTGGTCGCAGGCGCCGGTCGCGCGCTGGTTCGCCGACGGCACGCTCAACGCCGCGTACAACGCGGTCGACCGCCACGTCGAGGCGGGTCTGGGCGACCGGGTCGCGATCCACTTCGAGGGCGAGCCGGGCGACACCCGCACCGTGACGTACGCCGAGCTGCAGCGCGACGTGTCGCGCGCGGCCAACGCGCTCGCCGCGCTCGGCGTCGAGACGGGCGACCGGGTCGTCATCTACCTGCCGATGATCGTCGAGGCGGTCGTCGCCATGCTCGCGTGCGCGCGGATCGGTGCGCCGCACTCGGTCGTGTTCGGCGGGTTCTCGGCGGACGCGCTGCGCAGCCGCATCGCCGACGCGGAGGCGAAGCTCGTCATCACGGCCGACGGCGGCTACCGCCGCGGCGCCGCCTCCGCGCTCAAGCCCGCGGTCGACGAGGCGCTCGCGCAGAAGGAGGGCGCGGACCCGACGACGGTCGAGCACGTGCTCGTCGTGCGCCGGACCGGCCAGGACACCGCGTGGACCGAGGGCCGCGACGTGTGGTGGCACGACGCGCTCGAGTCGGCCGACACGACCCACACGCCGGTCTGGGTCGAGGCCGAGCACCCGCTGTTCATCCTCTACACGTCCGGCACGACCGGGAAGCCCAAGGGCATCCTCCACACGACCGGCGGCTACCTCACGCAGTCCGCGTACACGCACCGCAACGTCTTCGACCTCAAGGCCGAGAGCGACGTCTACTGGTGCACGGCCGACATCGGCTGGGTCACGGGCCACTCCTACGTGGTCTACGGCCCGCTGCTCAACGGCGCGACCCAGGTGATCTACGAGGGCACCCCGGACTCCCCGCACCAGGGGCGCTGGTGGGAGATCGTGGAGAAGTACAAGGTCTCGATCCTCTACACCGCGCCGACGGCGATCCGCGCGTGCATGAAGTGGGGCGAGGAGATCCCCGCGAAGTTCGACCTGTCGTCGCTGCGCGTGCTCGGGTCGGTGGGCGAGCCCATCAACCCCGAGGCGTGGATGTGGTACCGCCGCGTCATCGGCGGCGACCGCACGCCCATCGTCGACACGTGGTGGCAGACGGAGACCGGCGCGATCATGATCTCGCCCCTGCCGGGCGTCACGGCCGCCAAGCCGGGCTCCGCCCAGGTGCCGCTCCCGGGCATCGTCGCGGACGTCGTCGACGACGAGGCGCGCTCCGTGCCGAACGGCGGCGGCGGGTACCTCGTGCTGTCCGAGCCCTGGCCCTCCATGCTGCGCGGCATCTGGGGCGACCTCGAGCGCTTCACGGACACGTACTGGTCGCGCTTCCCGGGCATCTACTTCGCGGGCGACGGCGCCAAGAAGGACGAGGACGGCGACGTCTGGCTGCTCGGCCGCGTCGACGACGTCATGAACGTCTCGGGGCACCGCCTGTCCACCACGGAGATCGAGTCGGCGCTCGTCTCGCACGAGATCGTCGCGGAGGCCGCGGTCGTGGGCGCGAGCGACGACCTCACGGGCCAGGCCGTCGTGGCGTTCGTCATCCTGCGCGGCGAGCACGCCGGCCGGGCGTCCGACGCCGACGGCGCGGCGGCCGTGCAGACCGAGCTGCGCAACCACGTCGCGAAGGAGATCGGCCCGATCGCCAAGCCGAAGCGCATCCTCGTCGTGCCGGAGCTGCCCAAGACCCGGTCCGGCAAGATCATGCGCCGTCTGCTGCGCGACGTCGCGGAGAACCGCACCGTCGGCGACGCGACGACCCTCGCCGACTCGTCGGTGATGGACCTCATCTCGGCGGGCCTGCAGAAGCCGTCGTCGTCCGAGGACTGACCGGCCTTCGCCGACCACGGGGTCGGTGTCGTTCTCCGCGCGAGAACGACACCGACCCCGTTCTCGTGCGCGGGCAGGGTCGTGTTCGGTGAGCGAACACCCGCCGTCGATATGGCCGTGCCCGACGGCCCGTGGACGGCGTAGCGTCGGGAGGTGATCCCCGTTCCCGCGGCCGACGGTCGTTCCCTCCTGGTCGAGGAGCTCGGCCTGCGCAGCGACTGCGCGCGCTGCACCGGCCTGTGCTGCGTGGGTCTCCACCTCGTGCGCTCCGCCGACTTCGCGATCGACAAGCCCGCGGGCGCCCCGTGCCCGAACCTGCGCGACGACTTCGGCTGCGGCATCCACGCCCGGCTCCGCGAGTCCGGGTTCCCCGGCTGCGTCGCGTACGACTGCCTCGGGGCCGGCCAGCGCGTGACCGCGTCCGTCCGGTCCGCGCACGACGGCGCGACCTGGCGCGACGACCCGGCCGCCGCGCGCGACGCGTTCGCGGCGCTCCCCGTCGTCACGCAGCTCCACGAGCTGCTCTGGTACCTCGCCGAGGTGCTGTCGCTCCCCGCCGCGGCACCCGTGCACGACGACGCGCGCCGGGCCCTCGACCGGACGGCACCCCTCGCGGACCTCGCCCCGGCGGACCTCCTCGCGCTCGACGTCGGCGCCGTCCGCCGCGACGTCGGGCCGCTGGTCGACCGCGCGAGCGTGCTCGTCCGCGACGCCGCCCGGCCCAGTGCGTCCCGCCGTCCTCCAGGCGCGGCCGGCGCCGGGTCCCGGTCCGCCCGCGGCCGAGGCCGGACCGAGGGGCACGGCCCGGCGACGGCGCCGCGCGCCGCCGTCGGGCACCGGGTGCCGGACGCCGGTGCGCGACGCCGCCTGCGACCCGGCGCGGACCTCGTCGGCGCCGACCTGCGCGGGCTCGACCTCACCGGGTCCGACCTCCGGGCCGCGCTGCTGCTGGGCGCCGACCTGCGCGGCTCCCGGCTGGACGCCGTCGACCTCCTGGGAGCGGACCTCCGCGGAGCCGACGCGCGCGGCGCCGACCTCGCGCGTGCGCTCTTCCTCACCCCGGCGCAGGCCGGCGCCGTCCGCCGAGACGAGCGCACGACCCTCCCCGCCGCGCTCCTTCCCTGACCCGGGCGCACCGCGACGTCGGCACTGCCTGCCGAGATCGGCAGCCGCGACCGCCGATCTGGACCGGGAGCGCCGATCTCGGCGGCGGTCGGCGCGGACGCTGTCGGCGCGGACGCTGTCAGCGCAGGGTGGCCCGCCGTGCCAGCGGGGCCGCGAGCACCGCGCACACGGCGACGAGGGCCGCCGCGCCCCAGGCGAGCGCGCCGTACGACGAGAACCCGATGATCGCCCCGGCGAGGATGCCGCCGACGGCGCCGCCCGCGTTCATCGCGAGGTCGGAGAGACCCTGCACGGACGTGCGCGACGGCCCGGGCGTCGCGTCGACGAGCAGTGCCGACCCGGCGACGAGCCCGCACGACCAGCCGAGCCCCAGGAGCACGAGGCCGACCGTCAGCCGCGCGGAGTCCTCCCCCGGCGCGCCCGCGACGACGACCGCGGCCGCGAGGAGCAGCGCGCCCCCGACATAGAGGACGCGCGCGTGCCCGACCCGGTCCGCGAGCCACCCGACGACCGGGCTCAGGGCGTACATGCCCGCGATGTGCGCGCTGATGACGAGCCCGACGACCTGGAGCGTCGCCCCGCCGTGGTTCATGTGGACGGGCGTCATGGACATGAGCCCGACCATGACGAGGTGGCTGAGGACGATCGCGCCGAGGGCGAGGCGCGCCGTCGGGCTGGCCGACACGACGGCCCACCCGGCGCGCAGACCGTCGCGCCACGACGAGCCCTTGCCGTCTCCCGGTCCGGCGCCCGGCACCGCTCCCAGGCCCGTGTCGGACACCGCGTCGGCCGTCGCGCGCGACGCGAGCAGCGGGTCCGGCCGCAGCCAGACCACCACGACGACCGCCGCCAGCGCGAACGCGACCGCCGCGAGGACGAACGGAGCCGCGCTCGGCGCCGTCGAGCCGTGCTGCGCGTGCGCGTCGCCGAGGCGCAGGCCGGGTCCCGCGACGCGGTCCGCGAGCCCGGCGAGGGTCGGACCGACGACGGAGCCGACCGTCGTCGCCCACACCACCACGGAGAGGTCGCGCGCCCGCCGCTGGGGCGTCGCGAGGTCGGTCGCCGCGAAGCGCGACGCGAGGCCGGCCGCCGTCCCCGACCCGAAGAGGAGCATGGCCACGACGAGCAGCGGCCAGGAGCCCACGAGCACGGCGACGGTCGCGAGGACCGCTCCGCCGGTCGCGACGCCGAACCCGAGGAGCAGGGACGGCCGCCGCCCGCGCTGTCCGGCCACGTGCGCGAGCGGCAGCGCGACGAGGGCGGCACCGACGACGCCGGACGTCGAGGTGAGGCCCGCGATCGCGTCCGACCCGGACAGCGCGGACGCGACGAGCGGCGCGACCGCGATCCCGCTCGCGACGCCCACGCCCGAGAGCACCTGCGTCGCGGCGAGGGTCGTCAGGGTGCGACGCTGCGTCGGGAGGACGGGGACGTCGGAACCGACGTCGGAGGACGGGGTCGCCGGTTCGGGGGCGGGCTGCTCGGTGCTCACCGGAGCACGGTAGGTCCCGGCGAGCGGCCCTGACGAGCCCTTACGCCGCCACCGGACGCCGAGATCCTGCCGCGCCGCCGCGCCGCGGGCTCGCCGCGAGAGCGCGCAGGACGCCACGCGCGGCCTCGCGACCGGCCCGGTTCGCACCGATCGTCGACGCGCTGGGCCCGTACCCGACGAGCTGCACGCGGGGGTCGCGGGCCGCCGTCGTGCCGTCGAGGACGATCCCGCCCCCGGGCGCGCGCAGACCGAGCGGCGCGAGGTGGTCGAGCGCGGCGCGGAACCCGGTGGCCCAGAGGATGACGTCGGCGGGCTGGAACAGCAGCCCGTCGTCGTTCGCGCCCGCGGCCCACTCGACGCCCGACGCCGTGACCCGCTCGAACATCGGCCGGCGCCGCAGCACCCCGCTCGCGATCCCGGCGCGGTAACGCGGGGAGAGCGGGAGGCCCGTCACGGAGACGACGCTCCCCGGCGGGAGGCCGGCCGACGTCCGCTCGGCGACGCGCGCGACGGCAGCACGACCGAGCTCGGGCGAGAACTCCTCCTCGACCCACACCGGTTCGCGGCGCGTGACCCACGTGGTCCCGGACGCGTGCGGCGCGATCTGCAGCAGGAGCTGCGTCGCGGACGCCCCGCCGCCGACGACCACGACGTGCTGCCCCGCGAAGTCCTCGGCCGCGCGGAAGTCGTGCGTGTGGAGCTGGCGGCCGCGGAACGTCTCCATGCCCGGGTAGCGGGGCCAGAACGGCCGGGTCCACGTGCCCGTCGCGTTGACGAGGGTGCGCGTCCGCACGACGAGCCCGCGCGCGTCCGGCCCGGCGCCGACCGTCGCGCGCACGCGCAGCAGGGCGGGGTCGTCGGGGTCCTCCACCACGTCGTCGACCGTGGCCGGGCGCACGACGCGCAGGTCGTTCTCGCGCTCGTACGCCGCGTAGTAGCGCGGCACGGCGACGTTGGCGCGCTCCGCGGGGTCGCCGGCCGGGAGCGGGACGCCCGGGAGGTCGTGCACGGCGTGCGTCTCGGCCATCGTGAGCGAGTCCCAGCGCTCCCGCCACGCCCCGCCCGGCCCACGACCGCCGTCGAGCACGAGCGGGTCCAGCCCGGCGCGCCGCAGGTGGTACGCGGCGGAGAGCCCCGCCTGCCCGGCCCCGACGACCACGACGTCGCGCACGGCGCCCGGGCCACCGGCACCCCCCGCACCCGTGCCCACCGCGTCCCGCACATCCGTCACCTGGCTCACGCCCCCTTCAACGACCCGGCCCAGCCGAACCTTCCCCGCCACCCAGCAACGTGCCGAACACGACATGAGGGGCGTTATCGAGCCGATGGCGACCTCCATGTCGTGCTCGACGACGGGCAACGTCGGGTTCGGCACGGCGCGGGCCGGGTTCGGCCGGTCGCGGGCGCCGGGGGCAAGATGGGGCGGTGGAGACCGCGATCCTCTGGCACACCGGGCCGCTCATCGACGACGTCGAGATCACGCAGGTCCACGAGCTCGCCGCCGCGGCCGAGAGCGCGGACGGCGTCGCCCCCCTCTCCGAGCAGCCGCTGCTCAACCTGCGCGAGGCGACCGACGACGTCGTGCACCTCCTCACGTGGCGCGCGGGCGAGCTCGCGGGCTACGCACAGGTGGACAAGCGTGGCGACGCACCGAGCGCGGAGCTCGTCGTCGCCCCCGCGCACCGCCGGCACGGGCTCGGGTTCCACCTGCTCGGCAGCGCCGCGGACCGCGCTGCCGAGCCGCGGCCGAGCGACCGGGGCGCCGACCACGACGGGCAGCCGCACCCCGGCGCGGAGACCGACGGCGAGCCCGCCCGCACGCCGCGCCCCCCGCTGCGGGTGTGGGCCCACGGCGACCTCCCCGCGGCCCGCGGCCTGGCCGCGCGGGCGGGCTACGCCGTCGTGCGCGAGCTGCTGGTCCTCGAACGGCCGCTCGCCGGGCCGCAGGAGCGCCCCGCCGTCCCCGACGGCCTGCGGCTGCGCGCGTTCGTGCCCGGGGACGACGACGCCGCGTGGGTCCGGGCGAACGGGCTCGCCTTCGCGCACCACCCGGAGCAGGGCCGGCTCACGGTCGACGACCTGCGCGCCCGGATGCGCGAGGACTGGTTCGACGCGGCCGGGCTCCTGCTCCTCGAGCGCGACCCGGCGCCCGACGACGGGGCGCCCGAGCTCGTCGGGTTCGTCTGGACCAAGATCCCGACCGGCCAGCCCGACGGCGCGCGCGAGGGCGAGATCTACGTCGTCGGGGTCGTCCCGACCGCCCAGGGCGAGGGGCTCGGCCGGCTGCTGACCGCCGTCGGGCTCGCGCACCTCGCCGACCGGGCCGCCACGACCGCGGTCCTCTACGTGGACGGCGACAACGTGCCCGCCGTCCGCACGTACGAGCGCGCGGGCTTCACGCGGCGCGCCGTGCACGTGCAGTACGCGCGCCCGGCCGCGCGGTGACGCGTGTCACGCACCGTTCACCAACTGGTGCCACCATGAACCCATGACCGACACGTCCACGCAGCGCACGCTCGACCCGGACCTGGCCGCGCACATCGCCGAGCACATCGCGGAGGAGCCGGAGATCGAGCCGGTCGGCACGGAGCTCGACCTCGGTCCGCTGCCCGACGACCGGTTCGCCGACCGCGAGCTGAGCTGGCTCGCGTTCAACCAGCGCGTGCTGGAGCTCGCGGAGGACCCGAGCCAGCCGCTCCTGGAGCGCGTGCGGTTCCTGGCGATCTTCGCGTCGAACCTGGACGAGTTCTTCATGGTCCGCGTGGCGGGCCTCAAGCGCCGCATGGCGACGGGCATCGCGGTCACCGCGGCGTCCGGCCTGTCGCCGCGCCAGGTGCTCGACGCGATCAGCGAGCGCGCGCACGACCTCATGGCGCGGCACGCGCGCGTCTTCGCCGACGAGGTCCAGCCCGCGCTCGCGGCGGAGGGCATCACGCTCGTGCACTGGGACGAGCTCGAGACCCGCGAGCAGGAGCGCCTGCACAAGTTCTTCCGCAAGCAGATCTTCCCGGTGCTCACGCCGCTCGCCGTCGACCCGGCGCACCCCTTCCCGTACATCTCGGGGCTGTCGCTCAACCTCGCGGTCGTCGTGGCGAACCCGACCACGGGCAAGGAGCACTTCGCCCGGGTCAAGGTGCCGCCGCTGCTGCCGCGGTTCATCGCGGTGGACGCGCGCGGGCGCCCGAGCGCGCCGACGTCGCAGACCGCCGCCCCGGACCGCGGGCCGACGTCGTTCGTGCCCATCGAGGAGGTCATCGCCCAGCACCTCGACCACCTCTTCCCCGGCATGGAGGTGCGCGAGCACCACCTGTTCCGCGTCACGCGCAACGAGGACGTGGAGGTCGAGGAGGACGACGCCGAGAACCTGCTCCAGGCGATGGAGAAGGAGCTCCTGCGCCGGCGGTTCGGCCCGCCCGTGCGGCTCGAGCTCACGCCCGGGATCAGCCCGCGCATCCGGGCGCTGCTCGTGCGCGAGCTGGGCGTCGTCGAGGAGGAGGTGTACGAGATCCCCGAGCCGCTCGACCTCACGGGCCTCAACCTCATCGCCGACCTCGACCGCGCGGACCTGCACTTCCCGCCGTTCGTCCCGACGACGCACCGGCTCCTCGCGGAGGTCGAGAGCGCGTCGCCCACCGACGTGTTCGCCGCGATCCGCGAGCGCGACGTGCTGCTGCACCACCCCTACGACTCGTTCTCGACGTCGGTGCAGACGTTCCTCGAGCAGGCGGCGGCCGACCCGGCGGTGCTCGCGATCAAGCAGACCCTGTACCGGACGTCGGGCGACTCGCCGATCGTCGACGCGCTCATCGACGCCGCCGAGGCGGGCAAGCAGGTGCTCGCGCTCGTCGAGATCAAGGCCCGGTTCGACGAGCAGGCCAACATCTCCTGGGCGCGCAAGCTCGAGCAGGCGGGCGTGCACGTCGTGTACGGGATCGTCGGGCTCAAGACGCACTGCAAGCTCTCGCTCGTCGTGCGCCAGGAGTCGGACGGCCTGCGCCGCTACTGCCACGTCGGCACCGGGAACTACCACCCGAAGACGGCGCGCCTCTACACCGACCACGGCCTGCTCACGTGCGACCCCGACGTCGGGCAGGACCTCACGCGCCTGTTCAACCAGCTCTCCGGGTACGCGCCGCAGTCGCGGTTCCACCGCCTGCTCGTCGCGCCGCGCACCGTCCGCTCCGGCCTCGTCGAGCGGATCGACCGCGAGGCGACCGCCGCGCGCGAGGGCCACGAGGCGTGGGTCAAGATCAAGGTCAACTCCGTGGTCGACGAGACGACGCTCGACGCGCTCTACCGCGCGTCGCAGGCGGGCGTGAAGGTCGACCTCGTCGTGCGGGGCATCTGCGCCGTGCGTCCCGGCGTCCCCGGCCTGAGCGAGAACATCCGGGTCCGCTCGATCCTCGGCCGCTTCCTCGAGCACTCCCGCATCTACGCGTTCGCGAACTCCGCGGGCCCCGCGATCGGCGAGGGCCCGGACAGCGGGCCCGAGGTGTTCATCGGGTCGGCCGACCTCATGCACCGCAACCTCGACCGCCGCGTCGAGGCGCTCGTGCGCATCACGGACCCCGACCAGGTCATCGAGCTGCTCGACCTGCTCGACGCGTCGATGTCCGAGCGCACCGCGTCGTGGCACCTCGACGCCGACGGCACGTGGCACCGGCCGGAGTCCGGGCCCGACGGCACGCCCCTCGTCGACCTCCAGGCGAGCCTCGTGCAGCGACAGCGCCGCCGGCTCGTCGGGAGGCGGTAGCGGATGGGTGTGCCCTCCCCCGCCCTGCGCAGCGGTCTGCCCCTCGTGGACGCCCTCGGCCCGACGCACGTCTCGCACGCCCCGGTCATCGAGTCCGCCGGGGCCCTCGTGTGGCGCGTGCGCGACGACGACCTGCAGGTCCGCCTCGTCCACCGGCCCCGGTACGACGACTGGTCGTGGCCCAAGGGCAAGCTCGACCCCGGCGAGACGTTCCAGGCCGCCGCGGCGCGCGAGGTCGCCGAGGAGACCGGCAAGCCGGTCGTGCTGGGCGTCCCCCTGCCGGGCCTGCAGTACCTCACGCCCGAGGGCCGCGTGAAGCGCGTGCACTACTGGGCGGCGCGCAGGGCGTCGCGGAAGGCGGACGCCGGTGCGCTCGCCGCGCGCGCGCCCGTCCCGCCGGTGTCGCCGCAGGAGATCGACCGCGCGGCCTGGCTCTCGGCCGACGACGCCGCGCAGCGCCTCACGCGCCAGGCCGACCGTGCCCCGCTCGAGGCGCTCGTGCGCGAGCGCGAGGAGGGCCGGCTGGCGACGCACGTCGTCGTCATCGCGCGGCACGGCAAGGCCGTCGCACGCTCGGCGTGGCACGGCGACGAGCAGGACCGGCCGCTCACCCCCGCGGGGCACGCCCAGGCCGTCGCCCTGGTGCCGGTGCTCGCGGCGTACGGGGTCGAGACCGTCGTGACGAGCCGCTGGGACCGGTGCGCGCAGACGATCGCGCCCTACGCCGGCGCGTCGGGGCTGGAGACCGTGAGCATCGACCACCTCACGGAGGCGCAGCACGAGCGCTCCCCCGCGCGCGTCGCGCGGACCGTCCGCGAGCTCCTCGAGGCCGAGCGGTCGTCGGTGCTGTGCACGCACCGGCCCGTGCTGCCCACGGTGCTCGACGTGCTCGGCCAGCACTCGCGCCGACCCGTCGCGAACGCGCTGCCGACGCACGACCCGTTCCTCGAGCCGGGCGAGATGATCGTCGCCCACGTGGCCCGCACGCCCAAGGGCCCGCGCGTCGTCGCGGCGGAGAAGGTCGCCCCGCCGCTGCACTGAGACCAGGACGAGGACGGCGCCCCGCCGATCCGGGCCGAACCCGGGTCGGCGGAGCGCCGTCCTCGTCGTCGTGTGCGGTGTGCGCGCCCGGCGCGCGGCGTCAGAGCAGGATCGGGCTGAGGATCCAGTAGACGACGGCCGCCACGAGCGCGGCCGCCGGGATGGTCAGGACCCACGCGACCCCGATGTTCTTCGCGACGCCCCAGCGGACCGCGGACAGCCGCTTGGTCGCACCGACGCCCATGATCGCGGAGGTGATCGTGTGGGTCGTCGACACCGGCGCGTGGAAGATGAACGCGTTGGCGTACAGCACGACGGCGGAGACCGACTCGGCGACGAAGCCGCGCGCCGGGTCGAGCTCGATGATCTTGCGGCCCAGCGTGCGCATGATGCGCCACCCGCCGGCGTACGTGCCGAGGGAGATCGCGGTCGCCGCGGACAGCTTGACCCACAGCGGGATCGTGTTGTCGTCCTGGAACCCGCCCGCGACGAGCGCGAGCACGATCACGCCCATCGTCTTCTGCGCGTCCTGGAGGCCGTGGCCCAGGGCCATCGCCGCCGCCGACGCCGTCTGCGCGATGCGGAAGCGACGAAACGCCCGGGCGGGCGCCGCGTTCCGGAACACCCACAGCAGCAGCACCATGATCGCGAACGCGAGCCCGAAGCCGATGAGCGGCGAGAACACCATGGGCAGCACGACCTTGTCGAGGATCGCGTCCCAGTGGACCGTGATGCCCGACGCGATCCCGACGCCCGCGAGACCGCCGATGATCGCGTGCGTCGAGGACGACGGCAGCCCCAGCCACCACGTGATGAGGTTCCACGTGATCGCGCCGACGAGGCCGCACAGCACGATCACGAGTCCCTGATGGGGTGGGACGTCGTTGACCGCGACGATGTCCTCGGCGATGGTCTGCGCGACGGCCGTGCCCAGCAGGGCGCCGATGAGGTTGAACACCGCCGCCATGAGGAGCGCGGCGCGCGGCGTGAGGGCCCTGGTCGAGACCGAGGTCGCGATGGCGTTCGCGGCGTCGTGGAACCCGTTGGTGTAGTCGAACGCCAGGGCGAACGCCACGACGACGACGACGAGCACTGCCTCCACGGGGCTCAGGACTCCTTGAGCGCGATGGTCTCGACCGTGTTCGCGACCTTCTCGAAGGCGTCGGCCGCCTGCTCGAGGACCTCGACGATCTCCTTGAGCTTCATGAGGAGGACCGGGTCGGACACGTCGTCGAACAGCTCGGCGAGCAGCTTGCGGTGGACCTTGTCCGCCTGGTTCTCCAGGCGGTTGACCTCGACCCAGTACTCGGGGAGGTCGTCCATGGAGCGCAGGCGCGGCATCGCCTCGGCCGTGAGCTCCGACGCGCGCTGGAGCACCTGGACCTGCTCGGACACGCGGGCCGGGAGCTCGTCCACCTTGTAGAGGACGATGAGGTCGGCCGCCTCCTCCATGAAGTCCATGCAGTCGTCGAGCGCCGACGCGAGGGCGTAGATGTCGTCCCGGTCGAACGGGGTGACGAACGTCTGGTTGAGCCGCCGCATGATCGAGTGCGTCGCGTCGTCCGCGAGGTGCTCCGTCTCGCTGAGCTGCTTCGCGAGCTGCTTGCGCGTCGGGCGGTCCGCGCCCAGCAGCTCCGCCAGGAGCATGGACCCTGTGACCAGGTGCTGCGCCGAGGCGGCGAGAAGGTCGAAGAACGAGGTGTCGCGCGGTGTCAGGCGCAGGCGCACGGGAGGCTCCGGAAGGGACGCGGGGTAGGGGCTGAGCTGGCGTCGGCCACAGGGGCCGCTCGGCCGCCGGACGGGGCCGGTCAGCCGGGGTGGTCACGATCTCGGGTCGGATGATCTCTGGATGAACGCACGTCGAACTCTCGTCAAATGTATCCGACGCACGGCGCGATGCTGGAATCGTCGGGGCGAAGGTCCCGGATCCTCAGGACACCCGCAGCCCGCGCCCGGCGTCCTCGCCGGGGCGACCATCCGTCCCGTGCGCGACGACGCGGGCGCGACGGGCGGGGAAGGCGGGAGAAGTTGGCGACGCCGGACCGGGAGCGCCTCTCGGCGCGTGGCCGCTCGTAGCGGCTGAGTGTGGAGCCCGGGGCTACCGCGGCCCGGCGTCGTGAACCATCGTACGTGCCGACCGCCCCCCGAGATACCTCGCCGACCCCGTGTTCGCGCTCCGCGAGAACCCCACCCCCCGACGTGCGCACCACCCCCGCACCCCGCACCCTCCGCCCCCACCAGCCGAAGCAGACCCCCGAAGATAGACCCCTGGTCGCGCGAGGTAGAGCCCTGGTCGGCCGAGGTAGAGCCCTGGTCGGCCGAGGTAGAGCCATGGTCACGCGAAAGAGAGCCGCGGTCGGCCGAGGCAGAACCGTGGTCACGACCCACGACGACGGCCCGCGACCCCACCCCCTTCTCGACACGCCGGGGGCAACATCGAGACTCCGTCGGACAGCGGAACAGCGAACGCAACGACGACCGGCCGCACGGCAAGACGTGAACCACCACCGCGGGCCGTCGCCCGGGCGAGGACTGACCAGGGCGAGACGACGCCGGGCGGGGTGGGTGGTGGTGCCGCGTCGTGGTCGGGCCTGGCGGGAGCCGCGAGGAACGAGCGGCGGATGGTAGACGCGGCACCACCACCCACCCTGCCCACCCAGGGCAACCACACGCCGTCGAACACAAGAACCACGGCTCCACCTCGGCCAACCACGGCTCTACCTCGCGCGACCGGCGGTTTCCCTCGGGAGTTCAGTCGAGGCGGTCGGCGCGCCAGAGCTCGGCGGCGTGCTCGAGCTCTTGGGCGGTGCGGAGGAGCGACCCGGCGCCGCGGGTCGTGCGGAGCGCGCCGTCGGGGTCGGCGACCTCGCGCGCGTCGGCGTCGAACGCGGCGCCGGTCGCGAGGATCCGGCAGAACGACCCCGCCCGCTCGAGCGCGACGGCGAGGTCGCCGGTGAACACGCCGGAGAGCACGGCGTCGACGAGGTCGCGCACGTCCTGGGGGCCGGGTGGTCGGGGGACTCCGGCGATGGCCTCGTGGACGGGGGCGGCGTCGACCCCGAGGCGGTACCGCAGCGTCACCGTCTGCGGGTCGCGGCGGACCCACTCGCGCAGCACGTAGAGCCGCCAGAGCGCGCCCGGCAGGGAGTTCGGGGCGGCGTCGGACCACAGGCCGGCGACGACGTCGAGCCCCTCGGTCTCCACGAGGTGGACCAGGCGCTCGACGACCTCCGGGTCCTCGGTGTCGCGCGCGCGGTGGACGATCGCGTGCGCGGTCGTGTGCGCGACCTGGTCGCGGAGCGCGGGGTCGAGCTCGCCGGGGAGCTCGTCGGCGTCGCGGGGGTCGAGCATCGCCGGGCGGCGGGGTCGTTGCGTGCGGTCGGACCGACCGGGGTCGGGTCGGCCTGCGGGGGTGGCGGGGACGTCGTCGGGCACGCGCCCAGTGTCCACCCGGTGGGGGCCCGGTCGCACCGTCCCGGTACCCCCGCCGTGGCGGACGACCAGCGACCCGAGGCCCCGGCGAGGCGGCACCCCCGTTCGCCGCGCCGCCGAAAGCACCCCGCCCTACAGTGACGAGAGGGGCCTCGACCGGCTCCGGGACGGAGCGGAGGACGAGATGTCGAGCAGCGACGCAGCAGGTCACGCGACCGTGAGCGCACGCAGCGCGCACCGGAAGGCGATCGGTCTGGCCGTCGCCGCCGCCGTCGGCGGGTTCCTCTTCGGCTTCGACAGCTCGGTCATCAACGGGGCCGTCGCCGCGATCGAGGGCCAGTTCGACCTCGACTCGGCCGTCACGGGGCTCGTCGTCGCGATCGCGCTCCTCGGCTGCGCGCTCGGCGCGTGGTCGGGCGGCCGGCTGGCCGACCGCTGGGGCCGCACGCGCGTCATGGTGTTCGGCGCGATCCTGTTCTTCGCGTCCTCGATCCTGTCCGCGATCGCGTGGTCGGCGTTCGACCTCGCGATCTGGCGCTTCATGGCGGGTGTCGGCATCGGCATCGCGTCCGTCATCGCCCCGGCCTACATCGCGGAGATCGCGCCGGCGCGGCTGCGCGGTCGCATGGGGTCGCTGCAGCAGCTCGCGATCACGGTCGGCATCTTCGCGGCGCTGCTGTCCGACCAGCTCCTCGCCGAGACGGCGGGCGGCGCCTCCAACGAGCTGTGGTTCGGGTGGGAGGCGTGGCGGTGGATGTTCCTCGTCTGCGTGATCCCGGCCGCCGTGTACGGCATCCTCGCGATGCGCATCCCGGAGTCGCCGCGCTACCTGGTGGCGAAGGGTCGCGACGACGAGGCGCGCGCCGTGCTGGAGTCCGTCCTGGGCCCGGACGAGGACGTCGACGACCGCATCGCACAGATCCACCGTTCGATCGCGGTCGACGAGAAGAACGCCCAGGAGGGGACGCTCAAGGGCTCGACGTTCGGGCTCAAGCCGATCGTGTGGGTCGGCATCCTGCTGTCGGTGTTCCAGCAGTTCGTCGGGATCAACGTGATCTTCTACTACTCGACGACGCTGTGGCAGGCGGTCGGGTTCGACGAGAGCCAGTCGTTCCTCGTCTCGACGATCACGTCGGTGACGAACGTCGCGGTGACGTTCATCGCGATCGCGCTCGTGGACAAGGTGGGTCGTCGTCCGATCCTGCTCATCGGCTCGGCGGGCATGACGCTGTCGCTCGGCATCATGGCGCTCGCCTTCACGCAGTCGAGCGGGACCGGTGACAACATCACCCTGCCCGACCCGTGGGGCCCCATCGCCCTGGTCGCGGCGAACGCGTTCGTCGTGTTCTTCGGGGCGTCGTGGGGGCCGCTCGTCTGGGTGCTGCTCGGCGAGATGTTCCCGAACCGCATCCGTGCGGCCGCGCTCGGCGTCGCGGCCATGGCGCAGTGGCTCGCGAACTTCGCGATCACCCTCACGTTCCCGCCGATGCTGTCGGCGTTCGGTGCCTCGATCCCCTATCTCATGTACGCGGTCTTCGCGGCGCTGTCGTTCGTCTTCGTCTTCAGCAAGGTCCCGGAGACGAAGGGTGTCGAGCTCGAGGACATGGGCGACGAACGCGTAGGCCGCACGGCGCACTAGCCCTCCTGCCGAATCCGGGGTCGCTCCCTACGGCGTCCGCCACGTGAGGAGCGACCCCGGGTTCGGCCGTGTCCGGTCCTGTGAGCCCGGTCGGGAATTCCTTGCTCCGCACAATGGTTGCTGAAAGCAACTGCGAGGAGTATGCTTGCCTGCAGCAACCAAGGAGTGCCCGTGCCCGTCATCACCCCCGCCGCGACCACCGCGGACCCCGAGCTCGCACCCGACCCGTCCCCCGCGGCGGGCCTCATCCGCGCGCTCGACGAGCTGGCCCGCGCCCAGCGCGAGTCGGCCGTCCGCATCGCGCGCGACCTCGACATCCCGCGTTCGTCGTTCGGCCTGCTCCGCATGCTCCAGCGGTGCGGTCCCGTCCAGCTCGGGGACATCGCCGCGAAGCTCCGCGTCGACCTCTCCGTGGCCAGCCGCCAGGTGAGCCACCTGGTCGACGAGGGCCTCGTCCGCCGCACGGTGGACGACGACGACCGGCGCGCCCGGACCGTCGAGCTCACCGACGCGGGGCGCGGGCTCGTCCTGCGGGCGTACGAGCACATCGACTCCCTCGCCGCCACGACGTTCGCCGAGTGGCGCGACGAGGAGATCGTCGAGGCCACGCGCCAGATCGAGCGTGTGGCCTCCGCGGTCGTCGCCGGCCACGCCGCACCCCGCACGACCGGGTGACCGACGGCGCCCGGCGGCACCACCGCCGTCGGGCACGTCCCCCGACCGCCGCCCGCGCCGCCGCGCGGACCGGCCACCAGACCACCTGACACCGCCCCACGACACGCCGGCCCTCCGACACGGCCCCGTGAGCAAGGAACCTCAGCGCTTCATGACCAGCACCACCCCAGAACGCACCGCCCCGCCCGGCGGCGCCGAGTCGTCCATGACCCGTCGCGAGGTCATGGAGTCCCTCTCCGGGATCCTCCTCGGCATGTTCGTCGCGATCCTCGCGAGCTCGATCGTCTCCAGCTCGCTCCCCAAGATCGTCAGCGACCTCGACGGCTCGCAGTCGTCCTACACCTGGGTCGTCACCTCGACCCTGCTCGCCATGACGATCTCGACCCCGATCTGGGGCAAGCTCGCCGACCTCACCAACCGCAAGGTCCTCATCCAGGTCGCGCTCGTCGTCGCGGTCGTGTCCTCCGCGCTCGCCGGCCTGTCGCAGAACGTCGGGACGCTCATCGCGCTCCGCGCCTTCCAGGGCATCGGCGCGGGCGGCCTCATGGCCCTCGCCACCGTGCTCATCACGGACATCATCTCGCCGCGCGAGCGCGGCAAGTTCATGGGGCTCATGGGCGGCATCATGGCCGTGAGCCAGATCGGCGGACCGCTCCTGGGCGGCGTCCTCACCGACGCCGTGAGCTGGCGCCTCAACTTCTTCGTCGGCCTGCCGTTCGCGATCGCCGCGATCATCGTGCTCCAGCGCACGCTGCACCTGCCGAAGGTCGCGCGCCGCGTCGTCCGGATCGACTACTGGGGCGCGATCCTCATCAGCGCCGGCGTGTCCTCGCTCCTGCTGTGGGTGACGTTCGCCGGGCAGAACTTCGAGTGGCTCTCGTGGCAGACCTTCGCCATGGTCGGCGGCGCGGTCCTCGCGCTCGTCGGTGCCGTGCTCGTCGAGCGCGTGACCCCCGAGCCCCTCATCCCGCTGCACCTCTTCAAGAACCGCACGTTCGTCCTCGCGGTCGTCGCCTCGGTCGCGGTCGGCGTCGCGATGTTCGGCACCGCCGTGTTCCTCAGCCAGTACATGCAGGTGGCGCGCGGCAAGACGCCGACCGAGTCGGGTCTCCTGACGGTCCCGATGATCATCGGCACGTTCGTCGCGTCGACCCTGTTCGGCCAGCTCATCACGCGGTACGGCCGCTACAAGGCCTTCATGGTCACGGGTGGCGCGGTCCTCGTGGCGTCGCTGTTCGCCCTGTCGACGATCGACTACCACACGAGCTTCACGCTCATCAGCGTCTACCTGTTCTTCCTCGGCGTCAGCATGGGCATGCTCATGCAGAACCTCGTGCTGGCCGTGCAGAACACGCTCGACGTCGACGAGATGGGCGCCGGCACCTCGACCGTGGCGTTCTTCCGCAGCCTCGGCGGCGCGATCGGCGTGTCCGTGCTCGGCGCGGTGCTCGCGACCAAGGTCACGACGTCGATCCAGGACGGCCTGACGAAGCTCGGCATCCCGGCCGACTCGATGGGCGGCGGCAACGCCGTGCCCGACGTCTCGACCCTGCCGGCGCCGATCAAGGACCTCGTCGAGAAGTCCTACGGCGACGGGATCGCCGAGATCTTCCTCGTCGCGGTGCCGCTCGCGCTGATCGCGCTGATCGCCGTGGCGTTCCTCAAGGAGGTGCCGCTCGGGACCAAGACCGGCCTGCAGGAGCGCCTCGAGAAGGAGGCGGCGCTCGCCGGCAGCGAGGCCCCGGTCGACGCGACCCCGGACCGCGTGACCCTCACCGAGGAGACGGAGTCCACCCTCCTCGAGGCGTTCGAGCCGGCGGGCGTGGTCGACGACGAGCGGACGGCCCGCTCGTCCCGCTGACCCACCCCGCACGCTGGGTGCAGGGAATGTGCGGTCTCGAATCGGTTCGGGGCCGCATATTTCCTGCACTCGGCGTGTTGGTCGGCCGTCCAGCGGGTGAGGTTTTCGGACGGGCGTGACCGTTTGCCGTCCCGGGCGTCATGATGGGCGTGTGCCCGCCGAGACCGCTCCCACCCGCACCGTTCCCGACGCCACGCGCGACGCAGAGCCGGACGTCGCGTACGTCGACCTCGAACGTGAGCTGCGGGTCCTCCTGCGCCGCGGCGGGGCGGCCGCGACCGCCATGGCACGCCGGATCCACCCGGACCTCGAGGCCAGCGCCTACCCGCTGCTCGCGCACATCGCCGACCACCCGGGCGTCCGCGGCTCGGAGCTCGCCGCGCACTTCGGCGTCGGGCGGGCGACGATCTCGCGCCAGCTCAGCCGGCTCCACGCCCTGGGCCTCGTCGCGCGCGAGGTCGACCCCGACGACTCGCGCGGACAGCTCATAACCCTCACGCCCGACGGCGAGACGCGGCTCCACGCCGCGCACAGCGGTCGGGTCACCTCGATCACCGAGGCGCTGGAGGGGTGGGACCGGCGCGACGTCGCGACGCTCGCGTCGCTCCTGCACCGCTACTCCGAGGACGTCGTGCGCTGGTCCGCGAACCGGTGACGGCTCGCACCCCCGCGGCGTGACCGTGCCCGACGGCGACCGTCCGGCCCGCGGCCTCGTCGCGCCCGAGGCCTCACGGCCCCGGCGGCGGCGACGGATCCTCGTCGCCCTCGTCCTCGGGCTGGTCGTGCTCGCCGGGCTCGTCGTCGCGACGCGCGTGCCCGACCCGTGGGGGGACGTCGGCGGTGACGTCTTGTACGCCGTCGCGACGTACGTCCTGGTGGTCCTGGTCCTCGCGCGCGTCCGCCCCGTCGTCGCGGGCGCCGTCGCGCTCGGCTGGTGCTGGGCGGTGGAGGCGCTGCAGGCGACGGGCCTGGCCGCGGCCGTGAACGACGCGGTCCCGCCCGCGGCGTGGCTGCTGGGCAGCACGTTCGCGGTGCGGGACCTGGTCTGCTATCTGGTGGGCGTCGGGCTCGCGTGCGCGGTCGACACGGGGGCCGGCGCCCGGTCGGCTACTCCGACGCGGCCTGGAAGGTCAGGCTGACCGAGTTCATGCAGAACCGGTCGCCCGTCGGGGTCTGGGGCGCGTCGTCGAACACGTGGCCCAGGTGCGACCCGCAGCGCGCGCAGCGCACCTCCGTGCGCACCATGCCGAGGCTGCGGTCGGTGAGGAGCTCGACGCGGTCTCCCGCGAGCGGGCTGAAGAAGCTCGGCCACCCGCAGTGCGAGTCGAACTTGGTGTCCGACCGGAACAGCTCGTTGCCGCACGCGCGACACGCGTAGACGCCGACGCGCTTCTCGTCGAGCAGCTCGCCCGTCCAGGCGCGCTCCGTCCCCGCCTGCCGCAGCACGGCGAACTCCTGCGGCGACAGCTCGGCGCGCCACTCGTCGTCGGTCTTGACGACCTCGTAGGGCTGGTTCTCGTGGGTCTGGCTGGTCATGATCCACCTCCGACCATCCCAACCGCGCGCCCCGCCTCGCTGTTCCCGACCGTCACCCCCCCGCTGTGGGCGTGAAATGGGCCCGGTCTCGACGAGGAGACCGGGCCCATCTCATGCCCACGACCGGGTGGGCGACGAGTCAGCGCGGGCTGGACGTCGAGTAGACGGTGCTCGAGCCGCCGGCCGGGCGCTGCGCGCGGCCGCGGCCGCCGCGGCGGCGACCTGCGGACTGGCCCGTCGAGCCGTTCCCGGTGCCCGAGGCGCCGCGTCCGTCCCGGCCGCCGCCCTCGGGGCGACCCGCACCCGACGCGCGCTGGCCGCCCTGGCCGCGCTGCGCCGTCGTGCCCTGGCCGGCGCCCTGGGCCGCGGGACGGCCGCCGCCCTGGCTGCCGCGGTTGCGGCGCGACGCGCGAGACCCGCCGTTGGTGGACGTGGTGCCGCGCTTCGCCTGCGTCTGCGGCGGCGTGATGTCCGCCGGGCGCACGTACTCCGCGACCTCGCCGACGAGGCCCTTGATCGTCGCGTCGCCGGGCGCGACCGGCTTCGGCTGGGCGGTGATCTTCGCCTTGCGCGTGAGGTCGCGCACGTCGCCGCGCTGCTCCGGGAGCATGACGGTGACGACGACGCCCTCCGACCCGGCGCGCGCGGTGCGGCCCGAGCGGTGCAGGTACGCCTTGTGCTCGGCCGGCGGGTCGACGTGCACGACGAGCTCCACGTCGTCGACGTGGATGCCGCGCGCCGCGATGTCCGTCGCGACGAGCACCTTGACCGCGCCCGACGAGAACGCCTCGAGGTTGCGCTCGCGCGCGCCCTGGCCGAGGTTGCCGTGCAGGTCGACGGCCGGGACGCCGTTCGCGGTGAGCTGCTTCGCGAGCTTCTTCGCCTGGTGCTTGGTGCGCATGAACAGCACGCGGCGGCCCGTGCCGGACGCGAGCTCGTGCACGATCTGCTTCTTCGCGTCCGCGTCGCGCACCGCGAGGATGTGGTGCGTCATCTGCGGGGGCGCCGCCGCGGCGTCGTCCACCGAGTGGCGCACCGGGTTGCTGAGGTAGCGCTTGACGAGCTGGTCCACGCCGTTGTCGAGCGTCGCGGAGAACAGCATGCGCTGACCCTGCTTGGGGGTCTTGTCCATGATGCGCTTCACGCCGGGCAGGAACCCGAGGTCGGCCATGTGGTCGGCCTCGTCGAGCACCGTGATCTCGATGGCGTCGAGCGTGAGCAGGCGCTGGTTGAGGAGGTCCTCGAGGCGGCCGGGGCACGCGATGACGATGTCCACGCCCTTGTCGAGCGCGGCGACCTGCCGCGACTGCGCGACGCCGCCGAAGATCGTCGTCGTCACGAGGCCGAGCGCCTTCGCGACCGGCTCCATCGTGGCGTTGATCTGGTTGGCGAGCTCGCGCGTCGGGCACAGCACGAGGGCGCGCGGCCGGCGCGGCTGGCGCGACGACTTGGCCCACGACAGGCGCGAGACGGTCGGCAGCGAGAACGCGAGGGTCTTGCCGGAGCCCGTGCGGCCGCGGCCGAGGACGTCACGGCCCTTCAGCGAGTCGGGCAGCGTGGCGGTCTGGATGGGGAACGGGGAGTCGATGCCCTGGCGCGAGAGCTCGCGCACGACAGGGGTGGGCAGGCCGAAGTCGGCAAAGGAAGTCACAGGTGATGGGCCTCTCGGGGCTCAAGGTCGGGGTCCGCCGCACGCAATCCGGGGGGATCTCCACGACGCGGGGCGCGCGGGATCGCGCTGCCCTCGAACCTCCAGTGTCTCATGCCGGACGCCGGAGCACGGGTGAGGTGCGTCTCGTCGCCGGCGGCACGCGCCGGGTCAGCCGCCGAACACGACATGGAGGACGTCAACGGCGTCTTCGCGACCGCCATGTCGTGCTCGACCGCGCGCGGAGTCGTTCTCGGCGGGCTCCGAGCCGTCTGTGGTGGAATGGCGCGCGTGCACGCGCCGACGCCCTCCCTCGCCGTAGCCCGAGCCGTGCTGTCCGACGGCGGGACCACCTCCGGAGGCGACGTCGCCTCCTCCGTGGGGGACGTCGTCGGGCAGGTGTGGGAGGCCGCGACGACGCCCGTCGCGCCCCCGGCGACCGCCGTCGTCGTGGCGATGGGCGTGCTCGCCCTGGCGGTCGTGCTGGTCACGCCGGTCTGGCGCGTCGCGCGGCACGTCGTGACGATCGCGCACGAGGCCTCGCACGCGCTCGCCGCGCTGCTCACCGGACGGCGCCTCTCGGGCATCCGGCTGCACTCCGACACCTCCGGCCTCACCGTGTCGTCGGGCCGGCCGCGGGGGTTCGGCATGATCCTCACCGCGTTCCTGGGGTACGTCGGACCGGGCCTCATCGGGCTCGGCGCCGCTGCGCTCCTGCGGCAGGGCTACGCCGTCGGGCTGCTGTGGCTGCTCGTCGTGCTGCTCGCCCTCATGCTGCTGCAGATCCGCAACTGGTTCGGGCTGTGGTCCGTGCTCGTCACGGGAGCCGCCCTCGTGGGCGTGTCGTGGTGGGCGTCGCCCGACGTGCAGAGCGCCGTCGCCTACGCCGTCACGTGGTTCCTTCTGCTCGGGGCGGTCCGGCCCGTGCTGGAGCTGCAGAGCGAGCGGTCGCGCGGACGGGCGGCGACCTCCGACGCCGACATCCTCGCGCGCCTCACGCACCTGCCCGGGCTGTTCTGGGTCGGGGTGTTCCTCGTCGTCACGCTGGGCGCCGCCGTGCTCGGCGGCTCGTGGATCGTGGGGCCGGCGGCCTGAGGAGGACGGCGCGAAGAGGCTGCCGCCGCCCGGCACGACGACGGGCCGCCCGCCGGAGCGGACGGCCCGTCGTGCGACCAGAGACGCGCCTGGAGGAGGAGGACGCGTCGTCGAGATCGTCCGGCGCGGGCGCCGGGAGAACTGGTGGGGTCAGCCCTGAGGAGTCAGGACGAACGCCGGGCCCTGCGCGTTCGGGTCCGTGTCGAGCGTGAGGTTCGCGAGGGTCGGGGCCGTGGCGGACTCCACGAACACCTTCGCCTCACCGTCCTCGACCACCGTGTCGTCAGGCTGCGGGCCGGGCACGAGCGCGAGCTCGAAGCTGCCCGCCTGGTCCGCGGACTCGGCGATCCGCAGACCGCCTCCCTCCGGGACACCGGCCTGGGTCTGCAGGTCGTGGACAGCGGTACGGGCGTTGTCGGTCAGGGTGAGCACGAGAGCTCCTCTCGTCGCCGGGCGGGGCCTGCGGGACACGTCCGTGCGGCTCACGCCTGGCCGGCGTGACCTGCCGTCGGTGCACCCTCCCGCGAGCCCCTCGGTCCACTCCACCGAAACAAGAACGGGCTCGACTCGCAAGCGAATCGCCCGATTCTCACCGAATTTCTCACGGACCAAGACCGCGCGTGACAGCGCCCGACGACACGCGTAGAGTCCGCGCCCGCGCGCTCTCTACACCAAGGTCGGCACGAACTGCCGCCCCAGGTACGCGGGTAACCTGTGCGTGGACGCCGAGCGTCCAGGGCCTCTGGGGCACGTCTCCTAACCCGAAGTGTTGTTCAGCTCAGCGGTAGGTTTTCGTCATGGCGACGGATTACGAGCAGGACTACTGCGACTGGTGCATGGGTCCGTTGTCGAAAGAGTCTCGGATGCGCTCTTCCTGGCTCGGCCTGCCGACGGAGGACGCTTGGGCTTGCGACGACTGTCTGCAGGCAGGCCGGTATCGCGTACCGCCTGACGGGTGGGACGGTCCGGGTGACGAGTGGCTCGCCCGTGACGAGTACGTGCTCGGAGCAGATGACGTGCTCGCGATCGTCAACGCTCTTGACGAGGTCCTTCACGGCCCGAGCGCAGTTGACGACTCCGAGTTCCGGCTGCGGATCGGCGTCTCGCGTGCGTCAGCCCGTCAGACGATGAGGCGAATCAACGGGTCAGCTTCGTAGCCACACGACGATTGCGGCCAGGACGATGGCGCCGCGGTAGATGGTGGCGTGCTTGTCGTAGCGGGTGGCGAGGCCGCGCCACTGCTTGAGCAGATTGAAGGACCGCTCGACGACGTTGCGCTTTCTGTACTTCTCGAGGTCGACGATGGGCGGGCGGCCGCCGGCCGAGCCCTTGCGCTTGCGGTTGGCCTTCTGGTCCTCGCGCCCAGGAACCACGGCCCGGATCCCGCGGGTGCGCAGTCGGGCACGGGTGGCCGCGGACGAGTACGCCTTGTCCGCAAGCAGCGCGGCCGGCGTAGTACGCGGGCGGCCGCCGTCAGTGCGGGGGACCCAGATGTCGTCGAGAACGGCTTTGAGCTGCTGCCCGTCGTGGCACTGCCCGGCGGTCACGATCGCGGCCAAGGGCCGCCCTTTGCCGTCTACGGCGTGGTGGATCTTGGTTGTCAGCCCGCCTCGCGACCGGCCGATGCCGTGGCCGGCAGGTTCGTTGTGGACCCGCTCACGAGAGCGGTTCTTGTGATTCGCACCCGCCCCCTGTGTCCTGGTCGGGGCGGGTCGTGTTCGTCGCATGCTGGTGAGCACGGCTGATCGTGGAGTCGACCGAGACCTCCCAGTCGATCTGCCCCGCCGCGTCGGCCTCGGCCAGCAGTGCCGACCAGATCTGGTCCCACGTCCCGTCGACCGTGAACCGGTGGTGACGCTTCCAGACCGTCTGCCACGGACCGAACGGCTCGCGAAGAAGGTCCCGCCACGGGATCCCAGTGCGGTACCGGTAGACGATGCCCTCCATCACGGTGCGGTGATCGGCGTGCTGGCGCCCGCCCTTCGGGCCCACCGTCGGCATGAACGGGGCGACTCGCTCCCACTGCTCATCGGTCAGCACCGAGGTCCGAGAACTCACCCCGCGAGTCTGCCGTGCGCGACGCCGAGAGGTTTGGAGACACGCCCTAGTCTCGACGCGATGGTCGAGGAGGTCGGCGGCCTCGCGCGGTCGTCCGAGCCGGGTGCCAACACCGAACTGCTTCACGCGATGCGCTCCTGGAAGGGGACGGCCGAGGTTCTGGCCGACGGCATGAAACCGGGCACCGAGGCCGCGATCGGCAAGCTGGTCGAGTGGGGCAACGGCGACCGCTGAACGCGGACGACCTGCACCTCAGACGCCGACTGATTCACCCGGTCGCGGCTGCTCACGCGAGCCCCTGCGACAAGCCCTGGCGCTAACGTGCCGAGCGTGGACGCAAACCTCGGACTTGCAGCCGTCAGCGCCGCGGCGGGTGTTGTCTCTGTCGTCGTGACGGCCGGCGCCGGTGCACTGACCCGTCGAGGCCGCCTGGCACGCGAGGTCCAACGGCTCAGCGAGCTCGCGCGCGTCTTCCCTCACGGGTCTGAGCGACGGCAGCTGATGGAGGGCGAGGCGTTGCATCTCGCCTGCGTGTGGGTCGTCGAGCGGTCGATGATCCGCCGAAAGCTCACCACCTTCCTCATCGTGACGGGTCTGTCAGTGAGCTTCGCTGAGGTTGCGGCGTGGATCGGCTTCCAGCAGGGTCGGCAGATTTCAATTGAGGACGGAGTTGCTGCGGTCAAGCCCGACACCTCCCTCGTCATAGGGCTTTCAGCCGTCAGTGCGATCGCCGCGTCCGTCATGGCAATGGTCCTGATGTGGCTCGTCGGGCGCTGGACCCGTCCGACGGTAGCGGCATGGGCACGAGACATGGCGACCGCCGCCTTGTCGGGCGAACCCGACCCGTACGCCGCAGTTCGTCAGACGTCAGTTTCTGAGGACGTCCGGCAACTGGTCATGACGGCGGTGCGTCGCTTCCCCGCATGGGTCACGGCACAAGCGCGCTCGGCGTCCGGGTCTGATTCGGGTGAGCGCTGAGCGATGTCATCCCCGCCGACGGAGGCTCGTAGCTCGATCACCTGTTCTAACCTTGTGGGGTCACAGGGAGTTCAACACGACCGGCGAGGGTCGGCGCGCGATCGGTCAGCACGGCATCGAGATGACTCCGACTAGGGACCGATCGTTGGTGCGCCTGCGCAGTCGCGCCGGGGCGTCGAGGTCGTGACGCCGCCGACGCCGCTGCCCGTGCGAGCCTGGGTCACGCAGCGGCAGTCAGGCGAGTCGCTCCTTGACGGCGTAGCCGACTCGTGGACGCAGGACGGGCGCCAGGATCACGTCAGCCTCGTCGATAGGCATGGGGCGCGAGGCCGTCGCGTGGCTGTGGGCACCGGCAGTCCGCCGCCGATGAGTCCCGCGGTCCAGCGGCGCTGCGCGCACACTCAAGCACGCATGCTTCCTGGCAAACCGCAGCCACGACGAGCTCGACGGCTTGCCTGCGCGCCCACAGTTGCCCACAGGCCGGTGCCGGCGTCGACAGATACCGTGCCCACCTGCCAGCATGTCGGGCGAACCGAGGACGGTCCGCAGGCGAGATGGGCAGATGAGCACCGATGGCTGAGATCACGACCGATGACGGCACGTTCGACCTGGCGGCGCTGTCCCGCGCGCTCGACGGCGTCAGGGACCGGATCAGGCCCGCCAACTCCGACGACGACATCGCCGGCGCGATCACCGGAACCCGCACGATGCTCGCGATGGTCGCCGAGCCCATCGCCGCCTTCGTCAACGCGCTCGACGACGGTATCGGTGCCTCGAACTCGACCGACGACTTCGGCAAGCTGCTCGCTGCATCCTTGGACGAGGTGCACCTGTTCACGCTGACGCTCGCGCTGAACCAGGCGCTGTCCCGCGAGCACTTCGAGACAGTGACCGGCATCGTCGAGCTGATGAGTCGGCCTGGCTCAGACGCCGGCACCGACGAGTAGAGGACGTAGCCCCAGCAGCCTGGGCGGTGTACGCACCTGGTCTCGCCACCGATGGTCTCGGTTACGACCCCAGGGTCGAAGTCTCAGCCGGTGTCGCGACCCGCCTCCCACCGTGCCGTGGGGCGACGGCGAGAATCCCTAGGACGACGACGAGCGCCAGGACCGATCGCGGCCGGACCTAGACACGACAGGTCAGGCACACTCGTCGCACGCCCCGGATGCGGGCAGCACCATGAAGCAGCCGGCGCACACGGCTGCCGGCCTGGAGGTGTCGGAGGCGGCTCGCCGGCCTCTGCCCGGAGCGCCGGGAATCGGGACGGACCGCCACCGATAGACCGTCTCGAAGTCGTAGTCGCCCTCGACATCGTCGCGGTACGGGAACGAGACCCGAGTGCGATACGCGCACGCGAGCCGGTTCCACCCGACTCGCTCGTGACCCTCGGGAACCACCCCGTCGGGGCGAGCCCAGACCTTCATCCCGATCGCGACGTGATCGCGGGACGACGGGGCCCAGAAGACGATCTGGTGGCCGCAGACGGTGACGCTCGGAGCGAGTGCCAGGTCGAGATGGCGGACTACCCAGGCCCGCTGGTCCACGTCGTCGATGCCGACACGCTTCATCGCGTCGTCGAATGTCGTCTCGTCCTGGTATCGAGATCCGAGGTTGGAGACGGAAGACGGGCGGGGTGCCTCGGCTATCGCACGCAGCACAGCCCGCGCTCGCTCGACGTCTGCCTCGTGTGCCTGCTCGTCCACGCAGGGATCGTGCCGGATCCCCCGGGTGCAATGCCTCTACAGCTCGGCGAGGTGCGGGTCTTCCTCGGCTGTGCCCGACCTGGCCCGCGATGCTTGCCATGGCGGCAGTGCCCACCGTGCCGCAGGCTGCCGGTGCGATCAGAATCAGTGACCCAAGCGCGCTGAGGAGCACACCGGCAAGAGGATGCGCCGAGCATCGCTGCGCCCCAAAGCAGAGACCCCCGCAGCCATCCGGCTGCGGGGGCCTCCTGTTCTGCCCGGACTACGGCTGCGCCCGCGCCCGGTACCGGGCCTGCCTCGCGGCGTCGTTGGCCTGACGGACCGCCGTGATGCTGCGCTGGCTCATGGCGAACTCCGTGTTCGGTGAGCCCAGCCTCGGGCGGGCGTAGGCGTACCCCGCGATGATTGCGGCCGCGATGAGCTCGCCGTTGAAGACGTGCGCGCCCATCGAGTCCTCGGCGAAGTGCTTGACGCCGTAGCTACCTGCGCGGTCGTTGACGTTCTTGAGCGGCGCGATGTTCGCCACCAGCCACTCGCGCACCTGGTCGACGTGCGCGGCACTGCTGCGCAGCTCGGCGCGCGAGTTCGCGAACTGCTCGCGGCGCTCCTGGGGCGTCTTGCCATGACCGGCACTGAAGCCGGAGATGGTCAGCGTCGGCTCGCGGTCCATGACGATGACCAGCTGCCGCTCGGCCTCAGGCGCTGCGAGGAGATCGCCCCACGAGCGGAACCCGGCGTCGACCGCGACCTGGTGCTGGACCCGCTGGAGCGAGCTTGCCCCGGGGTCGGCTGCCCGGTCGGATGTATGCCGGGCAGCCCGCAGCTGGGCTTTGGCGCGGTCCTTGAAATAGCGGATGGAGTTCACGGCTGTCCTGATCCAGGCCCGAGTTCCGCGCTCGCATGGCGGTCGAGCCGGTGTCGAAGAACAGCGGATCGTCCATGTGGTCCTACTCGGACTGGCGAGGCCTTCGCGCGAGCTGCAGGCACGTCCGGGTGCCGGGATCGAGGCTACTCGCTCCTCGTCAGCGCGTCACGCTTGGATCCGGCGTCTGCCCATGCGCCCCGCGGTCGCAGGCGTCACCGGATTCCTGCTCGACAGGTCCTCAGCGGCTGCATCCTCGAAGGCGTTCAACTTCTCGGAGGGATTGTCCTCGTGAGCCCCGTGCCGGTCACCTCGTTCGACGTCGTCGAGGAACATCGTCACAGCGATGATGACGCCGTCGGCCAGCTGCTTGAGTGCGGGTTCAGCAGACTGATCGGCGCGGCGAGATCGTTCAGCGCCCGATGCCTGGCGACCGGCGAAAGGTCGATCCGAGGCTGATCCGTCTCCGCGACCGCTGTGATCTCGCCCCAGATGGCGAGCGTCTTCGGATCCGGCTCACCCGCCCGATTACCGAGTGCCCACCCATACCTCGCGATGCGCCGTGCGCGCCGCGCCGAGAAACGCCGAGTACGCGCTGCATCGCTCCGCGCGGAAGCGCTCCTCACGGGCCCGTCGGTCTGACAGTGCCTCGCTGTGCTTGGCGGTCCACCTGGCAGTCGACGCCTGCGCGACAACTGCGATGCCGGCCACGATGGCGCCGATCATCACCGCGACGGTCCCCAGTTCCATAGACCAGATCATTGTGGTCGGAGACCGCGCTGCGCTACCGCACCGTGTGGTCGGCTACCAGCGCGAGTACCCGATGATCCGCCAGCCCCCGGGGCACCTGCGGGGCGATGATCGCCTTGCCCGCCTCGTAGGAGGCAGCGTCCTCGGCGACGATGTCGCGGGACTCCAACTCGTAGGTCCGAGCGCTGTCGGGCGGATCTGCTGGATGGTGGCGCGCACGAGCATGCCTGGATCGTAGGTCAGTGGTCCAGGGCCAGCCGAGTCACCGCGACAGCACGCAGTGCCAGCCCGCCGTCTTCTGCTCTTCGAGGATCACCGACGGAAAGGTCTCAGGATCGAACCGGCCCTCGGCGAACGGCTTCAGGACGTACTTCGGGATGAGATCGGGCGCATCCTCCCCGTCGGTCTCCCCAGTGCTCGCCACGACGGGCGTCCCGGGGGCGACGATGCGGAAGAACTGCTCGATCCACCCCTCCATCGCCGCTTCGCATCCACCGATGACGAGGACACCGGGGCTGACAGCGTCGCGTGGGTCGAAGTTCATCGGCAGGAACGCTCCACCCCGCATCCGCTTCTCCAGCGCGTCCCACTCGCCGCCGATCCAGCAGCGGAGGCGCCCTTCTGCTTGTCCCACACGTACGAGTGACCGTCGATGTAGACCACCGTGCGCTCGTCGATCTCCGCGGCGTGCTCGGTGATCCACCAGCCGGCCCAGTCCATGTTGATCGGCCTGCGGGGGCCGATCAGGCCGAACCCGGAGCCTGACCTCAGGAACAATGTGCGGACCTCCTGGACGTGCGTCATCGGTGCCCAGTTCTCCTCGCTCATCCCATCGCGAAACGGCGACAGCAGCAGGACCTTCGTGCTCACGCGCAGGCACCGATCTCGCGCCGACGCGCATCCAAACGTCAGGGCGGGTCAGGAGCACACACCGTAGCGGGCCCTGCACCACGGCCGCGCAGTGGGCTGAGCCGAAGTCCGGCCGGTGGCTTCTTGAACCTTGTGCAGATCTACAGCCCAGCGCCAGTGGCGCCGAACTCGGCCTGCTTGCGTGTTAAGCCTTCGTACCGAAACTGGTCGATGAGGCCGCCACGCAAGAACGCGGTGTAGTCGAGGTACTCCTTCGCCTCCGCGACGGCCTGCTCGTCCAATCGACCGTGATGTGGTCGACGGCGATCGTCGCGTCCTCCTTGCTGAGCTGCTCGTACACGAGCTGATCAATGAGGCCCTCGCGCGAGAACGCGGTGTAGTCGAGGTACTCCTGAGCCTCTGCAATCGCCTGCTCCTGCGACGGCGTCTGGTTCGCGAGGTCCTGCGTACGCTGCTGTGCGGTCGCGAGGTCTCCTGCGCACTGCGGGCACATGTGCTGGACTGCCGCCGCGGCGGTTCCCACGGGGAAGATGGGCAACTGATCGGGACCGATCTGGAGGTGCTGTTTCGGCCACCGCTCCTCGAAGTGGTTCAACGGGTCCCGTTCACCGTTCGTCGCTGCAGAGGCCTGTGCGGTGGCGTCAAACAGGTGGTTCACCTCGTCGATGTACGCGTCCTCGGCTTGCTACTGAAACGCGGCGAAGTCGTCGACCGTCCAGTGCTCTCGTGAGCGTCGCCGGCATGTGACGCGCCGCGCTTCTGGCGCCGGGCCACGAGGCTGGTGGGATTGGGGGCGTCGTCGTACCGGAGGCTGTGCGCCATGGTGTTCCGCCGCTCGTTGAGAGGTGTCATCACCGTGGTCATCGACACCATCCTGGCCAACCCCGAAGTGATCGCCGCCGCCGACGCGAACGCTGTCGACCAGTTCCGAAAATCCCCGGCGGTCCGCAACGCCGCCAAAGGCGCGATTCTCGACGCCACAGACTCGCTCAGCGTCAACGCGGAGGACCTCGCCAAGCGGCTGTTGTCGAGCCCGGACGATATCGACGGCATCCTTGCGGCCGCACTGCTCACGCGCCGCCAGCAGACACAGCTTCCCACCGACGCGCCCTACAGGCTGCTGACACTCACACTCTGGCCGAACGCGCCCGCCAGCTCCAGGACGAACAACGCCGCCGGGCCGAGGAACAACGGCGCCGCTACGACGACCCCACCCGCGGCCCCGAGCACGGCGGCCCGCCGCAGTAGGCCACACTTTGTGGTCTGATCGCGGGAAGGGAGATCTGTATGCCAGGTGCCGTGCGTGGGCAGCCGAGGGACAGTGCTTTCGGAAGGCTGTTCTCCGGACCCGACCCGCGCGTCCCGAGCGAGGCGCCAGAGCCCTCCACGATCGACATCCACCTCAGCGACCTTCTGCCCGCCGCGGTCCGCGAGGAGGTCGAACGGTACCGGTGGGAGGTGCCCCTGATCGTCGGCGGGGTCTTCCGCCATCTCGACCCCGGTGCACCGCCGCTCATCTTTTCGGCCGCCATGACCGACGCGCTGGCAGTGATCCGACACGTCGACGAGTTCGACGGACGATCCGCGGCGCTGCGCGCCCGAACCCTGTTCGAGCACCTACTGAACCTCTGCGACGTCATCGAGTCGACGACTAACACCAGCAAGCGCTACATGGACCACCGGTGGGCGGTCCAGAAGCTGCGCGCCAAGCGCCGAGACCACCTGCAGGTACTCGCCCGCGGGGAAGCGCGACGTGAAACACGGCGACTAGACGACCTGGCGCAGGCTGCACGTAGGCCGCTCCGCCGGGCGGTCGAGGCCTACGGCGAGCGATACGAGTTCGGGTGGGCACAGGGAAGCGTCAGGCAACGCGCGAAGGGGTACGGCCTGCTGGACGACTATGACGGCTACTCGCTGTTGTCCGCGGCCATCCACGGGTCGAGCGGATCGCTGGACGGCGTGGTGCGCCGCATCGATGGGGCCATCGTGCACCGCACCGGTCACGATCTCGAATTAGCCGCCACGGCCTGGTGGGAAGGCCTCGCGTGGTTCTACCAGCTGATGGACAAGATCGTGCAGCGATGGCCCAACGGTGAGGCCGAAGAGATCCGAGGCGCGACAGGAAACCTCCTCCTGGACTGGCAAAAGATCCGAGACGCGCTGCGCGAGCAGGACGCGAAGATCTGGCCCACCACCGCACCACCTGGGCCTGCGATCGCGGTCGTCATCCACCCCTCCCGAGTGCGGTGGTTCTACTACCGGCCCGTCGATGACGTCGTCATGCCCGTGGACCCGCCAGACCCGATACCCCCGCGCACCGCGGCACGGATCGACATCGCGAGGAAGCTCATGGCCACGTTCGAAGGGGGTGTCTACGCCCAGCGTCCACCCCTGATCCCCATGCCGGACCTGCGTCTGAGCCCGGCTCCGGGTGTGCTCGCGTCGCCGGCCGCAGGGTTCTGGCCCGCCTCGACCGAGCAGTGGCACCGATTCTGCGCCGAGCTCGACAAGCACGGATGGTCCCAAGCAGGCATGACCGGAACGTCCGAGCAATGAGACCCAGCGAAGAAGCACCGGGCTAGTTCTTGGAGTAAACGACCTGAATCGACTTGATCTGAGACTCAGGCAGGATGACCAGCCGCCAGCGATCGTCCAGGTCGTCGAACTCCTTCCCGTTCGGCCGCCTCCGTCGCACCGGTGGACCAATGGCGAGGCTCCGGTGAGTGTCTTCAGGGTCGGAATCGAACCCGAGCAGCTCACCCTTCCAGATCGTGTCGTCGAGCAGCTCCACTGTGAGATAGGTGGCTCGCGCATCGGCCGGCCGGAGGTCGATGAACCCTTGGCTCCAGATCCGACCCTCGTTGATCGGAGCGCGCCCGGGCCACTTCACCAGCGAGACCAACAGGGCGAGACCGCAGGCGAGCAACGACGTCGCGACCACGGCCGCGATGTACGGCACAGGCGTGAGCGGCGACGTACTGGTGCCTGTTGCCTCCGCGTGGCGGTAGAGGGGCATCCATACCCACCAAGCAAGGATCGCCGCCGCGGCCCCGGTTGCTGCCAGCGAGGCGATCACCACGCGTGATACCTCGATCAGCGCGCTCTCCTTCACCGCTGGCCGGTATCGCGCCCGTTGCAGTTGCCAGACGATTCCGGGTGCGAGGAGAAGGAGGAACGAGACGAGCGCCGCCAGGCTGTCAGGAACCACAGCCCTGTTAGTCGCTGTTGTCGTTCGCGATGTCCACGACGTCGTTCGCGCCGACCTTGCCCGTGTCGACTGTCGTGTAGGCAGACCCGAGGAGGCCCTTCTCCTCCAGTTGGGACAGGTCCACGGTCGTACGGGGGTCGTCCTTCGGCTCGCTCATGTCACTCCTCGGGGTAGGTCTTCGCCCAGGTGGGGGGTGCCCGCCAGTCTTCCACCGCCCCACGACAATGTCGTCGATGTGTACGGGCGAAGTTCTCGGCAAGTGTCGTATCGCTAGCCGAGTCCCGTCCGGGGCTCTGACCCCCTCTACTAGGGTGTGCGGCACGAGGAGGGAATCGTCGATGGTGAGTGGCCTGGTCGATCAGTACGTCACGACCCTGATCCCTAGCGCCTACGATCGGACGGTCGTTTCCGAGCGGCGTGCAGCGATCGAGAAGGCGCTGGAAGCCTGTGCCCTTGACGCGGACTACGTCTTCGAGAGCGGATCGTGGTCGCACGGCACCGCACTGGCAGGGCACAGCGACGTCGACCTCATGGCCTGGGCGAGCGGGCTGCAGCCCACTCGTCCTAGCAGTGCGCTGGCGGCGATGAAGTCGGCCCTGCAAGGCTCCCACTGGGCGATCGCGAACTTGCGGGTGTCGAGCCCGACCGTGCAGGTCCGGTTCGCCGGGCCGCCGCACTTCGAGGTCGTCCCCGCCTGGTGGCAGTCCAGCCGCGGCGACGACAACATCTTCCAGATCCCGGGCCCCGGTGACCGGTGGGTCGAGTCCGCCCCGAAGCCGCACCTGCGGTTCGTCAACAACCAGAACGACCGCCTGAACAAGCGGGTCAAGCCCCTCGCCCGGCTCCTCAAGCAGTGGAAGATGCACACCGGGGCACCGGTGTCGAGCTTCTACCTCGAGATGCGCACCGCCGAGTACGCGAAGTCGCAGTCGTTGATCCTCTATCACCTCGATCTGAGGTTCTTGATCGGGCGTTTGATCGCGGGCGGGCTCTCCGACATGAACGACCCCACGGGGTACGTCTCGCGGATCCACGCGGTCTCCTCCGAGGAGAACCGCCGCACGACCCTGCGGCTGCTGCGCGAGGCCAAGCACCACCTGGACGAGGCGTACGAGATCGACAGCCGCGCAGACACCAAGACCACGTACTGGCTGGCCATGGCCGACGTGTTCGGCAACGACTTCCCGTACCCGCCATGGTGAGCCCCGAGCCCGCACAGGGCCGGTACCGGGCCCAGATCGTGCGCGAGCTGCAGGCGCTCGAGGAAGACCTGCTGTGGACCGAGAAGGCGCACTTCGCCACCGCCACCCACTACGGGCGCTTGCACCTTCTCCTTGGGCTCACGGCCACCATCGCCGCCACGGTCGCGGCCGCGACCGTCGTCGCGCAGACGACGCCCGCCGTCCCGGGGATTGCCGCCCTGGTCGCGGCACTGGCCTCGGGGCTGGTCACCTTCCTCAAGCCCCAGGACACCGAACGGCGACACCTGGACGCGGGCCGCCGGCTCGGCGCACTGCGAGTGCGCACCCGCCAGGCGATCGCCCTCGACCTCGACCCCGACCACGGGCTCCCGCTCGCCGCCTGGCGCGAGCTCGCCGCCTCTCTCGCCCGTGACAAGGCTGTGGCCGACGCCGAGAACCCCGGGACGTCGAACCGTGCGTTCGCCGCAGCGCGCCGCAAGATCGACGCCGGCAACTTCGACCACACCCCAAGCGGCACCCCGAACCGGGCCGAGGCTGGCGGCTAAAGCGGCCTGTGTCGCTGCGCCGAGCCTTGGGAGTCGGGGAGCCCCTGGGATGCTCGCGGCGTGTACCTGTGCTACGTCGACGATTCGGGAGACTCAAGGAACGGGACAACGCTCAGCGCGCTGCTTGTCGAGGCAGAGCACTGGAGCGGTCTCCTGGACGCCTGGCTCACCGGCAGACGCGAGATCCACCGCCTGTACGGTGTCCGCAAGCACGCTGAGCTCCACGCCAACCAGCTGTACAAGGGGCGTGGTGAGTTCTGCGAGACCCCCGAGGAGAACGACGGCTTCGGCACCACCCAACGTGCTGCGACCGGGCGCATCATGCTCAGCCACCTGTCCGCGTTCAAGCACTTCCAGGTCGTCACCGTAGCGAGCCCTCAGACCTCCAACCCCGCTGTCTACGCGCAGTTCATCGCGTGGCTCGAGGACTGGGCCGCACGGGAAGAGACCCATCTGATGGTGTTCTACGACGGCCAGCAGGGTCTGCACCACGGGGCGGGCGAGCCCACCCCAGAAGAACTGAGCGAGCTCTGGAAGGCCGCCGTCCGTAACGCCGCTCCCTACCGGCGCGCTCACCGCGACCTCGACCTGGGTACGCGCCGCGTCGTCGAAGACGTCATCATGCAAGACAGCCAGTACAGCCAGCTCATCCAAGCGGTCTACCTCATCGCCTACGGCGCCTACCACCTGCACCGCCAAGATCACCCCGAGATCTGGGGCACCAAGATCAAGGTCGTACCCGACGCGATCCGCGCCTACACCCGCACCCGCGCCCACTGGCTCCCCGATACCGAGCGAGGCATCGTCTGGCTCGACCCGACAACGCAAGAACCCCCGGCCTAGGCCGGGGGTCCGCGAGGTGCAAGACCCTGTGGGTGACCACGAAGATCACATAGGGCCTTGCAGACACCACCGTAACAACAAACCCCGTCCCAGTCATCCCCGCACAACTCGCACCCGACCGCACCTGGGTCCGCGCAAAACCCGCGGGCTTGCCAGGTCGCACGTCAATGAGCGATGCCACTCTCTCGTACCCCGCAGTCGCAGACTGGTAGAGGTGCGTGCTCGTGAGATGCGAGTTCCCGGGCACGCGGGCTCCTCGCGCAGTGAGCCGAATATTGGCGCGCCGCCAGCCTGTACGGGCCGGAGCATCAGTCGGTCGCCGCCTCGAAGACGATCAGCTCAGTCTCCAACTCGTCGAGGGCGGCGGTGAGTCTCTCGACGAAGGTCGCCAGATCACGCGCGAGGCGGGTCTTGTCAGTGTCAAAGTCCCACGCGTACGGGGCTGGCCAGAGTCCCAGTTCCGCACGTCGCAGGCCCTCCTCTGCGATGGCTTGCCGTCGCGGACTACCAGGGTCTGCCCGAGGACGCTCGCGGCGTGCTGCCGTCCGCGGCCGAGCTCGAGGCGGTCATCGAGGACGAGCTCGACCACCGGGGATGAGCGCCCGAAACCCCTCCTGACCAGCAAGGACGTTGCGCCGATAAGGTACCTTATGTCATACTTGGGAACGATATGCCGGTTGCGGGCGCGCTGGTCGCTCCCCTTCGCGACCAGCGCGGCTACCTCGTCGGCGCGGTGGCTACGGTGCCCTCGAGCGGATGTCGGACGTCGTCACCTACGGGCGAGCAAGATCGACTGCGGCGTCTTCTCCGCTCCTTCCGCCGCGCGGTGCACTTTGGCGTGCACGTGGAACCCTGCCTCGTGGAGCACGTGCTGTACGTGCACGAGGTCGTGGAGGTAGTTGGTCATCGCAATGGGATGTCCGTAGGCGCTGGTGCGCTCCACCCGTCGGCCGTCGCCGGCGTGGAAGGCCGTCAGCATCCAGGAGCCGGGGCGGAGCACCCGAGCGAACTCAGCGGCGAGGGCGGGGAGCCCGTCGGGGGCTGTGTGGATGAGGGAGTACCAGGCGAGGAGGCCACCGGCGGCGGCGTCCGGCACGGGGAGCTTCTCCAGTGCGCCGACGTCGAAGACCAGGTGCGGATGAGTTCGCCGGGCGACCTCGATCATGCCCGGCGACAGGTCGACGCCCAGGATGTCCAGGCCCGCGGCAGCCAGGTGAGCACTGATGCGACCGGTGCCGCAACCCGCGTCGACGACCGGACCAAGCTGTGCGCTCGCGCAGCGGTCAGCGAAGTCGTCGATCATGGCGACATCCAGCCGCGTCTCCGCAGTCAGCGCGGGCAACAACCTGGCGTAGTCGGCTGCGACCGTGTCGTAGCCGACCCGCGTCTGTTCGCGATGGTCCGGAGTGCTCACGCACAGGGACGCTACCTACCCGCGAGCCCGTCGACGAAACGACGTCTGCACCGATCGCCGCGTCCGCGACAACCGTGCGCCCGCCAGCGAAGACCGCCTCGACGCCTTTGGGCCGCGGGCGCACCTCTACCAGTCCTTCCATCTCGTCTATGGGCCCTCGTACTCGGGCGTCAGCGTCGGCGTGGCCGTCTAGGGCGTGTTGCTAAAGGTTGATTCGTGGTGTGCGGGTGACGCTTGGAGCGTGTCGCGTACTGAGATCTCCGATG
>NZ_JBQEMZ010000023.1:0-56167 GCF_052044445.1 Cellulosimicrobium sp. 22598
GGCCTCGCGCCTGCAGCTCGGGGACTACTACCGCCAGACGTACGCGTCCAAGCCGGACTGGCAGGGCCTGTAGACCCTCCGCCGGGCGCCGAGAACGACGCCGCTCGCCGTCGAGCACGACGTTGCTGTCGCTTTCGCCCCGATAACGACACCAGTGTCGTTCTCGGCGCCGGACATTCACCCGGCATCGAACTGGACGTCTGTCCAGTTGCCTGTCTAGCGTGGGGGACAGCCGGTGCCCGTACGCTCAGCCCCCTGCCAGTGCGGGCACCGGCGATCACGGCGGTGCCGCCTCACGCGTCCGACACGCCCGCGCCCTTGCCACCCCGAACCGCCGGTCCGGCGGTGGCACGGTCGCGCCCCAGGACGGTACCCGTCGCGCTCGACCGACCACGACCCGACGGGACCCACCATGAGCACCACGACCGGACGCCGCACCCTGGTGCGGGCCACCACCGCCGCCCTCGCCGCCTCCGCCGCGCTCCTCGCCGGCCCGGCCGCCCACGCCGCGGAGGGCGACACCTACGTGCCGTCCCAGCCGTCGATGCGCCTCACGACCCTCGTCTCGGCGTGCGAGGACGACGCCGCGTACCTCGACTACGCGATCGAGGTCGAGGGCACCGACCACGACACCGTCACGGTCACCTGGATCAACCCCGACGGCGAGAGCGTCGTCACGTCCGGGCTGCCGCTCCAGGGCCGCCTGCTGTGGCCGGGCTCCGTCGTCGACGACCAGGGCAAGGGCGTCGACTGGCCGGGGTGGCGCCTCGAGGACGGCGAGTGGGTCGAGGGCGACGAGTACGACTGGGTGCGCCCCGCCGTCGACGTGAGCTTCGAGGTCAACCCGCACGTCCTGGTGACCACGGTCTACCCGCCCTCGTCGCCCGACTGCGCGACGAACCCGCCCGGGCACGACGACCCGGTCGAGGTCGTCCCCGTCTCGAACGAGGTGAGCGCGTCCGCGTCGAACCCGAGCCTGGCGGAGACCGGCGCGACGGTCGGGCTGTACGCGGCCCTCGCCGCCGGCCTCGCCGCGGTGGGCGCCGCCATCGTGCTCCTGTCGCGCCGCGCGCGCCGAGGCTGAGACCCCCGCGCCACCACCCCGCGACGCCCGCCGGACGCAGACCCCTGCGACCGGCGGGCGTCGTGCTGCGTCACGACCCCTCCCCTTGACCCGCGCGCCCCCTCGGGCTACCTTCCTGACGTCAGACATCTGACGTCATCTGTTCAAGCGTCCTCGGCAGCGTCGCCGCGTTCCACGTCGTCCCCGCCGCGCCGAGCACCGACCGGAAGGAACGGCATGATCGGACACCTCCGCAGACCCGCGCGCCGCGCGCTGACCCTCGCCACCGCGCTCGCGCTGGGCGTGGGCGGTGCCGTCGTCCCCGTCACGACGGCGGCCGCGCACCACGCCACCCTCGCGCCGGACCACGACCTCGCTCCCGCGACGGGCGGCCCGGGCACGTACACCGAGCAGCAGCTCGCGACGAACGGCCAGGGCGGCTTCCCCAACTACCGGATCCCGGCGCTCACCGTCGCACCCAACGGCGACGTCCTCGCCTCCTACGACGGCCGCCCCACCGCGGCCGACTCCCCCGGGCCGAACTCGATCCTCCAGCGCCGGTCCACCGACGCGGGCGTCACGTGGGGCCCGCAGGAGGTCGTCGCTGCCGGGAAGACCACCGCGCCGATCGAGGGCTACTCGGACCCGAGCTACGTCGTCGACCGCGAGACCGGGACCGTCTTCAACTTCCACGTGAAGTCGTACGACCAGGGCTTCGGCGGCTCCCAGCCGGGGGTCGACCCGAGCGCCCGCAACGTCATCCACGCGAACGTGTCCGCCTCGACCGACGACGGTCGCACGTGGACCCACCGCACCATCACGGCCGACGTCACGGCCGACCTGGGCTGGCGCTCGCGCTTCGCCGCCTCGGGCCAGGGCATCCAGCTCCGCTACGGCGAGCACGCGGGGCGCCTGCTCCAGCAGTACACGATCATCAACGGCTCGGGGCAGTTCCAGGCCGTGTCCGTGTACTCCGACGACCACGGCGCGACGTGGCAGGTCGGGACCCCCGTCGGCACCGGCATGGACGAGAACAAGACGGTCGAGCTCTCGGACGGGCGCGTCATGCTCAACTCGCGCGACTCGGCGCGCTCGGGCTTCCGCAAGGTGGCCTACTCGACCGACGGCGGCGTGACCTACGGCGCGGTGACCCTCGACCGCGAGCTGCCCGACCCGACGAACAACGCGGCGATCGTGCGCGCGTACCCGAACGCGCCGCAGGGCTCCGCCGAGGCCAAGGTGCTCCTCTTCTCCAACGCCGCCTCGCAGTCCGGTCGCGTCAACGGCACGGTCCGCGTCAGCTACGACGACGGCGAGACCTGGCCCGTCGCACGGGTCTTCCAGCCGGGAGGCATGGCGTACTCCACCCTCGCGACGCTTCCCGACGGCACGGTCGGCCTGCTCTACGAGCCCGACGGCGGCGGCGGGGGCATCCGGTTCGCCAAGCTCGACCACGACTGGCTCCTCGCCGCGCCGAGCAGCACGCCGGGCGACATCGAGGTGACGCGAGCGAGCGTGACGAGCACGGCTCCCGCGGGCGGGTACGGCGTCGGCGACGTCGTCACGTACTCGTTCACGGTCACGAACCTGTCCGACGCCGTCACGACGGTCTCCCCGACCGGGGACCTCGAGCGGTTCGACCCGGCCCAGGGCGCGCCGAACTGCCGCTTCCGCGACCTCGCCGCGCGCGCCGCGTACACGTGCACGTCCGCGCGGCACACGGTCACGCAGGCCGACCTCGACGCCGGGTTCTTCGCGCCGCGCACGACCTGGACGTCGACCTCCGGCGCGACCGTCACCACGGTCGAGCACGACGACCCGGCCGTCTACTTCGGGGCGCCCGGGAACATCTCGGTCCAGGGGGTGCACGCGAACCCGCAGGAGACGTACGCCGTCGGCGACGTCCTGCGGTTCACGTACACGGTCCGCAACCTCTCCACGACGGCGACCTCGGTGGTCCCCACGGGCAACCTCGCCGGTCTCGACCCCGCTACCGCGGCCCAGAACTGCCGCTACCGCACCCTGCCGGCCGAGGGGTCGTACACGTGCACGTTCGCGCACCACGTGGTGACCCAGGGCGACCTCGACCGCGGGTCGTTCACGCCCGACACGACGTGGACGTCGACGGCGGGGTCGAGCGTGACCGTCGTCGAGCTCGACGGTCCGACGGTCGAGCTCGGCAGCGCGGTCCCGCTCGACGTCCGGGCGACGAGCCGGTGCCTCGCGGGCCGGGCGTACGTCGCCGTCACCGCGCGCAACACCGGGGACGCCCCCGCCGACGTCACCCTGCGCACGCCGTACGGCGAGCGCACGGTCGCGGGCGTGGCCCCGGGCGGCTCGGCGTACCAGTCGTTCGCGGTGCGCACGGCCTCGGTCGACGCGGGGACCGCGAGCGCCGCGACCGGGCCCGGTTCGGTCGAGGCCGCCTACGCGGCGACGACCTGCGCCTGACCCGCGAGCGCTGCGCACCCGGTCGAGCGACGCACCCCGACGTGCGTCACACAACCGGGTGCGCGGCGCTCGGCGCCGGCACGTCGACCGTCCGCCGCGACAGCAGCGCCGCGACGAGGAAGCACACCGCCCCGACGAGCGTGCCCGCGTCGTCCCACCACTCGCTCACGTAGGTGCCCGTGGCCGGGGAGACGTACGCCCCGACCGCCGACGCGCCGAACGCGACGGACCCGACCAGGTTGAGCCACGTGCCGTGCCAGGTGCGGGCGTCGCGGTCCCACAGGTGCCCGCGGTCGCGCGTCGCGACGACGGCGAACGCCGAGGAGACGAGGAACGCGACGGACCCGTAGGCGTCAGGCTTCCAGCCCACGCCCAGCCGCGTCGGGTCGTGGACCGCCGCCACGAGCGCCGCGGTCGTGCTCACGTTGAAGCACAGCGTGCCGACGAGCTGGACGGCCGCCGCCCACCAGTCCCACCGGTCGGCCGGGTGGGTCCCGGCACGCGGCGGACGCCGCCCGCTCAGGCCGAGCTGCACGAACGCGGCGGCGGTGAAGAACACCGCGCCGACGACGAACGTGACGTTCGTGGCCACCGCGCCGACGGCGTCGGCGTAGGGCGGGAGCGCCCCGACGAGGAAGCACAGCGAGCCGACCGCGAACCCCCACGCCTCGCGCCGCAGACGACGCTCCCGCCGGTCCACGACCGTCAGTGGTGGAAGCCCGAGCGCCGGCCCTCGGCGGGCATGGGCGACGTGAGCCCGTCGAGCCACGCCGTCTCGACCCGGATGTCCTCCAGCAGGTCGTCCGCGAGGTCGCGGCTCACGCCGTTGCGCACGACGATCCGCTGCACCGTGAGGTCGGCGAGGTCGTCGGGCATCGGGTAGGCGGGAACGAGCCATCCCTTCATGCGCAGCCGGTCCGAGAGGTGGTAGAGGTCCCAGTTCTCCGTGTGGCCCGGCCTGAGACGCCAGGCGAACACCGGGATGTCGGACCCGTCGTTCCACAGGTCGAACGCGCCGATGCCCTCGATCCCGTGCGCGAGGTACTTCGCGACGTCCTGGCACTCCTGCTGGATCGCGGTGTACCCCTCCCGCCCGAGCCGCAGGAACTGGTAGTACTGCAGCAGCACCTGGGCGCCGGGCCGGGAGAAGTTGAGCGCGAGGGTCGGCATGTCCCCGCCGAGGTAGCTCACGCGGAAGACCAGCTCCTCGGGCAGGGCGTCGAGCGTGCGCCACACGACCCAGCCGACGCCGGGGTACACGAGGCCGTACTTGTGGCCCGACGTGCTGATCGAGTGCACGCGCTCCAGGCGGAAGTCCCACACGACGTCCGGCTGCAGGAACGGCGCGATCATGGCGCCCGACGCCCCGTCCACGTGGATCGGGACGTCGAGACCGGTCCGCTCCTGGAGCGCGTCGAGCGCCGCCGCGATCTCCTGCACGGGCTCGTACATGCCCGTGTAGGTGACGCCCATGATCGCGACGACGCCGATCGTGTTCTCGTCGACGTACTGCTCGAGAGCGCTGCCGTCGAGGCACGGGTGCTCCTCGGTGATGGGCACGTAGCGCGCCTCGACCTCGAAGTAGTTGCAGAACTTCTCCCAGCACACCTGCACGGCCGAGCTCATGACGAGGTTCGGCCGGTCCGCCGGCTTCCCCGCGGCCCGTCGCGCGAGCTGCCACCGCCGCTTGAGCGCGAGGCCTCCGAGCATGCACGCCTCGGACGACCCGATGGTCGACGTGCCGATGCAGTCCCGCACGTCCGGCACGTTCCACAGCGACCCGAGGATGCGCCAGCAGTTCTCCTCGACCGCCGCCGTGCGCGGGTACTCGTCCTTGTCCACCATGTTCTTGTCGTAGACCTCGGCGTAGAGGCGGTCCGCCTCGTCGTCCATCCACGTCGCGACGAACGTCGCGAGGTTGAGGCGCGAGTTGCCGTCCAGCATCACCTCGTCGTGGACCACCTGGTAGGCGGACGTCGGCTCCATCTCGGCGTCCGGCAGGGTGAAGCGTGGCGCCACCGCCCGCACGCCGGGTCGCGTGTAGGTCGGGCGCAGCACGTGCTGCTCGTCGGTCATGCTGGTTCCTCCCGACACGCCGGGTTCCGGCTCGTTCGATGGTCCTGACGAGGTCGCGTCAGGCGAGGGCCTTGGCCTTGAGGGCGGAGAACTCCTGCTCGTCGATCGCACCCGCGTCGAGCAGCGCCTTCGCGTCCGCGATCTGCGACGACGGGGACGAGCCCGCGACGCCGCGGATGTACGCGTCGGTCGCCGCCTGGGCGCTCGCGACGCTCTGCGCGTGCCGCTCGCCCATGCCCTTGCCGCGCGCGATCAGGTAGACGAGCGCCGACAGGAACGGCACGACGATCAGCGCGAGCAGCCACACCGCCTTCCACCACCCGCTCAGGTGCCGGTCGCGGAACAGGTCCGCGACGATCTGGAAGAGGATCACCAGATACATGACGAAGAAGAACCACCACACCATGAGCCAGAATCAGTCCCAGAACGTGTCCATGTCCGTGCCTTTCGTGTCGGGGTCGTCCTCGCTCAGTCCGCGAGGATGCGTGCTTTCTGCGCCTCGAACTCCGCGGGGCTGAGCACCCCCTGGTCCCGCAGCGCGGCGAGCTGCGTGAGCTGCGCGATGCGCGCGTCCATGTCCGGCGCCGCCGCGGGCTCGGGGGCAGGCGGCGGCGCGTAGGCCGGCTGCGGGGCCGCGTACTGCTGCGGGGGCGGCGCGTACTGCGGCTCCTGCGCGGCCCAGCGCCCCGCCTGGCGACGGGAGACACGGTTGGAGACGGCGGTCGCGGTTCCGGCGACGACGGCGGTGCGCGCGACACCGCGGATCAGTCCAGGCACGGGGTCCTCCTTCGGGCGGCCGGATCAGGCGTCCGGCTCGGTGGCGTCCAGCGACGCGATGAGCGCCTGGACCGGGATGCGCCCGCTCGCGACGAGCTGGGCGCCGTTGCGGCGCAGGGCGGTCGCGAAGGGCGCCGCCCAGACGTTCTCGTAGACCAGCACGACGGCCGTCATGCCGGGCTCGACGGCGCTCGCGGCCTCGTCGAGGTCGTCGTCGCCGAGCAGGCCCGACCGCGCGCCCTCGAACACCGCGAGCTCGGTCGACCCGTCGTCGAGCTCCTCGAGGCCGAGGCCGACGACGCTCCCGTCGTCCTCCCGGCGCACGACCACGAGGTCGAGCACCCGGATGATCCCGCGGTCCACGAGGTCGACGAGGTGCGGGAAGGCGGCGTCGCCCGTCGCGCGGTCCGTCGGCAGCTCGATGACCAGGAAGTCGATCGGCCCGCTCTCCTCGAGGTCGCCGAGCTCGCTCCCGACCCCGTCGCTGAGTTCCTGCGTCATCGTCGCGTCCTCTCCGCGTCCGTCCCGCGCGCCGTGCGCGGGCGTGTCCTCAGGCTCGTCGCCGCCGTCGGCCGCGTCCTCACCCAGAACGAGTGAACTCCCGACCGGCCGCGCCGCCCGGCGCCTACCGGTCCGTCCCGTCGGTCGCGGGCAGCAGGTACTCCACGTGCACGGCGTCGATGCGCCCGTCGAGCGCGAACGGCATGCGGTCCGCGTACGCGCGCGACACCGCGCCGCCGTACGCGCGCCCGACGTCGAGGCAGTCGTTCGCGGAGAACAGCAGCGGCGCGCTCACGGGCACCGTGCCCGAGCCGACGTCGGCGCCGTCGACCCGGAGGACGACGTCGAGCGGACCGCCGGGCCGCGGCTCGACGTACGTCGTCACGACCTCCACCGTGTGGTCGCCGGCCGCGAGCGGTGCGCTCGACCGGACGACGGTCCGCTGGATGAGGAACAGGTTGTACTCGTACGTGAGGACGCCGTCGAGGAGGAAGCACGTGAGCCCGCCGCCCGCTCCCCCGAGCTTGTAGAGCACGCCGTTCGCGGCGTCGGGCACGGAGAGCCGGATCTCGACCCGGTTGGGGCGGTTGCCCAGCGCGGGCGCGCAGAACTCCGGGACGCGCACCGTGTCCCCGGACAGGTCCCACTCCGTGTACGGCGGGCTGATCCGGTCCTCGGGGTGCATTGCCGGGACCCACAGGCCGCCGCCCACGGGCAGGACGTCGTTGCGTGCGGCCTCGATCGCGAACAGCTCCTTGAGCTGGGCGAGCTTCTCGGGGTGCTGCGCGGCGAGGTCGTGCGCCTGGCTCCAGTCCTCGTCGAGGTGGTAGAGCTCCCAGGGGTCGTCGTCCGGGGTCCAGGTCCGGATCCCGGCCGGCATCCCCTGCACCCACGGCAGGCGCGGACCGGTCGCCGAGGCCATCCAGCCGTCGGCGTAGATCGACCGGCTGCCCATGATCTCGAAGTACTGCGTCCGACGACGGCCCTCGGCACCGGCGTCGTCGATCGAGTAGGCGAAGCTCGTCCCGTCGATCGGGTCCTGCGGGACGCCGTTCACCGTCTCGGGGTGGGAGATGCCGAGGATCTCGTAGATCGTCGGCACGAGGTCGACGACGTGGTGGAACTGCGTGCGCGGCACGGGGTCCGGCTCGATGCGACCGGGCCAGCTCACGAACATCGGGTTGCGCGTGCCGCCCAGGTGGGACGCGAGGAGCTTCATGCCCTGGTACGGCGACGACCCGGCCCACGCCCACGCGGCGTGGTACTGGTTGTCCGTCGCCGGGGTGCCGAGGGCGTCGAGCCCGCCGAGCTCCTCGAGCGCGGCGAGGTGCTGCTCGACCGTCGAGGGGATGCCGTTCTGGGCCAGCAGCTCGCTGATCGTCCCGTTCTGCCCCTCGCCCGACGACCCGTTGTCGCCCCAGATGTAGACGACGATCGTGTCGTCCGCGTACCCCAGCCGCTCGACCTCGTCGAGCAGCCGGCCGGCCTGCACGTCCGCGTGCTCGCCGAACCCGGCCGCGACCTCCATGAGCCGCGCCTGGAACGCCTTCTGGTCGTCGGGGATGTCGTCCCACCCGGCGAGTCCGTCCGGACGCGGCGTGAGCTCGGCGTCCTCGGGCACCCAGCCCGCCGCCTTCGCGCCCGCGAGCGCCCGCTCCCGGTAGACGTCCCAGCCGTCGTCGAACGCCCCGGCGTACCGGTCCGCCCACTCCTTCATGATGTGGTGCGGCCCGTGCAGCGCGCCGGTCGCCCAGTAGACGAAGAACGGCTTGTCCGGCGCGTTCGCCTTGTGGTCACGGAGCCAGCGCATCGCGTCGTCGGCGATGTCCTCGCTGAGGTGGTACCCCTCCTCCGGGGTCTTCGGCGGGAGCGTCGGGGTCGTGTTGCGCACCAGGTGCGGCTCGTACTGCGACGCCTCGCCCGCGAGGAAGCCGTAGAAGTACTCGAACCCGTACCCGGTGGGCCAGCGGTCGAACGGGCCGGCCGACGTCGTCTCCTCCGCCGGGGTGTTGTGCCACTTGCCCCACGCGCCGGTCGCGTAGCCGTACTGGCGCAGCACCTCGGCGATCGTCGCGCTGCTCTTCGGGATGTGCCCGGAGTAGCCGTCCCAGTCGTTCGCGAGCTCCGCGATCTGCCCGTTGCCGACCCGGTGGTGGTTGCGCCCGGTGAGCAGGGACGCGCGCGTCGGGGAGCACATCGCGGTCGTGTGGAACCGGTTGTACCCGATGCCGTTCGCGCGGACCCGGTCGAGCGTCGGGGTGCGCACGGCGCCGCCCAGCGTCGTCGGGAGCGCGGGCCCGGCGTCGTCGATGAGGATCACGACGACGTTCGGGGCGTCCGCGGGCAGGTGCCGCTCGGGCGGGCGCGGAGAGTACGTGGACTCCTGGATCGTGCGTCCGGCGACGCTGCCGGACCGACGGGGCGGGAACGGCAGCGATCGCTCGGCGGGCAGCGGCGGTCCGACGACCGTACGGCGGGGCTCGTCACTCATCGACTTCTCCTGTCTGTCCAGGACCTCACGGACGGCGCTCTCGACCGTAGGTCCGCCACCACGGGCAGGGCATCACGCAGATCGCGCGAACGACGCTCCCGCGCTCCGGGCCGGGCTAACCTCGGTCGCATGGCGCACCTCGTGACCGACCTGGAGGACTACACCCCGCGGATCTCCGAGGCGGTGGTCGCGGACCTCCGGTCCCGCCTCCGCGCGACCCGGTGGGTCGACGCCCCGGACGGGCTCGGGTGGGACGCCGGCACCGACGTCGCGTACCTGCGCGACCTCGTCGCGTACTGGGCCGACGGCTTCGACTTCGCCGCGCACCAGGCACGGCTCTCCGCGCTCCCGAGCCGGCGCGCCTCGATCGACGGCACCCGCGTCCACCTCCTCCACGCGCTCGCGAGCCCGCGTCCCGGCGACCCGTCCCCGCTCCCGCTCCTGCTCGCGCACGGCTGGCCCGACTCGGCGTGGCGGTACCGCAAGGTCGTGCCGCTCCTGACCGACCCGGGCGAACCCGCGGCCCCGGGTGAGGCGGGTCGACGCACCTTCGACCTCGTCGTCCCCGACATGCCCGGCTTCGGGTTCTCCGACGTTCCCTCCGGCCCGGCCCCGGACAACCGGACGGTCGCCGCCCTGTGGGCGGAGCTCATGACCGCCCTCGGCTACGACCGGTTCCTCGTCGCGGGCGGAGACATGGGCAGCCACGTCGCCCGGTTCCTCGCGCTCGACTTCCCCGACCGGGTGATCGCGGTGCACCGCACCGACGCCGGGCTGCCCGTGTTCACGGGCGACCCCGCGTCCCTCACGCCCCAGGAGCGCGACTGGCTGGAGGAGAGCGCGCGGTGGCGCACGGCCGAGGGCGGCTACGCCGCCGTGCAGGCCACCAAGCCGCAGTCGCTCGCGGTCGGCCTCACCGACTCCCCCGCCGGTCTCGCGGCGTGGGTCGTCGAGAAGCTGCGGTCGTGGAGCGACTGCGGGGGCGACCTCGAGTCGGTGTACACGCGGGACGAGGTCCTCGACCTCCTCACCGAGCACTGGGCGGCCGCGAACGTCGGGTCCGGCCTCCGCGCCTACCGGGCGAACGCCGCGATCCCCCGCGAGCAGCTCGCCCGCTACGTCGACGTGCCGTCCGGGTTCTCCGTGTTCGCGGGCGACGTCGTCCGGCCCCCGCGCGCGTGGCTCGACCGCGTCGCGCACACCGTGTACGCGACCGAGCCGTCGCGCGGCGGGCACTTCGCCCCGTTCGAGCAGCCCGAGGTCTACGCCCACGAGCTGCGGGCGTTCTTCGGCCGGTTCTAGCCGCCCGTCAGGCTGCCGTGCGCGCTCTCGTCGCTGGTCGTGGGCTCGGTGCGGGGGCTGCCTCTGCTGCCGCGGACCGGCTCCGGCGCAGGCGAGGGAGCCGGACGGTACGGCCGGCCGCACGCAGCGCCCAGGCGATCGCGAGGACGTCGACGGCCTCCTGGAGCCACGCGCCCACCACCGCCGGCAGCGCACCCGTGGTCGCGACGAGCATGAGGGCGACGCTCACGGCGATCCCGATCCAGATGCTCTGGCGGGCGACGTCGACGGTGCGGCGCCCGATCTCCAGCGACTCGGCCACGCGCCCGACCTCGTCGGGGAGGATGACGACGTCGGCGGACTCGGTCGCGGCGCTCGAGCCGCGGGCGGCCATGGCGACGCCGACGTCGGCCGCGGCGAGCACCGGGGCGTCGTTGACGCCGTCCCCGACCATGACCACGGGCCGCTCGGGCACGTCGCGCACGGCCGCGACCTTGTCCGCGGGCAGGCACCCGGCGCGGACGTCGTCGATGCCGACCTGGTCGGCGACGGCGCGGGCCGTCGCCTCCTCGTCGCCCGTGACCATGAGGACGTGGCGGATGCCGTGCGCGCGCAGGCCGGCCACCGTCTCGGCGGCGTCGGCGCGCACCTCGTCGCGCAGGACGAGGCATCCGGCGTAGGCACCGTCGACCGCGACGTGGACGGCGAGCTCGCCCGGGGTGAGCCCGGGCACGGGCACCTCGGACCCGGTCAGCTCGGCCACGAACGTCCGCTTGCCGACCACGACGCGGACGCCGTCGACGGTCGCGGTCACACCACCGGCCGTCGTCTCGGTGACGTCCTGCGGCACCGGCAGCACGACGCCGCGGGCGGTCGCACCCCGCACGATCGCGTCGGCGAGCACGTGGACGGAGGCCTGCTCGGCCCCGGCGGTCAGGCGCACCAGCGTGCCCGCGTCGAGGTCTCCCGCGGGTCGCACGTCGGTCAGCGCGGGCGTGCCTCGGGTGAGGGTGCCGGTCTTGTCGAAGGCGAAGGTCGCTGCCCGGTGCAGCTTCTCCAGGGTGGCGCTGGACCGGATGATCGCGCCCCGGCGGGCCGCACGGCTCATGCCCGCCATGAACGCCACCGGCGCGCCGATGATGAGGGGGCAGGGCGTCGCCACGACGAGCACCTGGGCGAACCGGAGCGGGTCGCCCGAGGCCCACCAGGCGATCCCCGCGATCGCGAGGGCGAGCGCCGTGAACGGGAGGGCGTAGCGGTCGGCGAGACGCACCATCGGGGCGCGGCTCGCCGCGGCCTCCTCGACGAGCGCGACGATCCGCTGGTACTGCGAGTCCTCGGCGCGTCGGGCGACCCGGATCGTCACGGCGCCCGCGCCGTTGATCGCCCCCGAGTACACGGTGTCCCCCGCGACGCGCTCCTGCGGCAGCGACTCCCCGGTGAGCGACGAGTCGTCGAAGACCCCCGCGTCGGACACGAGGACGCCGTCGAGCGGCACGATCTCGTGCGCGCGGACCAGGACCCGCTCGCCCACCTCGACGTCGGCGACGTCGACGTCGCGCACCGCCTCGTCGGCGGTGAGGAGGTGCGCGGTGCGCGGGGCGTTGGACACGAGCGAGGTCAGGTCCTTGCGCGCCCGGCCCGACGCGTACTCCTCCAGGGCCTCGCCGCCGGTGAGCATGAGCACGATGACGGCGGCCGCCCAGAACTCCCCCACCGCGATCGTCGACCCGATCGCCGTCACAGCGAGGACGTCGACGCCGAAGGTCCCCGAGCGCAGCTCCGCGACCATCGCGACCGCGGCTCGCAGCGCCATCGCGCCCGCGTAGACGCCCAGCACCCACGGCACGGCCTCGGGCCGCACCGCCGACAGCACGCCCGCGACGGCGATCACGGCGAGGGTCGCGGTCACGTACGGAAAGGCGCGCGCAGCAGAGAAAATGCGGCTCATGCCAAACATGTTTGTCGATGATTCGCATTGATTCAAGCAAGCAGAGCCTTGCCGAACACCATTGATGGAAAGGCAAGAAAGGAAAGCCTCACCATAATGTGGGGGCCCGGGAACCGGGCGCCGGGGGCACGCGCTTCCTCCTCGGCGACCTAGCTCCCGAGGAGGCCGAGGGTCACGGCACGCTCCACGGCGGCGCCGCGCGTCGTGGCGCCGAGCTTGCGGTAGATCGCGCCGACCTGCGTGCTCACGGTGTTGCGGGAGACGAAGAGCCGACGGCCGATCTCGGCCATCGTGAGGTGGGTCTGGAGGTACGGCAGGAGGCGGAGCTCGGCCGGGGTGAGCGGCGGGGCTCCGCGCGTCGCGGCGACGGTCTCGAGCCGGGCCCGGAACGCGGCGACCTCGCCCACCAGGAGCCCCACACGGGGGCGGCGGCGCAGCAGCTCGGCCGCCTCGGCGGCGAGGTGGGTCGCCGTCGTGCGGTCCCCGAGGGCGAGGCACGCGTAGCCGAGCTGGAGCCGGACGCGCAGCGCGAGGTACGGCATGACGTACGTGCACGGCACGCGCGCCCGCATCCCGCGGGCGACGAACCGCTCCGCCGCGGTGCGCTCGCCCCGGTGCGCGGCGACGCGAGCACGCACGGCGAGAGCGATCGCCGTGGTCGAGTAGCCCTCCATGTGATGGTCGTCGACCGTGGCGACCGCGGCACGCGCGTGCCGTTCGGCGTCGTCCCACCGACCGTCGTCGATCGCGAGGATCCCCAGCTCCGCCTCGCTGAGCAGCACCGAGTCCGGGTTCCCCGCCTCCGTCCCGCACGCCACGGCCTCGACGAACGCCTCGCGCGCCGCGTCCCGGTCGCCCACGAGCAGGTGCGCGGAGCCGAGGAGGTGCAGCGCCTGGTCGCGCCAGGGGCTCCACGCGGGCTCGTGCTCGACGGCGTAGGCCGCGCACGCGAGGGACGCCTCCGGCCCGTCGGCGCACATGGCGGCCCGCACCTGGCACCGGGCGGACTCGAGCGCGACCCGGTCCTCGTCGGGGAGGAGGTCGGCGTCGAAGCCCTCCAGCACGGCGGCCCACCGCTCGGCCGCCGGGGACTCGCCGAGCAGCAGCGCGCGCCACGCGGCGACCACCGTGAGCTCGGGGAAGGCCTCGACCACGGCGTCGCCGAGCGTGTCGAGCCAGCGCGTCACGACGGCCACCCCGCCGTCCTGGTACGTCGGCAGCGCGAGGCGCCCGACGAGGACGGCCGCCTCCTCGACGTCGCCCGCCGCGAGGAGGTGCTCGACCGCGCGGGCCTCCAGCCCCTCCTCGACGTGCCACGCGGCGGCGCGCCGGTGGAGCGGCGCGACGGCGTCGGGCTCGACCCGGTCGAGCTCCGCGAGCAGGAACTCGCGGAACAGCGCGTGGTAGCGGAACCAGCCGCGGTGGTGGTCGAGCGGGACGAGGAACAGGCTCGCGTCCTCCAGCTCGCGCAGCCGCTCCGCGGCGTCCGTGGTGCCGAGCAGGGCGTCGCACGTCGCCGCCGAGAGCTGGTCGAGGACGGCCGTGGCCCGCAGGAAGTGCTGGGTCCGCGCGGGGAGGAGGGTCATGCACTCGCGGTACAGGTAGTCGGCGACGAACCGGTCGGTCCCCGTGAGGGACGACGGGTCCTCGCCCTCGCGCACGAGCAGCGCGCAGAGGAAGACGCCCGTCGGCCAGCCCTCGCACCGCTCGACCACACGGTCCAGCGCCTCGTCCGAGACGACCCCGGCCGCGCGGAAGATCTCGCGCGCGCCGTCGGCGTCGACCCGCAGGTCGTCGGGGCCGACCTCGACGAGGTCGCCCTCCACGCGGCGTCGCGCGTCGTACCCCGGGGCACGACGGCTCGCGACGACGACCTGCGACCCCCGCGGGACGCCGCCGAGCACGATCTCGAGCGCGTCCCGGCAGGATGCCGAGCCCGCCTCGTGGAGGTCGTCGACGAACAGGACGAACGGCGTGCCCGTGCGCGCGAGCGCCGACGCGAGCAGCGGGGCCGACCGGCCGAGCATCGCCGCGCCCGTGCCGCGCATCTCGGCCGCGACCGCGGCGACCTCGGGCGACACGCGCGCGCACGCGAGCGCGAGGAGCGTGAGCAGGGCGCCGGGGTCGTCGTCGAGCCGGTCGAGGCTGGCCCACGCGACCGCGCGGTCCTCGACGCTCGCCCACTCCGCGAGCATGGTCGTCTTGCCGTACCCCGGGGGAGCCGTCACCACGACGACCCGCGCGCCGTCGCGCCGCGCGCGCTCGACGAGCCCGCGCCGGGAGACCGCACCCCGGCGCGGCACCGGAGGCTCGACCTTGCCCGCGAGCAGCGCGGTGCTGAGATCCGGTCGCGCGGTGACCGCCTGACGGCTCCCGTCGGACACGCGAGCAGCCTAGGAGCGGCCCCCGAGGCCCTCAACCGGAGCGGGGGAAATCACCCGGGGCGCCGGGGCGCGCCCTCCGCCGCCGCGTCGTCCGCGGCGGCGTCGGCGTCGTCCCACCCCTCGACGGGTTCCAGGCCCAGGGCCAGCGCGACCCGCGGCGCGGCCGCCACGACCGTCGGCAGCCCGACGACCGGCACGACCGCCGCGAGGACGCCCACCACCTCCGCCGGGTCGATCCCGGCCTCGACCGCGGCGTCGATCTCGGCGCCGTACGTGGGGACCGACGCGCCGACGGCGACCGCGGCCGCGATCCGCACCAGGGCACGGTCGCGCCCGGACAGCGCGTCGTCCCCGAGCGCCGCGCCGTCGGCGACGCGCTCGTCGTTGATCGTGAGCCGCCGGAGCACCTCCGCATGGTCCACGCCGACCACCCACCCTTCCGACCCGGGCCCGGCCGGGGTCCCATCGCGCCTGTCCCCTGCCCGATCGCCCCTCCCCGCCAGCATGACGACGCCACGGCGCGGGGTCGTCACGCAGAACGCATGACGACCACGACGGGGCGCGGCGGCGCTCGTCCGGGTGCCGCGCCGCCCCAGCACGAACGGCGCGGCACCCCGATGGACCCTCAGGCCGGTCGGACGGCTTCCGACAGACCGATGAGGACGTCCCCGCCGGCGACGTGCTGCCCTGGCGCGCGGGCCAGGAGGATCTCGGTGAGCGCGGACTCGAGCGCGCGCGGCAGTCCGAGCGCGTGCAGGTGCGACACGCGCACCGACAGGGGCCGGTCCGCCGTGAGCACGCGGTGGGCGCGCTCCTTGTCGTCGTAGGGGACGCGAGCGCGGTCGAGCGCGGTGAACACGCGGGCCGCGACGTCGTTGTCCGCGAGGCGGGGGTCGTGACCGAGGTCGACGACGAGGCGGGACGTCGGTGCGACTGCCTCGACCGTGACGTGCAGCCCGTGGTCGTCGCGCTCGACGAGAGCGTCGGCAGGCGTGCCGTCGACCGTGACGACGGGCGCGACGTCGGCGGGGGCACGCAGGCCCCCGAGCGCCGGGAACGTCAGCGTCCAGCGCCGCGCCGCGGGGACCACGCGGACGTCGCCCTGGACGGGCCCGACGGCGGCGCGGCCCGCCGCCTGGTCGAACGTCACCGGCGTGCGCGCCTCGTGGGCGGGGTCCCCCGGGGTCTCCCGGAGCAGCCCGCCGGGGAGGCCACCCGACGGGAGGCCCTCCGCGTCCTCGACGAGGTCGAGCGCGCCGTCGGACCCGACGACGACGAGCACCTCGACGTGCTCGGGGTGCACGACGCCGTTGCCCGGGACGGTCGCGCCGTCGAGCGGCACGACCGCGCCGGTGCGCGCGAGGACGGGGATGCTCGCGAGGTCTCGATGCAGCCAGACCTCCCGGCCGCCGTCGTAGACGAGCCCGCCGAGCAGGTCGACCCACGTGCCCTCCGGGAGCCACGCGCGCACCGCGGCGGTTCCGGAGGCGCGGTCCGCAGGGGCGGTGATCGGCGCGACGACGAGCTCGGAACCGAAGAGGTACTGGTTGCGTGCCCTGTAGGCCTCGGGAGCCTCGGGCCACTCGTGGTAGAGCGGCTGGACGAGGGGGACGCCAGCGCGCGCGGCGCGGACGTTCATCGTGTGCAGGTACGGCAGCAGGCGGTGGCGCAGGCGCAGCGCCGCGACCTGCGCGTCGCGGGCCTCGGGGCCGAACGTCCACGGCTCCTTGCGCGTGAACGGGTTCCCCGCCGAGTGCAGGCGCAGGATCGGCGAGAAGACGCCGAGCTGCACCCACCGCGTCGCGAGCTCGTCGTCCTTGGTGCCGTGCATGTGGCCGCCGACGTCGTGGCTCCACCACCCGTACCCGATGTTGCTCGCGGTCGCGGTGAAGTACGGCTGGAAGTCGAGCGACTCCCACGAGATGACCGAGTCCCCCGAGAAACCGACCGGGTAGCGGTGGCTCCCCGGACCGGCGTACCGGGAGAAGGTCAGGGCCCGCGTCGCCCGGCTCGCGGCGGCGCGCGACGCTTCACCCGCGTTGTCGAGGTAGTGCACGTGGTTGAGCATCCACAGCGGATCGATCCCGGGTACGCGCGAGACGGCGCCCTGCTGCCAGTCGACCCACCAGAAGTCGACGCCGTCGCGCTCGAGCCCGCGGTGCAGCACCTCGACGTAGGCGCGCAGGAAGTCGCGGTCGGTCGCGTCGAACGCGACCGGCTCGCCGCTCTCCGGGTCGAGCCCGAGCGCCTCCGCCATCGCCGGGTAGGCGTCCTCGAACGCCCGGACCCCGTCGGCAGGGTGCACGTTGAGCGTGACGCGCAGGCCGTCGTCGTGCAGCGACCGCAGGAACGCCGCCGGGTCGGGGAAGAGGTCGCGGTTCCAGGAGTACCCGGTCCAGCCGCTCCCGTGCCGGGGGTCGACGTCGGTCACGTGCCAGTCCATGTCGAGCACCGCGACCGACAGCGGGACGCCCTCGCGACGGAAGCGCCGCACGAGCTCGGCGTAGGAGTCGGCCGAGTACCGGTGGAACCTGCTCCACCACGTGCCGAGCGCGTACCGGGGCAGCACCGGCTGCGGCCCGGACAGCGCGTACAGCGCCCGGAGCGCGGCCCGGTAGTCGTGCCCGTACGCGAAGACGTAGAGGTCCTGGCGCGACCCGTCGCGCGGAGCGACCCAGCCGTCGTCGTCCAGGACGAGGCCGGCCGAGTCGTCGATCACGGCCCAGCCGTCGCGCGAGACGACCCCGGGGCCCAGCGGGACCGGGCCGTCCGCCTCGTCGAGCGTGCGCGCCGTCCCGCCGAGGTTGCCCGGCCCGTTCCCGACGGCGTCGGGCTCCACGGGGACGGCCGTCGCCGGGACGCCCGGCCCGCGCTGCCCGTACCGCCACACCCCGTGGTAGGCCGAGTGCGCGCCGAGCACCTCGACGCTGAGCCCGCTCGCGCTGAACGGCCCCCCGTCGTACCGCAGGCGCAGCCGGTCCGTGACGATCTCGACCCCGTCCGCGGGCCCGGTGCCGGGCCGGGTCACCCGGAAGTCCGGCACCGGCAGGTCGCGGTGCAGCGCGAACGCCGAGGCGCGGTCCTCGAACACGCCGTCCTCCGCGCGCTCGAGGCGCACCAACCCGTCGGCGAGCACCGTGATCCGGTACTGGTCGCCGAGGATCGTCGCCCCAGGGCGGGCGACGGGGCTGGTGGCGAGGCGGGGCGGGAAGGTCATGTGCGGCAGTTCCTGTCGGTGCGGGTTCGGGGGTGGTCGTGGCGGGGCGGGGCTCAGGTCACGGGCGGGTCACCCCGCACGCGAGGCCGTCGAGCGTGGCGGCGTCGAACGCCGGGCCGGCTCCCAGGCCGGGGACGTGCGTGGTGCCGAGCACGACGAACGTCGTGCTGCGCCCCGGGCGCAGCGCGGTCCGTCCCGAGGCCGTGACCCGCGTGCCGTCCTGCGCGACGGTGACGCCGATCCCCGTGGCCACGACGTCGTCCGGCCTCGCGTACCACGCGAGCTCCCAGCCATCCAGCGGCTCGGTGCCGGTGTTGGTGACGCGCACGGTCGTGAGCGTCGTGCCCCCGACGGTGAGCGTCCCTGCCCCGACCGAGCACGTTGCGGGCGCGTTCTCGAGGAGGCCGTAGTTGCCGCCCTCGTCGTGGACGGTGCCCCACAGGTGGTGGTCGCCGTCGGGCTGCGAGGTGACGCCCGAGACGCGGACGTCGGAGAACCGATGGTCACCGCCGAGGCGCGCGGCGACGCCGTACGAGCCGGTCCGCTCGATCCTGGTGTCACTGACCCGCAGGTCGTTCACCCAGTGGCTGCCGCTCACCAGGAGCCCCTCGTACGTCGAGTCGAGGATCTGGGTGCCGCGGATCACGACGGGCGTCGTGATGTGGCTCGTGTCCGCGAACACCCAGATGCCCCCGAACGACGTGCTCCAGTTGGGCTCCCACCCGCCGGTGCGGATCAGCGTGCTGTCCTCGACGACCGTGGTCCCCGAGAAGGGCACGGGGTTGAAGCGCGTGCTCACCGCGACACCCGCGGCGGCGGTGAGCGTGTCGCGCACGACGAGCCCCGAGACGCTGTTCGAGTCGCCGCCGTAGATCGCGGCGCCGTTGCCGAGCAGCGGGCTCGTGACCGTGCTGCGCACGAACGACGAGCGCGTCACCGCGCCGCCCGAGGACCACATCGCCATCGCGTCGTCGCCGGTGTTGCGCACCGTCGTGTGCTCGACGCGCGTGTCCGTGACCCGACCGTGCAGGTGGACGCCGTCGGCGAACGTGTCCCGCACGCGGAGCCCGAGCGCGTACAGCCCGTCGGTGCCGGTGTCGGCCCAGAGGCCGACCTTCGTGTGCCTGACCCACACGTTCTGGACGAACGAGCCCTGCCCGAAGCTGCCCTCGAGCGCCGCGTCGAACCGGGCGTCGTCGCGGTACCGGACGTCGCCGTCGACCATGAGATCCGCGATCGTCACGCCGGACCCCTGCGCGTAGAACCCTCCCTTGCCGTCGCGGCCCGCGACCACGGAGTACCAGGGCCCTGCGCCGCGGACCGTGACGTCGTGCACGCGCACGCGGTCGGTCAGCGTGAAGCGGCCCGGTGGGACCCACACCCCCGTCCCGGCCTCGCGCGCCGCGGCGACCGCAGCGACGAACGCGGCGGTGTCGTCGGTCGGGGTGGCTGTGGACGAGTCCGTGGAGGAGTCGTCCGTGGCGCCGTGGTCGCGCACGTCCACGAAACCGAGAGGTGCCGTGAGCGGCGCGGGCGCGACCTCGGTCTCGACGAGGTCGACGGTGTACGGGAGGTCGGCGGAGGCGCTGTCGCGCTGGAGGCGCAGCGTCGTTCCGACCTTCAGCTCGCGCGGGAGGACGACGCGCGTCTCGTCGAAGAACCGCTGCGTCCCGCCCTGCGTCGGGTCGTTGCCGTACGGGTAGCCGCCGTAGACGTGGGAGTAGCGCGAGGTGACGTCGACGTCGGCGACCTTGCGCCCGCCCGCGTAGACGCCGAGCGAGCCGTCCTGGCCGGTCCCGTCGGCCGAGTCCGGGACCGACGCGCGCAGCACGATCGCGTTCGCCGGCTCCGTGAGGGTCCACTCGACCCGCTCGCCGGTGCGGTCGAGCGTGACGGCCTGTCGGCCGGACGCCTCGGCCGCGACCGTGCGGAACGCGCGGCTCGGCGCGAGCACCTCGCCGGTCGTGCGGCCGTGCTCGGCCTCGTACGTCGTCGCGGGCGTGGACGCGCCGCGGTCCGCGAACGGTTCGCCGCGCTGCAGCGTCACGCGGTCGATCTCCAGGCCCGACGGCGCCGGCGCACCCTGAGCGGACGCGTCCCCCTGGGCGCCCGTGCGGCGCAGCTCGACGCTGCCCAGCCCGGCGCGGAGCGGGAGGGTCACCGCGACGTCGCCCCAGCGCTCGCGCGGGGCCAGGACGAGACGCCCGACGGGCTGCCCGTCCACCGCGAGGACCACGTCCTGGTCGGCGCCGGTGCTGTTGCGGTACCGGAACGTCACGGTCTGGTCGCCGGCCTTCGCCGCGTCCACCGCGACGACGAGGCGCGCACGGGGTGCGGCCAGATCGACGCCCTCCACCCCGGCGGTTGCGCCGTTCGCGGTGAACGCGCTCTCGGCCTCGTACTGCTGCCCCGCACGTGGAGCGGTGGTGCGAAGGACGTCCGCGACGTCGTCGTACCGCGTGTCCGGGCCGGAGCCCGGCTCCGTGCCGGGCTGGGTCGCGCCGCCGCCGGGTACTGAGAGGTCGCCGACCGACGTCAGCGCGATCGCGTCGAGGTTGACGTTGCCCGTGTCGTCGGCGTCGAAGCGGTAGACGACGGTCTGCTCGCCCGCATCGAGCGACACGACCTCCTGGTGCACGAACCACGTGCTCCACGACGCCCCCACCGCGGAGGGCAGGGTGACCTGCCGGTCCTCGACCGCGTCGTCGTGCACGACGACCTGCGAGAGCGTCATGTCGGAACCGAGCCCGTTCGCGTACCGGAGGTTGAGGCCGTACTCGCCGGCCTCCGGGACGTCGAGCGTGAACGTCACGCTCGCGGTCCCGGTGTGGTCGATGACGAACCCGTCGACGAACCCGGTCCCGGAGAACCCGAGGTGGTTGTCGTTGACGCCCGCGCCCCCGACGAGCACCGCATCCTCCGCCTCGAGCTCGATCGGCAGCGTGGCGGTGACTGCCGGGGCGACCTCGGTCGGCAGGGCGGGAGCGACGGCGGGCTCCGCCGCCGCGGGCCCGGCGACCAGCGCGGCCCCGACGAGCGCGGCGACCACAGCCCCCGCTGTGGGCATGGAATGGGCCCTGTCGGAACGACGCGAGCGTGCCCAATTCATGCCCTCAGCGAGGGTGGAGGTGGGCCAGGTTCGGTGCACGACGATCTCCTTCGACCGCAGGGCGGACGGGCGGGCTGGTGGTGGTCTGTCGGGGCGCTCACCCGAGGGGGCCGTCGGGCGAAAAGCCGAACCCGGGGTTCTGGACCGGGGAGCGGCCGAACCCGGGGATACGGGCGGGTTCGGCACCGGGGGGTGCAGTGCAGCAACCCCGGGTTCGGCGGTGGGCGTCAGCCCTGAGCGGCGTCGAGGAGCGCCTGGGCCTGCTCTTGCACCTGGGCGACGAGCGCGTCGATGTCCGCGTCCTCGTCGGTGAGCACGGCCTGGACCACCGGGTCGAGCAGCGCGTAGATCTCCTGCGTCGAGCGTGCGGGCTCGGGGACGACCGGCTGGTCGAAGATGTTCTCCGTGTAGGAGCTCATCTGGTCCACCGGCACGTTGACGTACTCCTCGGTCCAGGCGCGCGACTCGAGGTACGTCTGCTCGTCGAAGACCGGGAGCTCCGGGGCGCCGACCGGCTGGTCGTTCGCGACGGCGGTCTCCGCGTCGAGCTTCGCCGCCGCCTCGTCGGTGAGCTTCTCCATGTAGTAGAAGTCGATCCACTCGACGCCGGCCGCCTGCTCCTCGGGCGAGGCCTTCGCGCTCACCGCGGCGAGCGTGCCGCCGCCGAGGACGCCGCCGTCGCCGACCAGCGGGATGACGGTGAGCCCGTAGTCGTCCGGGTTCATCGCGTTCTGCGTGAAGAGGTTGCCGTAGTTGCCGCCGCCCGAGACGTACATCCCGATCTGGCCCGCGGCGAAGTCCTGGTTGATGCTCCCCCAGTCGTAGAGGAAGTTCGCGCCCATCGAGTCGTCCTCCCACCGCAGCGCGTGCAGGTACTCGAGCACCTCGGTGAGCTCGGGCGTGTCGATCGTCGACGTCGCGGTCTCGCCGTCGAACTCCTGGACGGAGCCGCCGAACGCGTTGGTGAGCGTCGTGAGGATCCAGCCCCCGGTGTTGCCCGACGTCATGGTCGCGTAGCCCGCGACGCCGGTGGCGTCCGCGATGGTCTTCGCGTCCTCGCGGACCTCCTCCCACGTGGTCGGAGGGTCGTCGGGGTCGAGCCCCGCCTGCTCGAACAGCGTGCGGTTGTAGTGCAGGCCCTGGCTGTAGGCGGCGATGGGCACGGCCCACATCGAGCCGTCGGCGGCCTGGCCGGCCTGCGCGACGTTCGGGTTGAAGTCCTCCGCGTACGGGAGCTCGGCGACGAGGTCGCTGATGTCGGCGATCTGCTCGCGCTCGATGAGCCCGCGGCCGTCGGTGAACGGGATCGTGAAGACGTCGGGGAGCGTGCCGCCCGCGAGCTCGGTGGCGAAGGTCGTGCCCTCCCACGTGTACTCGCGCGCCGTGACGGTGATGTCCGGGTGCTCTTCCTCGAACTGCGCGACGCGCTCGTCGAACTTGGCTCGTGCGTCGTCGTCCAGGCCGGCGTCGATCGAGACCTCGATCTCGACCGCGCCGGAGGTGGCGGCGCCGTCACCCTCGGCGTCGTCGCCGGTGCCGCACGCGGTCAGGGTGAGGACCAGGGCGCCGGTGAGCGCAGCCGCGCCCACCGTGGTTGCTGACTTCATCGTCTCTCCTCGCTGAGGACTCCGGGCCATGATGCCCGCGTCTGCTGGGTGTCGGGAACGCGCTGCCCCTCGACGCCGCCGGTACGTCCCGTCGGTCGCCGTCCCCACCGTGAGCAGTGCAGGTTTAGCGGTATACGTTTAACGCTAAACGCGCTTAGGATCGGCGTCAAGCGACCGACGGGTCACGAGTTGGTCACGGTGCCCGGACGCCGTCGCCGCTACCGTCGACCCTCGGGCCGACCCGCGCCCCGCCCACGACCGAAGGAGCCGCGCCGACGATGGCCCGCGTCACGCTCAAGGACATCGCCCGCGAGGCGGGCGTGTCCGTCATGACCGTCTCCAACGTGGTGAACGGCAACCTCGGCCGCGTCTCCCCCGCGACGGCCCGCGAGGTCGAGCGCATCGTCGCCACGCGGGGCTACGTGCCCAACGGTCCGGCGCAGAGCCTCGCCGCGCGGCGCACCCGCCTCGTCGGCCTGCTGCTACCCGACCGCGCCGACGGCGGCAGCCTGCTCGGCAGCCCGCACGACGTCGCCGTCGCCGGGGCCGTCGAGGCGCGCCTGCGCGAGCGCGACCACCACCTCATGCTGCGGGGCGTCACGCACCACCGCGACGTGCTCGACTCCGTCCAGCGCTGGAACCTCGACGGGATCGTCGTCATGGGGTTCACCGACGACGAGCTCGCGACGCTCGACCTGCCGCGGGGCGTGCCCGCCGTCGTCGTCGACACCTACGTGGACGCCCCCGGTGCCGCGACCGTGCGCGCCGACGACTTCGAGGGCGGGCGGCTCGCAGGCGAGCACCTGCGCGCCCTGGGTCACCGCGAGGTCGTGCTGTGCGGGCCCGTGGGCACGACGAGCCAGGTCGTCCGCGAGCGCCTCGCCGGCTTCCGCGCGGGGCTCGGGCTCGACCCGGCCGACGCGGCCGAGCCGAGCGCGCCCGACCGTCACACCCGGGAGGAGCGAGCGGCGCAGGACGTGGTCCGTGGCGAGGCGGGGGACGGCGTCGTGCTGCATGTCGTACCGGCGAACACGACGTACGACGACGGCCTCGACGCGGCCGCGCGCGTCGCGGCCAGTCATCCCGGCGCGACGGCGGTGTTCGCCACGGCGGACGTCCTCGCCGCCGGGATCTCGCGCGGGCTGACCCAGGCCGGGGTCCGTGTGCCGGGCGAGGTGTCGGTCGTCGGGTTCGACGACGCGGAGATCGCGCGCTACGTCGACCCGCCGCTCACGACGGTCGCGCAGGACACCGCGCTCAAGGGGCGCACCGCGGCGGACCTGCTCCTGGACGCGCTCGACGACGGTGCGTCGCGACCGCGGCGGCCCGCCCAGGACGCAGCCCGCGACGAGCTGGCCGACCGACCCACCGGCGTTACCCGCATCGACGTCGCGCTGGTCGAGCGGCGGTCGACCGCGGCCGCGCCGTAGCCGCGGCTGCCTGCTCGCGCATCGGGGCCACGGTCGACAGGACGCACCCGTCGCGAGGACCTCATGACCGCGACGACCGCACCGCTCGTCACGACCCTCGCCGTCCCGGCCCGCCGGAGCGCGCGGTCGGCGTCTTCACCGCCGAGTGGGCCGCGTCACGCGCTAGGACCCGCCCCACGCCGTCGCCTTCACCTGGCACAGCGGGGAGCGTGCGGGCACTTCGCACTGACCGTCCCCGGCTTGCGGGTGCAGCCGGGCGCCCCGAGCGTGGTGAGGGTCCGGGACGGGCCGCGAGGCCGGTCCGCCGACGCGAGCGTCGTGCGCCGAGGCGACGCCCACCGAGGAGGCCGCCATGACCGAGAGCAGCAGCGGACGCCGCGCGTCCGAAACCGCGGCGGACGCCGAGGCCGGGCCTGCCCCCGACGCCGAGCGCAAGCCGGGCTCCCCCACCGACCTGCACAAGCCGTCGTGGGGGTTCGCGCTCAAGGGCGCGGTGCGCGAGTTCCTGGACGACCAGTGCACCGACCTCGCCGCGGCCCTCACGTACTACGCCGTGCTCGCCTCCGCGCCCGCGCTCCTGGCGCTGGTGTCGATCCTCGGGCTCGTGGGCGACGGCGAGAAGGCGGTCGACTCGGTCCTGACGAGCGTCGAGGGGGTCGTGCCGTCCACCACGCTGAGCATGATCGAGCCGCTCGTCGAGCAGGCCGCCGACACCGACAAGGCCGGGTGGGCGCTGGTCATCGGTGTCGTGCTGGCCCTGTGGTCCGCGTCGGGCTACGTCGGGGCGTTCGGCCGGTCGATGAACCGCATCTACGAGGTCGAGGAGGGGCGCCCGATCTGGAAGCTGCGGCCCGTCATGCTCGGCGTGACGGTCGTCGTGGTGGTTCTCGCGGCGCTCGTCGTCGCGAGCCTCGTGCTCTCCGGACCGATCGCGCGCCAGGTGGGCGAGCTCGTGGGCCTCGGGGACACCGCGATCGCCGTGTGGCAGGTCGTGAAGTGGCCGGTCGCGCTCCTGCTCGTGGTGGTCCTCGTCGCGCTGCTGTACCACCTCACGCCGAACGTGAAGCAGCCGCGCTTCCGGTGGGTCAGCCCCGGGGCGCTCCTCGCGATCCTCGTGTGGGCGCTGGCGTCCGCCGCGTTCGGGCTCTACCTGGGCAGCGGCCTCAGCAGCTACGGCGCGACGTACGGGACTCTCGCCGGCGTCATCATCTTCCTGCTCTGGCTGTGGATCACGAACCTCGCCCTCCTGCTCGGCGCCGAGCTCGACGCGGAGGTCGAGCGCAGCCGCGAGCTCCAGGGCGGGCTCGAGGCCGAGGAGCGCCTCCAGCTCCCGCCGCGCGACACGCGCGCGAGTGACAAGAAGGCGGCCAAGCGCGACGAGGCGGTCGAGCAGGCCCGTGCGCTGCGCCGGAGCGGCGGGCGCTCCGCGGACGCCGAGACCCGGGACGGCGGCCCCGGTCAGGAGTCGGGTCGCGGTGTCCACCGCTCCGCCGACGGGCCCGACGCCGCCGGAGACCGCGAGGTGTAGCGGGCTACCGGGCGGGCGCGGGGTCGGGGATCTCGTCGGGCCGGTAGCGCGGCAGGCGGCTCGCGGGGAGGATCGCCGTCGCGCTGACCGCGGCCAGGACGAGGAGGCCGATCTTCAGCGTCCCGAGGCGCGCGTCCTCGTTGAGCGCGACGGCGGCGTCCACCTGGGCGGGCGTCGCGTCGGTGCCCGCGAGGACCGTGCGCAGGTCGTCGTTGCTCACGAAGTTGACGGTGTCGAGGTCGACCTGAGCGACGAGCGACGGCGGCAGCTCGGGGTGCTCGACGACGGCGCGCCCGACGCTGAACGACAGGATCGTCACGAGCAGCGCCCCCGCGAGCGCCGTGCCGACCGCCGAGGCGAGGTTCTGCGTCGTGCCGCGGATAGAGCCGACGTCGCCCGCGAGGGTCTTGGGCGCCGCCGTGACGAGCACGTTGAACACGAGCGTCACGAGCGCACCCTGACCGATCCCGAAGACGACGAGGCCGAGGATCGTGGGCAGCGTCTCCCAGTTGTTCGTCACGACGAACGACAGCCAGAGCAGCGCGGCGGTCGTCAGCGTGAAGCCGAAGACCCCGATCGTGCGCGGCGGGTAGCGCCGGTAGAAGCGCACGACGAGCGTCGCGGTGACGAACACGGTGAGGTTGAACGGCATCATCGCGAGCGCCGTGTCGAACGGCGTGCGGCCCTGCACGATCTGGATGTACAGCGGCACGGTGAAGTTCAGCGCGGCCTCGAGGGCGACCACGACGAACATCGCGTAGACCGCTGCCCGTTCGCTGGGCCGTGCGAGGACGGACAGGTCGACGAGCGGGACCTTGCCGGCGGCGGTCCGGCGCCGCGTCCACCAGAAGAACGCCTGCCCGAGCACGATGCCGAGCAGGACGAGCACGGGTGCGGGCGAGACGCCGACCAGGTCGAACGGGGCGCCCGGCGCGGCGAAGAACAGCCCCCAGGCGTTGAGGTTGTTGAAGCCGAGGGTGAGCGCCACGACGGCCGCGCCGATGAGCACCGCGGCCACGAGGTCGATGCGGATGCCGGGGTCGCCCGCGTCGGACCGGAGCCGGAAGCTGAGCACGAAGACGACGACGGCGAGCGCGAGGACGATGCCGAAGGTGGGTCGCCAGCCGATGAGCGTCCCGAGCGCGCCGCCGATGAAGAACGCGCTCATGCCGGACACCGCGCGCGCCGAGCCGAGCGAGCCGATCGCCGTCGCCTGCTGGGGTCCCCGGTAGTTCTCCGCGATGAGGGCGACGAGCGCGGGCACGATGATCGCGGCCGAGGCGCCCGCGACGGCCTGGCCCGTGATGGCCCACGCGACGGTCGGCGAGAGGATCATGAGCAGCGCCGAGCCGGCGAACGTCGCCACGACGACCCGGAAGATCGCGACCCACCCGATCCGCTGGCCGAGCTTCGCCCCGGTCATGACGAGCGCGGCGACCGCGAGGCCGTAGACGACGATCGTCGTGCTCGCGACGGTCGGCGGGACGCCGAAGTCCTCCACCATCCCGCCCAGCGACACGGGCAGCGCCGCGACGTTGAACGACATGAGGACCTGGGCGAGGAACAGGCCGACCATGGGCACCCACGACCGACGGTCCTCGGTCGCCGGTGCGGCGGTGGCGTCGACGGCGTCTCGGGTGCTCACAGGGCGGCGTCCCTTCTCTCGGTCGGGCGGGTGGTCGTCACGGGGACGTGCGGGGAGGACGCGAAGAGGTTGAGGCCGAGCGTCCGCGAGAGGTACGCGGTCGCGCGCTGGCCGCGCACGCTGTTCCCGGCCGGGTCGAGCGGCGGTGAGAACGTGCCGATCGCCCCCTTGCCGGGGGCGACCGCGACGATGCCCCCTGCCACGCCGGACTTGGCCGGGAGACCGATCTCGAACAGCCACTCCCCGGACCGCTCGTACATGCCCGTCGCGGCGAGCACCGCGAGCGTGTCCCGGCAGACCTGCGCGGAGACCACGCGCTCGCCCGTGACCGGGTTGACCCCGCCGTCCGCGAGGGTCGCGCCCATGACGGCGAGGTCGCGCGCGCTCACGCGCAGCGCGCACTGCTTGGTGTAGACGTCGACGACCTCCAGCGGGTCGACCTCGATCCGTCCGTAGCTCTCCAGGAGCCGCGCGATCGCCTTGTTGCGCATGTTCGTCGCCGACTCCGACCGGTACACGACCCCGTCGAGCTCGAGCGGCCGACCGGCGAACCGGGACAGGCCGGTCCGCACGTTCTCCCACTGCTCGGCGAAGGACGAGCCGGGCATGAGCGCCGTGGTCGCGAGCGCGCCCGCGTTGACCATGGGGTTGCGCGGGTGGCCGTCGTGGAGCTCGACCGCCATGACCGAGTTGAAGGCGAGGCCCGTGTTGTCCACCCCGACCCGTTCGAGCACCCCCTCGTGACCGTAGGCCTCGCAGACGAGCGCGTAGACGAACGCCTTGGAGATCGACTGGACGGAGAACTCGACGTCGGCGTCGCCCACGGCGTGGACCGCCCCGCCCGACTCGGCGACGCACACCCCGAACAGAGCCGGGTCCGCCTCGGCGAGGACGGGGATGTAGTCGGCGACAGCACCGTCGTCGTGCGCGCGGTACCGCTCGTGGGCCGCGCGCACGTGCTCCTCGACGCGGTCCCACCCCGGGAGGGACCCGGTCGCGACCTCCTGCTCGACCCCGTCGACGTCCAGTCCCATCCCGTCCCCTCCGTCCGGATCGTCCGCAGCGACCACGCGCGATGCTGCCACGTCCGCCCCGCGGGCGCAGGAGGAGGCACGGGGCGGTGGGCGTCGCGGCCGGGGCGATCGGCTCCCGGCGCTGGGCCGCGGCCCTCAGTCGCCGTAGGCGGGCGCCTGCCAGTCGTGGTACAGCGACACGTGGGTGTCCCCGTCACCCTGGAGGCGCAGCACCATGTACACGTCCCACCGGAGCTCCTCCGTGTCGAACCCGCTGCCCGGCTCCTGGAGCCGGGAGAGGTGCTCGGCCGGCATCCCGAGCGCGTCGCCCACGCACTCGACGTCGTCCCAGGTCGTGCCCAACCCGCCGGGCCCCGTCGCCGCCTCCACCGCGCCGAAGTCGATCGACCCGTTGTCCCGGTCGAGGGTCGCGCCCGTGACGTCGAGATCGCAGGCCTCGAACGCCGTCGCCACGTCCTCGATGTTCGCCTCGCGGGCGAGGCGCGGGCGGACGGTGAGGTAGACGACGAGCGCGGCGGCGACGACGAGGACGAGGACGAGCGAGACGACGAGGACCAGGCGCCCGCGACGCCGGGTCGGGCTCGGGACCGGCGGGACCGGCGTACCGGCGGTGGACAGGTCGGGCTGCAGCGTCATGGTTCCCCCCGGGTGCTCGTGAGGCCGCCCGTCGGCGGCGCGAGCCGACCCTACTGCGCGCGCCGCGGGCTCCGCGCCGACGACCGGATCCGACGTCTGCCCGCGGTTCCGCTCAGGCGCTCGTGCGGCGGACGACGACGGACGGGAACGTGCGCTCGTCGTCGCGCCGGCGGCGGTCCAGCAGGGCTGCCGTCGCCGCGGCCGCGATCCGCTCGACGGGGTGGGTCGCGGTCGTCAGGCCCGGCCCGGCCTGCGCCGCGAAGGGCTGGTCGTCGAACCCGGTGACGGCGACGTCGTCGGGCACGCGGACGCCGTCCTCCGCGAGCGCGCGCATCGCGCCGACGGCGAGCGTGTCGCTCATCGCGACGAGCGCGTCGACGGCGGGCCAGCGCCGGCGGGCCTCGCGCGCCGCCTCCGCACCCGCGAGGGACGTGAGGTCGGCGGCCACGACGCGGTGCGGGAGCCCGGCCGCGCGCACGACGGCGTCGTACGCCTCGACCGCGCGCCGTGCGCCGGGGAGCCAGCCGGGGCCGGTGAGCATGACGACGTCGCGCCGACCCTCGGCGAGCACGTGCTCGACCAGCGCGGCGATCCCCGCGGCGGCGTCGACGTCGTACGAGGGCACGCGCCCGTCGGCGGGGCCGATCGCCGCCACACGGGAGAGCAGCGTGCGCGGCACGCTCGCGAGCACCTCGGCCGAGTAGTCGACGAGCAGCACGCCGCCCACGCCGGGGTCGCGCGCGAGACGGGCCAGCTCGTCGCGCGGGTCGCGCCCGAGCCAGCGCAGCGCCACGCCGACGCCCTGGGTGTCGGCCGCGCGGCTGGCCGCCGCGACGACGCGCGCGACGTAGGGGTCGCCCAGCAGGTCGGCGGACGGCGACCCGACCGCGACCACGACGCGCTCGCCGCGCCCGCTCGCGAGCGACCGCGCACCGGGGTGCGGGACGTACCCGAGCTCCTCGACGGCGGCGAGGACGGCACGGCGCGCCGCGTCGGAGACGGGGCCCGTGCCGCGCACGACGCGCGAGGCCGTGGACCGCGAGACGCGGGCCGCCGCGGCGACGTCGTCGAGCGTGGTGGGCGGCATGGCGATCTCCTGGGCGGTCCGGTCGGCGATGACGGGCGGCGCCCGGAGCACCACGCTAACCCGCGGAGGGCCGTCGGTGGAAGCGTTCCCACGGTCGTGTCGGAGCCCGGTCCGTCGTCGATCCCGGGATCGCTCCTCAGGACCGGCGCGCGGTGGGGACCGAGCCCGGGTTCGTCGCGCGCTCCCGGCGGGCCGCGAGCCGGAGCGCGACCACGGCGAGGACCGCGCCGAGCAGCGCCCCGATCGAGTTGGAGAGCCAGTCGTTCGTGTCGCACGACCGCCCGAGCGCCGGGACGAGCGCCTGGACCACCTCGACGAGCGCGGAGGCGACGACGCCGCCGAGGAGCGCGGCGAGGGGCCTGCCCAGCGCGACCGCGGCCAGCAGCACCGGCGGCACGAACAGCACCACGTTCGCGAGGAGCTCGACCCGACCCGGGGTCGGCAGCGACCAGCTCACGGTGCACACCGCGAAGAGCTCGCGGTCGACCGGCACGAGGGTCAGCAGGAGCACCGGGAGCAGCGAGACGCCGAACAGCACCCACGCGAGCGGTCGGCGGCCCGCCAGCCACGCGCCCACGAGCGGACCCGCCACGACGAGGACGAGGAGGGCGAGCGGCGACAGCCAGGGGTGCGCGACGAGGACGGTGGCGATCATGGGCGGCCAGTCTCGCAGGTGCCGGATGCCCTGGTGCGTCGGCGCCCGGGTGCCGGGTGACGGGCGACGCGTGTCGGCGGGTCACGGTAGACCTGTGCCCATGACGACGACGCCGTCCCCCGAGCCCCTCGCGCCCGACGCTCCCGCATCCCGCGAGGAGTGGTGGATCTGCCGCACGTGCGCGGTCGAGCACGCCGAGCGACCCGACGTGTGCGCCATCTGCGCGGACGAGCGCCAGTGGGTCCCCGCGACCGGGCAGGCGTGGACGACGCTCGCCGAGCTCGCCGCGGCCGGCGAGCGCCTCGTGCTGGAGGAGCTCGAGCCCGACCTGTTCGGCCTGTCGAGCGAGCCGAGCGTCGGCATCGGCCAGCAGGCCAAGGTCGTGCGCACCCCGGCGGGCAACCTCCTGTGGGACCCGCCCGGCTACGTGGACGACGACGCCGTCGAGCAGGTGCGCGCGCTCGGCCCGGTCGTCGCGATCGCGGCGAGCCACCCCCACATGTTCGGCGTCCAGGTCGCGTGGAGCCGCGCCCTCGGTGGCGTCCCGGTCCTCGTCGCCGAGGCGGACGCGCACTGGGTCGCGCGCCCGGACCCGGTCATCGAGACCTGGACCGGCGAGCGCGAGGTGCTGCCCGGCGTCGTCCTGTCGCAGCCGGGCGGCCACTTCCCCGGGAGCGCCGTCGTGCACTGGGCGGCCGGCGCGGAGGGCCGGGGCGTGCTGCTGTCCGGCGACACGATCTTCGCCAACCCGGACCGGACGTCCGTCAGCTTCATGCGGTCCTACCCCAACCGCATCCCGCTGTCCGCCGCCGTCGTGCTGCGCGTCGCCGAGCACGTAGCGCGACGCCCGTTCGAGCGGCTGTACAACAACTTCGAGGGCGTCGTCCCCGCCGACGCGCGGCAGGTCGTGCTCCGCTCCGCGCAGCGGCACGCCGCCTGGGTCCGGGGGGACTTCGACCACCTCACCTGACCGGTCGCCGCCCGCGGGTCCGTCGACCAGGGTCATGGATCCGTGACCCCTTCGGCGACGGTTCGGCCCCTTCACGGTCTCCGTCCCGGATCCTGCCGTTCTGTCCCGCCGACGCCGCCGACGAGAGCCGAGAATCGTCGGATGGCGGACATCTTCGAGGCCACCCGACCGGACGACTACCTGATGCGCCTGGCGGCGTCCGACCTCGGGCGCGGCTACAAGGCGATGGTGACCGCGGAGCTCGCCCTGGCGGACGGCCACACCGTGGTCGACGTCGGGTGCGGCCCCGGTGCCGACCTCCTCGCCTTCAGCGCGGCGGTCGGCGCCGACGGGCTGGTCGTGGGGATCGACCACGACGTCGAAGCGGTCGAGGCGGCGCGGGAGCGCGTGGCGGGGACCCGCAACGTCACGGTGCGGACGGGCGACGCCCACGAGCTCGACCTCGACGCCGGGAGCGTCGACCGCGCCCACACGGATCGCGTGCTCCAGCACGTCGCGGACCCCGGCCGCGCCGTCGACGAGATCGCTCGCGTGCTCCGCCCGGGCGGGCGGGCCGTGCTCGCGGAGCCGGACTGGGGAACCCTCGCGATCGACGGGCCGGACCGCGCGACGACGCACGCGTACCAGGCGTACGTGGTCGAGGAGGTGGTACGCAACGCGTGGACGGGCCGGCAGCTCCCCGCGCTCGCCGCGCGTTCGGGGCTCTCGGTCCGCCGGGTCGTCCCGGTCACGGCCGTCTTCCGGGACGTCGGCGAGGCCGACGCCGTGCTGGGTCTCGGGCGTGTCGCCCGGCGCGCGCGGGGGGCCGGGTACCTCGACCCGGACGCGTACGAGCGCTGGGTCGCGCACCTCACGACCGCGGCGTTCTTCGCGTCGGTCACCCTGTTCGTCGTGGTCGCCGACCGCTGACCGAGGCCGCGTCCCTGTGGGTGGCCCGCGCGACGATGCCCGGATGAGCACCCACGCGCACGGCATCCACCACTCGATCGACTACGTCGAGCTCCCCGTGACCGACCTCGCCGCGGCGCAGGCGTTCTACGGCGCGGCGTTCGGCTGGGAGTTCGTCCCCTACGGCCCCGGGTACGCGGGGATCCGCACCGCCGCGGAGTCGGGTGCGGACGAGGCGGGCGGGCTGCGCCTGGCGGAGGCGGCCGACGTCTCGCGGGGCGGGCCGCTCGTGCTGCTGTTCTCCGCGGACCTCGACGCGACGCTCGCCGCCGTGCAGGGCGCGGGCGGCCAGGTGGTCGAGGGCCCGTACGCGTTCCCCGGTGGCAGGCGGTTCCACTTCCTCGACCCGAGCGGCAACGAGCTGGGGGTCTGGGCGACGTCCTGAGGACGCGCCGCCTCAGCCGCCGAGGAGGAGCGACACCCCGATCGTCGCCATGACGACGGCGATCGCGCCGTCGAGCACGCGCCACGCGCCGGGCCTGGCGAACACGGGTGCGAGCAGGCGTGCGCCGAAGCCGAGCGCGGTGAACCAGGCGATGCTCGCGACCATCGCGCCTGCCCCGAAGAGCCAGCGGGCGGCGTCGGGGTCGCCCGCCCCCCCGGCGTGCGCGGCGGCGTAGCCCGCTGCGAGCGACCCGAGGAGCAGCACGGTGTCGAGGTAGACGTGCGGGTTGAGCCACGTGAGGGCGAGCGACGTCCCGACGGCGGAGCGGGCGCTCGTCGCGCCGGCGCCCGACACCTCGCCGGACGCTGCGTCGAGACCGCCGGGTCGCAGGGCGCGGCGGGCGGCGAGGACCGCGAGCGTGAGAAGGAACGCGCCACCGCCCCACCGCACCGCGGTGAGCAGCGCGGGCGCGCCGGTCACGAGCGCGCCGAGCCCGGCCGTCCCGGCGGCGATGAGGACGAGGTCGGAGAGCGCGCAGACGAGCACGACGGGCAGGACGTGCTCGCGGCGCAGGCCCTGGCGCAGGACGAACGCGTTCTGCGCCCCGATCGCGACGATGAGGGACAGCCCGGCGGCCAGACCGGCGGCGAGGGGCGAGAGAGCGGCGAGCACGCCCTCGACGGTAGGTACGCGGGCCGATGAAGTACAGCGAAAGATTCTGCACTTCCCTAAGATCTGCTTCATGGTGGACCTCCAGCCCGACCAGCTCCGGACGCTCGACGCGATCGCCGCCGCCGGGACGTTCGAGGCCGCCGCCCAGCGCCTCGGGGTCACCCCGTCCGCCGTGAGCCAGCGCGTGCGCGCGCTCGAGTCGGCGGTGGGCCAGGTGCTCGTGCGACGTGGGAAGCCCGCCGAGCTGACGCCGCCAGGCCAGGTGCTCGTCCGGCACGCGCGCCACCTCGCCCTGCAGCAGGCGGACGTGCTCGCGGAGCTGGGGATCGGGACCGCGACGCGTCCGAGCGACCCCGAGGCCGACGGCGGTGTGCCCCTGCCCGAGGTCACGCTCGTCGTCTCCGGTGACGCCCTGACCACCTGGGCGCTGCCGGCGCTCGTCGAGGCGTCGGGGTGGGCCCGGCTCGAGGTGCTGCGCGAGGACGAGGAGCACTCGATCGGTCTGCTGCGCGACGGCACGGCCGTCGCGGCGGTGACGTCGGTCGCCGAGGCCGTCCCCGGCTGCCGCTCGACCCTGCTGGGCCGGATGCGCTACCGCCCCATGGCGAGCCCCGCGTTCGCCGCGCGCTGGTTCCCCGAGGGCCCGACCGCCGTCGCGCTCTCCCGCGCGCCCGTCCTCGCGTTCGACCGCAAGGACGACCTCCAGGAGCGCTACCTGCGGCTGCGCGCCCAGGAGGCAACGGGGACAGCGGCGGGGGCAGTGATCGACCCGCCCCGCCACCACGTCCCCGCGTCGAACGAGTTCCGCCGCGCGATCGAGCTCGGCATGGGGTGGGGCATGCTCCCCGACCTCCAGAGCGCCCGGGCCGAGCGCGCGGGACGCCTCGTGGGCTTCGACGACGCCCGGGCGATGGACGTGCCGCAGCACTGGCAGCAGTGGCGGCTGCACTCCACGTCTCTCGACCGCCTGGCGACCGCCGTCGCGCGCGCGGCCCGCGCCGCGCTCGGCGACCCCTGAGGTCCGGCCGCCGACCCGTCCGCTCAGACGCCCGCGAGCGCCCGCACGACGTCGGCCGCCGGCCCGTCCGACGCGTTCCGGTAGCCGGTCCCCGCCCACAGGTGCAGGCGGTCGGCGTCGCCCGCCGCCGCGGCCGCCTGCCGCAGCCCGCGGGTCAGGTGGTGCACCGCGGGGTAGGCGACGGGTGCGCTCCCCCGGTGGCGCTCGACGAAGCCGTTGCGCAGCGCCCGGGCCGGCCGGCCGGTGAACGCCCGGGTCAGGACCGTCTCGGTGAAGGCGGGGTCGGCGAGGGCGCGACGGTAGGTGGGCGACGTGCCCGCCTCGTCGGTCCGCAGCAGCAGCGTGCCCACGGCCACGGCCTGCGCCCCGGCGTCGAGGAGCGCACGCGCCGCCCCGGGTCCGTCGACGCCACCGGCGGCCACGACCGGCAGGTCCACCTCGCGCCGCACCCGCCGGACGAGCTCGGTCGTCGCGACGGGCTCCGGGTCCCGGCCGGGGTCGTGGACGGCGCTGTGGCCGCCCGCGTCGGAGCCCTGGACCACGAGCCCGTCGACTCCGACGTCGCGCGCGAGCCTCGCCTCGGAGGGAGCGGTGACGCTGGCGAGCACCCGGGTCCCGACGGCGCGGAGGGCGGCGACCGCGGCCCGGTCGGGCAGCCCGAACGTCAGGGACACCGCCGGCACCGGCCGCGCGAGCAGGAGCGCGAGCTTCTCCTCCCAGCGGTCGTCGTCGGCGACGGGCGTCGGGTCGAGCACGACCCCGAGCGCGTCCGCCTCCGGCGCGAGCTCGGCGGCGTAGGCGGCGAGCGCGTCCGGGTCGACGACGTCGCGCGACGGCACGAACAGGTTGACCCCGAAGGCGTGCCCCGTGGCGCGGAGCGGCTCGATCTGGGCCGCCAGCGCCTCGGGCGTCGTGTAGCCGCCGGCGAGGAACGGGAACCCTCCGGCGGACGCGACGGCGGTCGACAGCGCCACCGTCGTCGGGCCGCCGGCCATCGGCGCGGCGACGATCGGGAGCGGGGAGTCGAGGATCGGCGCGCTCATGGTCGGATCCTCTCAGGTCGACGGAACGGCTCGACCTCGCCCCCGTGGTCGCCCCTCGGACGTGTCGGTGCCGCCGACGGGCACCGGCCGCCGTCGCACCGGGGCACACTCGTGGGGTCACCCGCTCGCAGAGCCGAGCGACCACCCCCACCGAGGAGCACGATGGCGTACTTCTTCCGCACCGGCCCGACGACGTTCCGCGCGAGCCCGCACGTCGGCGGGGCGTGGCGCACCGACGAGCAGCACGTGGCGCCCGCGCTCGGGCTGCTCGCGCACGTCGTCGAGACCGACCGCGTCGCCCGGGGGCGCGACGACCTCGCGGCGTCGCGCCTCGCCTACGACATCTGGGGCGTGTTCCCGATCGGCGACGTGGAGACTCGGGTCCGCGTGGTGCGCCCGGGGCGGGGCGTGGAGCTCGTCGAGGCGACGCTCTGGTGCGCGGGGCGCTGCGCCGTCTCGCTCCGGGCGTGGCTCGTGCGGACGGGCGACACCGCCGACCTCGCCGGCGGTGCGCCGGCGCCCGTGCCGGGACCGGACCGGACGCCGCCCTGGGACCCGGCGACCTTCTGGCCCGGCGGCTTCATCGACTCCGTCGAGGTCCGCCGCACGGCCGTCGAGCCGGGGCGCGCGACGGTCTGGGTGCGCACCGACGTCCCGCTCGTCGCCGACGAGGAGGTCGGGCCGCTCGCGCGCACCGCGGGTCTGCTCGACGCCGCCAACGGCATGGCCGTGCGCGCGGACCCGCGGGAGGTCGCCTTCCCCAACGTCGACCTCACGGCCCACCTCTTCCGCGCGCCGCTGGGCGGCTGGGTCGGCCTGGACACCTCGGTCGTCTTCGGCCCCGCAGGTTCCGGCGTCACGCACAGCACGCTCCACGACGAGGACGGGCCGTTCGGGACGCTCGCGCAGGCCCTCGTCGTCCGCGCGCTCGCCACGCCGGGCGGCGCTCCTACCGGCGCGTGACCGTCCCGCCGGGGCTCCCCTCGCGCGACGCGTCGAGCACGCAGCGCTCGACGTCGCGCACGACCTGCTCCGCCGTCGCGTCGTCCACGCGCGTCGTGTCGGCGGTGAGGACCACGTCGATGCCCCCGCCCGGGGCGTCGACGAGGTGCAGCGTGAGGGTGACGCCGCCCTGCTCGTCGGACGCGTCGGCGCGCGCGAGCCGCCGCGACGGCGTGGGGCGGGCGCGCAGCGTCCGGTCGGGTCCGGTGCCGCGGCGGTCGTTGTACCAGCAGGTGCCGTCGTGGGCGGTCGACGGGTCGGCCGCGGCCTCCGCCTGGAGCCGGTCCTTGTCGTAGTACGCCGACCGGTACGCCGTCATCGCCGCACGCCAGACCCGCGCGCCCACCTCGTCGAACGGCGCGTCGAGACCGTCGACGTGCACCAGGCCCTCCATCGCCGTCGTCACGACGGCCGTCGCGAGCTCCCGGCGGAAGCGGTTGCTCACCATGACCTGCAGCGCGAGGTCGTCCCGGCCCGCAGCGGCGGCGAGCGCCCGGCACGACGCCGCGAGCAGGACGCCGGACGCGCTCGTGCGCCAGCGCGCCGCCACCCGCTCGGCCGCGGGCCCCAGGCGTCGCGACCGCAGGACCGTCTGCCGGTACCGCGGCCCCCCGTCGAGGGCCTCGGCGGGGCGCGGCGCGAAGACCTGCGTCGGGGCCGCGCGCATGGTGCGCAGGGTGCGTGCGCGCGCGGCGGCGTCGTGCCGCCGACCCTCGTCCGAGGTCTGCCAGGCCGCCTCGTCGAGCGGCGTCCACGCCTCGACGTCCGGCAGCGTGGCCGCCGCCGCGAGCGCCGTGAGGTCGCCGTCGAGCACGGGCAGCCCCCAGCCGTCGAGCGCGGTGTGCGCGACGACGAGCACGGTGTGGTGCACCGCGCCGTCCACCGTCACGAGACCGACCCGCACGGGCAGCTCGGCCGGGTAGTCGAACGCGCGGCCCCAGAGCTCGTCGCGCAGCCGCGCGCCGTGCGCGGCGACGTCCGCCACGTCGGGCACGCGCTCCTCGACGACCTCGACCGCCCCGGCCCCGCACAGCTCCTGGACGTAACCGTCCCCGCTCGGGTGGATCCGCGTGCGCAGCGAGTCGTGCCGCTCCACGAGCCCGCGCACGACGGCGGTCGCGGCCTCGGTCGGCACGGGCGCGTCGAGCGGGCCGCCCCACACGAGGTTGAACTGGTGGTCCAGCGGCTCCAGGGCGGCGAGCGCCCGCCGGATCGCCGTCTGGCCCCACGTCGCGGGTCCCGCGCCCGCTCGCCCGTTCACCTCGACACGGTGCACGACCCTCACCCCGCACCTCCCACGCCCGTACGCAGCGGGGGCGACGGATGCTCCGCGCCCCAGACCCGGGTACGGAGCGCGTGCGGCCGTGGCCCCGGCGTCGCGCAGGCCGCGACGGCACCGGCAGGTGCCGCCACGTCGCTCACCCACCACTCCTGCCCGCGCCACGGGCCGTCGTCGGCCCGCACGATCCCCGGGGTCCGCACGTCGAGCCCGAGCACGTCGAGCAGCCGTCCCCCGACCGCCTTGGCGCACGCCTCCAGCCGGGAGAACCGGCGCCACGGGTCCCCGTCCGCGTCCGACCGCGCGTCCCCCGGCACCAGGAACCGCGCGGCGAGGCGGTGGACGTCGACGCGCGGGTCGCGCACCTGCACGTCGACGCCCACGTCCGTCCCGGCGAGCGCCACGAGCGCGTGGTCGCCGCTGCGGCTGAGGTTCCACCGCTGCCCGACGACGGGGCCCGGCTTCCCGTGCGGCCCCACCTCCCAGCGCACGTCCGCGGGCGACAGGCCCGTGCGCGCCGCAAGGATCTCGCGCGCGGCGACGTGCGCGCGCACGTACCGCGCCGCGTCGGCGGGCGAGGCGAGGCGACGAGCACGGTCACGCTCCACCACGTCCAGCACCCCGGCGCCGAGCACGACGTCACCCGCCGTCGAGCACGACCTGGCTGTCGGAATGGAGCCCAGAACGACACTCATGTCGTGCTCGGCGGGGGGCGGGGTCGTGGTGACGAACCACAGCTCGACCTCGGGCTCCGGATCGACCGCGCTCATGCGACGAACTCCGGCAGGCCGTCGTCGAGCTCTTCCGGCGGCTCGTCGAGCGCTCCCTCGGCCGCGCCCCCGAACGCGCCCGTGCCGCGCGTCGTCACGACGACCTCCACCCGGCGGTCGACCGCGCGCGCGACGACCGGGCGTAGGTCCGCGACGCCGTGGTGCGCGCCGGGGACGTCGTCCGGGCCGACGGCGAGCACGGTCGCGCCCGCGCCCCGACCGGCGGCGACCCCCGCGGCGGAGTCCTCGAGGACGAGGCAGCGCCGCGGGTCGACGCCGAGCAGCCGCGCCCCCGCGAGGAAGCCCTCCGGGTCGGGCTTGCCCCGCTCCACGTCCTCCGCGCACACGAACCGCGCCGGCACGGGCAGCCCGGCGGCGGTCAGGCGCGCGAGCGCGACCTCGCGCGCCGCCGACGTCACGACCGTCCAGGCGCGCGGGTCCAGGCCGTCCAGCAGGTCCGCCGCGCCGGGCACCGCGACGACCCCCTCGGTGTCGTCGCACGAGATGCGGTGCAGCCACTCGACCTCGCGCGCGACGTCGGCGTCCGGCGCCACGAGGCGGACCACCTCGACGTCGCGGCGGCCGTGCGACGCCGCGACCACCGCGTCGCCGTCGAGCCCGAGCCGGGCCGCCCACGCGAGCGTGTGCCGCTCGATCGCGGCCGAGGAGTCGACGAGCGTCCCGTCGAGGTCGAGCAGCAGGGCAGCGCCGCGCCACGCCCACACGCCGGTCGACGCGGGCGCCGACGCACCGGTCGGGGCCGCGTTCACAGCAGCTCCACCGCGCGCGCGAGCCGCGCCTCCGCATGGAGGTCGGCGTACCGCTGCGCGAGCCCGGGCATGTGCTGCAGCCCCAGCGTGGCCGGGCTCGGCCGGCCCGGTGCGTCACCGTCCGCGCGCGCGACGACCGGCAGCACGTGCGCGGCGTCGGCGTCGACGAGCGCCACCAGGACGTCCGCCACGGTGAGGTGCGCCGCATCGGCATCGGTGAGCGTCACCAGTGCCTCCGCCACGGTGCCGTGCGCGGCGGGGGACAGGGGCGCCGTCGTGCGGTGCGGCTCGCGCGTCGTCGCGCCCGGCGGTGCGAGGACCGCCCTGCGCGCCACCCACAGCCCGCGCGAGACGTGACGCCCGCCGGGTTCGACGCCGAGGAGCCCGCGCGGCTCGACGTGCTCGCACGCGAGGATCTCGACGACGGCCCGGCCGCCCGGGCCGTCCGCGCCGTCGGGCGCCTCGCGTGCCTCGCGTGCGTCAGGCGCATCAGACGCCTCGGGTGCCAGGGGTGGCGCGGGACGGTCGGACGGGCCGGAGGGCGTCCCGCCCCCGCCCGCGGCGCCGTCGGCCCCGGCGGCACGGTCCTCGCCGGTCCCGGCGACACGGTCCTCGCCGGTCCCGGCGACCCGGTGCTCGGCGGCGCCGTCGAGGTCGACCTGCGCGGTCAGGCGCCGCACCGCGTCCTCGGCGCGCGCGCCGCACGCCGCGCAGTCGTGCACGACGACGCGCACCGGCACCGCCGGACCCGCCGCCCGGCACACGACCTCGGCGTCGCGCTCCCCGAGGAGCCGAGCGGCGGCAAGCACGGCCCGGTCGACCGCGACCCCCGCCGCGCCGTCGCGCACCCCCACCCCGCCAGCGGGTGCCGAACCCGGGGTTGTGGGCGACCCCGGCGCCGAACCCGCCCGTAGCCCCGGGTTCGACGGGGTGCCGGTCCACGACGAGCCCGTGAGCAGCGCGTCGAGGGCGAAGGCGACGAGCTCGTCGACCAGGTGTTCCGGGCGGTCGGCGGGGAGGAGGCCGGAGAGCACCCACGTCCGGACCGCGGCGGCCCGGTGCGCCGAGGCGTCGGGACCGGCCGGCGGCGGCCAGTCCGTGCGGGCGACGTCGTGGCCCAGCAGCCAGCACGCCGCGCCGAGCTCGACGAGCGCGTCGCGCGAGACCCGGCCGAGCGCCGGGGAGGCGCCCGCGACGAGCGCCGTCACGTCGTGCACGACGGCCGCCGGGTCGACGCCGAGCCACCACGACCACGCGTCCCAGCCCCAGCCGAACGGGTGCTCGAGCGGTTCGCCGGTGCCCGGACGGAGCACGCGCAGCGTGCAGCGGGAGCGTTCGAGCGTGACCGCGACCGGCCGGAGGGTCGCCGGTGAGCGCGACGGCTCGCGGTCGAGGCCGGGCCGGTCCCACGCGTCCGGGTCGACGGCGTCGCCCGCCGGGACGGTCGCGTGCCGGGCCCCGTGCGCGTCGTTGCCCGCGAGGCTCGGGCCGTCGCCGTGCTCCAGCAGGTGCGGCAGCGTCGCGACGACGGGGTAGCCCTCGCGCGCGCAGAAGGTCACGACGGCCTCGTCGTCGTCGCGCTCGTCGTCGGGCAGCGTCGCGAGGTGCGTGGCGAGACGCAGCGCGCCGTCCGCGGGGAGGACGAGTCCGAGCGTGGGCACCCACTCGTCGTGCCCGAGCGGCGCCCACGCCTGCCCGGCGACGGCCGCGGCGCGCACGAGGTAGGCGTTGCGCGGGCTGTTCCAGTTCGAGTAGAGCGCGACGGCGTGCCGGTCCCGCGCGCGCACGGCCCGCAGCACGAGCTCGGCGAACCCGGGGACCGGGGCGACGTCGTCCTGGAGCACGAGGTGGTGCGTCGCACCGGGCGCCACGGCGGCCCACGCGCGCTTCGCGGTGCGCAGCGGGCTGGGCGGGCCGTCCGGCTCGGGGTCCTCGACGACCCGCGCGTCGAGCGGCGCGCACGCCGCGACCAGGTCCGACACGTCGCCCCGCGCCGGGTGGTGCATGACGACGACGCTGAGCACGGGCTCCGAGGCCTCCGAGCCCGGGCCCCCGGCCGCCGTCCGCACGACCGCGCCCGTTCCCGGCACGTCGCGGACCGGTGCGGTGCGCACCGGGGCGGTGCGTTCCGGCGCGTCCTGTACCGGCGGCGTCGTCCCCCGCGCGGTCACGACGCGACCCCCACGGCCGCGCCGGCCTGCTCCGCCGGCTCGGCCGTCGCGCGCCGCCGGACGAGGCGCACCGCGACGGGAAGCATGACGACGAGGCCGACGACGTTCGTCACCGCGATCGTCGCGTACAGCGCGGCCGGTCCCCCGCCCGCGCGCGCGAGGACGCCGCCGACGCCGAGCGAGACGGCGTGGTAGAGCACGTTGAGGGTCACGGCGACGCGCCCGTACCCGAGCTGTTCGAGCAGGGTCAGGAGGAAGAGCACGAGCCCGACGCCCGCGTACGACGGGCCGACGACCCGCAGGTAGAGCGCCGCCTGCGCGGCGACGTCCGGGTCCGCGGAGAGCCGGCCCGCGACGAACGGCGCGGTCAGGAGGACGAGCGCCCCCACGACCACGTACACGCCCGCCACGACGACCGTGCCCGCGCGCAGCGTGCGCGGCAGCAGCCGGAGCTCGCCCGCGCCCCACTGCTGGTTCATGACGATGCTCACCGCCGCGGCGAGCCCGATCGCCGGCACGATCACGAGCGTCTGGACCGTCGCGGCACCGCCGAACCCCGCGACGACGTCCGTGCCCGACGGCCCGAGGACCCACACCATGACGAGGTTCGTCACCGTGAGGAGCAGGTAGGACAGGCCGACCGGCAGGCCGACGCCGAGGAGCAGCCCGCGCACGTCGACCCGCTCGGCGACCACACCCTCGGAGGGCGCGTCCGACGTCGACGGTTCCGCGATGTCCGGGGCGGCCGGGGGGACGGACGCCGCAGCACCCGGCCGGCCGGGCCGTGCCGTGGCCGGGGTCGGAGCCGTCGTCGTCGCGGACGACGGCGGCAGGGGCGGAGGTGGGGGCGGAGGTGGGGTCGGCGTCGTCCACGAGCCGGCGGGCAGCGCCCGGAGCACCCGTCGCCACCACGCGGCCACCCGCTGCGGCGCCGGGTGGTGGCGCAGGGCGAGGGCGCGGCGCAGCCCGGGGACGTGACCCGGCCGCGGGAGGAGGCGGGCCCGCACGAGGAGCGCCCAGGCGACGGCGGCGCCGACGAGCGTGGAGCCCGTGATCGCGACCGGGACCGCGAGCACGCCGAACCCGCCCACGAGCCCGACGAGCCACACGACGAGCACCTGGAGGCCCGCGACGAGCAGCGCCACGGTCGCCGACGCCCCGGTGCGCGCCCACCCGCGCAGCGCGGCGGCCGCGACCGCCGTCGGGACGGACAGCACGCTCGCGACCACGGTCCAGCGCGCGAACGCGACGAACTCGGCGACGAGCGGCGCGGGCACGGACAGCACGTCGGCGAGCGCCGGCGCGGCCAGGACCACCAGCAGGGCGACCCCGCCGAGCACGGCCGCACCCGCCGCCACGAACCGCCCCAGCAGCGCCGCGGTGGCCGAGGTCGGGACGTCGGCCGCGCCGCCGTCCTCGCCCGCGCCGGCCCCGCCGCCGTCCTCGGCGTCGGACCCCTCGCCCCGGCCCCGGGACCCGTGCAGGCGCGCGAAGCCGACCTGGGTCGAGACGTCGAGGCCCTCCTGGACGGCGAGGACGAGGAACGTCACGGGGATGAAGAGCGACCGGACGTAGAGCGCGTCGTCGCCCATGTGCCCCAGCAGCGCGGCGATGACGAGCTGTGCGAGCGCCCCCACGACCAGGGCCGCGCAGATCGGGGCGGCGAGGCGGACGACGCGACGGCGCAGTGCCCCGACCGTCGGCCCCGCGGACGGTGGCGGCGGCACGGGCGGCAGCGCCTCCGGTCGCGGCGAGGCGGTCGCGACCGGGGTCGCGGCCGCCTCCCTAGACGAGCTCGGCATGCCGTGCCCTGCCCTGCAACCAGCCCTGCGCGAGGGTGAGCCGCTGCACGGTCCGCGTGCCCTCCATCATCTCCAGGCCGGGCACGTCGCGGACCAGCTTGTCGAGGTACGGGTGCTCCCACCGCGCACCCGGGCCGAGCAGCGGCGGCACCGCGTGCGTGACCTCCTCGGCGAGGTCGAGGGCGGTGGCCTTGGCCGCCGCCGGCAGCGTCCCGTCCGCGGGGTCGGCGTCGGCGGCACGCGCGGCCTGGAGCACGAGAGCGCGCGCGGCGTGGAGCCGGTCGTCGAAGGTCTCCAGGCGCCACCGCTCGTCGGCGGTGAACGACGACCGCTCGGCGCGCACGTGGTCGAGCGCCGCCTGCGTGACGCCCACGGCGAGCGACGCGACGACGGGGCGCAGCCGGTTGAAGGTGCGCACGGCCCCGAGGAGACCGCGGCGCGACGGCGACAGGTGCCGCCCGAGCGTGTCCTGGGCGAGCAGCGGCACGTCGTGCAGCCGCACCTCGCCGAGCTGCACGGCGCGCATCCCGGTCGTCACGAGCGGCGCGGCGTCGAAGCCCGGCCGGTCGGTGTCGACCAGGTAGACGCCGACGCCCAGCGGGCCCGGGCGGTGCCGGGCGAACACGACGCCGAGGCTCGCGCGCGCCACGTTGCCCACGTACTTCTTGTGGCCCCGCAGCACGGGAGCGCCGTCGGCCTCGGCGACCGCGGTCTCCAGCGCCGCCGCGTCCGAGCCGCGCTCGGGCTCGGTGAGGCCGAAGAACGTCCACGTGCCCGGCTGCGCCACGCGACGGTAGAAGCGGTCGCGCTGCTCGTCGTCCGCGAGATCGTCCACGACGACCCCGGACATGGACGGCCCCGGCGCCCCGACGACGACGGACGCGTCGCCCCACGCGAGCGCCTCGGCCACGACCACGCGCTCCACGCACGTGCGCACGTGCACCGGCACGCCCCGCACACGCAGCGGGTCGTCGAGGTAGCCGGGCGGGAACCCGCCGAGCTGCCGGTACGGCAGGGCGCCGGAGTCCAGGAGCACCTGGAGCGCGGCGGGGTCGGCGTCGATCGCGAGGGCGTGCTCGCGGAGCGCGGCGCCCACGGGCCGCAGGTGGTCGCGCAGCGCGACGAGGTCGACGGTGCTCATGCGTCCTGGCCCTCCCGGCCGTGGGGTGTCTCGGTGTCGCGGCCCGGCAGCGTCCCGCTCGCGTGGCCGAGCAGGTCGATCGTGCGCGCGAGCCGCGCGGCGTCGCCGTCGACGTACCCCGACGCGCCGAACAGGTTGTGGACGGCACGCGACGAGCGGTCGAGGACCGTGGTGACGCGCGCGAGCGACGTCCCGGAGACCGCGGGCCCGCGGTCGGGCGACCCGGCGGCGGCGTCCCCCGCCGCGACCCCGCCCAGGAGCGCCTGCGCCTCGAGGTGCGCGAGCGCCGCGTCCGCGAGCACGAGGCGGACGGGCGGCAGGTTCACCGTCGCCGTACCGCCGACCGTGCGGCCCCGCAGGCGTTCCACGGCCCGGTCCGTCAGGCGCTCGCACAGCCCGGTCCGGACCCACGCGACCCCGACTCGCCAGGCGGCGTCGGCCGCGCGGGCCGCGGCGCCCCCGTCGGTGGCGGGTGCGGCAGGTCCGGGTTCCCGGGCTGCGGGCGCGACCGACCCGGGTGCCACGGCGGCGCGGGGCGCCCGCCACACGCGCAGCGTGCCGACGTCAGACGCCACCTCGCCGACCCGCGCCCACCCGTCCGGCGGCGGGACGTCGTCGGGCAGCAGGACGCACTCGCCCGGCAGCGCCGCGACGGGCAGCAGACCCCCGAGCGCGGTGAGCGCCGCGACCGCGCCACGTTCGCGCGCGACGGCGCGGAGGTCGGTGGGGCCGTCCACGGTGCCCTCCTCGGGCAGCACGCCCGCCCCGACGGGGGCGGGGGCGACGACGTCCGTGCTCACGCGAGCACCGCCTCTCGGGACAGGTCGTCGACGTCCGGGGACGCCTCGACGGGACGCGGGCCGAGGACGAGGGAGCAGCGGTAGCCCAGCTCGAGGCACCGCTCGTGCAGCACGACCGGTGCGTCGGGGACGTCGTCGCACGCGGCGAGGACCTCCCAGACGCCCGTCGCCGCCGCGCCCGGGTCGGCGCGCAGCACCACGCCGTCGAGATCGGGTACGTCGCCCGGGTCCATGTCGACGCCGAGCACGACGCGCCGGGCGCCCGGTGCCGGGGCGCTCTCCCCGGCCGACGCGGGAGCACCGTCGCGGGACGACTCCGCCGCGTCCGGCCGGGGGCCGCGCGGCGCACGCGCGACCGACAGCGCCTCGACCGGCCGGCCCGCGCCGCCGTGGCCCACGACGAGCGCGACGACCCGGTCGCGCGCGGGGACACGCGTCGCCGTCGGGGGCAGCGTGCACTGCTCCAGGACGAGGACCAGGGCGTCGCCCCCGAGCCCGGTGCCCGTGGGGCCGCCGTGCGCGAGCTCCTCGTGCGCGAGGCGCAGCGCCGTGAACGGTCCGGCCAGCCCTTGCTCGGTCACGCAGAACGTGTACGGCCGGTCGTCGAACAGGTCGGCGACGAACCCGCCGAGCAGGCGCTCGTGCTGCAGGTCCGGGGTGGTGACGACGAGGACGACGAGGCGCACGTCGTCGAGCAGGCCCCGGTCGCCCAGCGCGGCGCGCGCCGCGCGGATCATCGTCGGGTAGTCCCGCCCCGGGCCGCTCTCGAGCCAGTCGGTCGGCTGGTCCTCGCCGTACACGTACCGCAGGTCCTCGGCGACCGACCGGCGCGTCCCGTCCCCGACCGGGACGAGGTCGTCGACCGGGACGTCCACGACGCCGCGCACGCGCAGGGCGGCGCCGCCGGGTCCCGTCCAGGACGCCGGGCCGGACGACGACCCGCTGCTGCCCCCGAGCGTCACGTCAGTTCCGGGTCGAGTGCTCGACGACGAAGTCCGTCAGCGAGCCCACGGTCTCGAGGTGGTGCTGCTCGAGCGACTCCGGGTCGACCTCCATGTCGAGCGAGTCCTCGAGAGCCATGAGCAGGCCGAGGACGCTCGTCGAGTCGAGGTCGAGGTCGTCGAACAGGCGGGTCGCGTCCGTGACGTCGGGCAGCGGCCGCCCGAGGACGCTCGACAGCGCCTCGACGACCGCGCCGACGACGCGCTCGCGGCCGAGGGCCTCCTGGGACTCGGTGTTCGTGCTGGTGCTCACGATGTTCCTCCGGGTGGTGGGTCGGGCGCCCGCGGGAGCGGGTGGCGGGTCGCGGCCGGTCGGCCGGCGGGTCAGGGGGCGGCGACGGCCTCGGCGGGGGCGACGCGCGCGCCGAGGTCGTGGAAGACCTGGCGGGACAGGAGGTCGTCGGGCGTGTCCGCGTGCCGCACGAGGAACGACTCGTCGCCGAGCGTCAGCACCTCCGCGGGGTAGCCGTGGCTGAGGAAGTGCACGGGCGACGCCGTCGCGCCGTACGCGCCGGAGCGGTCGACGGCGACGAGGTCGCCGGCCGCGAGGTCCGCCGGGAGCGGGACGGCCTTGCCGATCGTGTCGTTGGGCGTGCACAGCGGACCCGTGACGTTCCACGGCACGTCCTCCGCGCCGGTCGCCGGGCCCACCTTGCGCATCGGGAAGTTGCGCTTGACGAACGAGCCGATGCCGACCGCCGCCATGTGGTGGTTGGTCCCGCCGTCGGCGACGGCGAACCGCTCGCCCATCGACTCCTTCACGTAGCGCACGCGTGCGACGTACGTGCCGCACAGCGCCACGAGGTAGCGCCCCAGCTCCATGACGAGGTCGGTCGCGGGGTGCCGCTGCACGAACGCCTCGACCACGGGGTTGAGCGCCGCGGTGAGGACCTCGACGTCGAGGTCGCGCTCGCGCTCGAAGTACGCCACGCCCAGGCCCCCGCCGACGTCCACGAGCTCGAGCGGGAAGCCGAGCCGGTCCGCGAGGCGCTCCGCGAGCTCGAAGATGCGCGTCGTGTTCTCGACGATCGTGCCCTCGTCGAGGATGCGCGTGCCCATGTACACCTGGACCCCGACGACGCGGGCCGTCGTGAGCCCGGCGCACAGGTCCGGCGCGTCGAGGAGCTGCTGCTCGTCGATGCCGAACTGGCGCGGCTTGCCGCCCATCGTGAGCCCGGAGCCCTTGACGGAGAACGACGGGTTGACGCGCAGCACCACGCGCGCGGCGCGCCCCGTCGCGCGCGCGAGCTCGTCCACCAGCGCGAGCTCCGGCAGCGACTCGACGATGATCGCGCGCACGCCCGAGTTGAGGCACGCGACGAGCTCGTCGCGGCTCTTGCCGGGGCCGAGGAACAGGACGTCCTGCGGCTCGACGCCGGCCGCGAGCGCCGTGCGCAGCTCGGTGAGCGACGACACCTCGGCGTTCGCGCCGAGCGAGTGCAGCAGCCCGCAGATGCTGACGTTCGGGTTCGCCTTGAGCGAGTAGAAGATCCCGAGAGCGGGGTGCAGCCGCTCGCGCAGCGCGCGGTAGTTCGCGGCGAGCACGTCGCCGTCGTACACGTACACGGGCGTGCCGAACTCCTCCGCGACCGCGGCGAGGTCCGCGCTCCCGGGCGTCGTCGGCCGGCTCGGGGTCGTGGTCATCGGGGGTCTCCTTCGGTCGGGGTCGCGGCCGTCGGCGCCGGGCGCCGGGCGGTCCGTTCCGTCAGCCGCTCCGTCACGGCGCGGTCGAGGCGGGTGAGGGCGTCCTCGTCGGGCGCGACGAGGAGGCCGTGCAGCCGGCCGGCGAACGTGCCGCCCGAGGCCGCGGCGGGCGCGCCGGCGTTGACCGTGCCCGTCCCCTGGACGACGAGCCCCGCCTGCCCGGCCGCGCCCGGGAGCAGGTCGCCGAGGGCGTCGTGGAGCGCCGCGAACGACAGCGGGGCGTCGAGCACGAGCGGGTACTGGCGCGCGAGCGCGACCCACCCGTCCGGCTGGAACCGCTCCTGGAGCGGCACGGTGTACGTGGACATGTTGCTGCGCGCGTTGATCTCCAGGACCGGCAGCAGCGACCCGTCCGTGCGCACGAGCGCGTCGACCCCGACGAGACCGTGGAACCCGTCGGCGGCGAGGCGCGCCCCGAGCCGGGACGACAGCTCGGCCAGCGCGTCGACCTGCGCCGCGGGCAGGCGCGACGGGATGCGGTGGCCCTTGTGGACCCCGCCCTCGGTGATCGCCTCCTTGACGAAGTCGAACGCGACCGAGCCGTCCTGCGCGACGGTGAAGTGGTAGTTGAGGTCGGTCGCCTTGTCCGCCCAGACCTCCACGACGACGGCGAGGCGGTCGTCGCCCGAGCGCGCGGCCCGGCGCGTGACCATGCGCACGAGCTGGTCGAGGCGACGCGGGTCGTCGACGACGAGGATCCCCTTGCCGGAGACGCCGTACGCGTCCTTGACGCCCACGGTCGCGCCGTCCGCGACGAGCCGCGCCGCCTCGGCGCACGCGCGCTCGAAGTCCTCGACGGTCCGGCACGCCCAGCCGCGCGCCTGCTCGATCCCGAGCTCGTCGCACAGCCCGCGGCTGTAGACCTTGCTGTTGACGGCCTTGGTCGTGGCGGCGTCGGTGAGCACCGAGCGCAGGCCGGTGGCGGCCGCGAGGTCCTCCTCCGCCGACGACGTCCCGTGCGCGAGGAGGCGCACGCCGTCCGCCGCGAGGTCGCCCAGGCGAGCGAGCAGGGCGGGCGAGTCGAGCGCGTCGAGCGTGACGGTGCGCAGCGGGTCGCTCGACTCGGCGACGTGCACGGTCGGGAGCCCGACGCCGAGCGCGTCCAGGTGGGCGAGGTGGTCCGGGTCGGGCTCGGCCTTGAGCACGACGTGGTCGTCCGGCCCGGCGAGGAGCAGCGCGAGCTCGTCCATGCGGTTGACGAGCGCGGCCGTCGCCGACGCGCCCCCGACCGAGGGCAGGCCGACCTCGCCGACCGCCCACGCGTCCTCGACCTCGAAGTTCCCGAGCAGCACGAGCGGCGCGTCGGGCGCGCCTGCGAGCGCGCGCTTGGTCCGCGCGAGGAACGGCTCGGGAGGGGCCCCCGTCAGGGCGTCCGGGGCAGCGTCCTGGGCGGCGGCCTCCGCCACCTGCTCGACCGTCATGCGGGCTCCTCCGTCTCGTGGGGCGCGTAGCGCAGGACCATGGCGGAGAACGTCGCGCCCAGCCCGACCGCCACCATGAGGAACGGGTCGCCGGGGCGCAGCCGGCCCTCGGCGCGCGCGGCGGCGTAGCCGATGAACGAGTCGGCGCCGAAGCAGTGGCCCGTCACCGGCACGTCGTCGAGCCGGACGCGCGCGATCGGCAGCCCGAGGCGCGAGCACAGGCGCCGCCACGACACGCGGTTCACGTTGTGCGGCAGGACGAGCGCGAGGTCGTCCAGCGTCAGGCCCGCGCGCTCGACGGCCTCGACCACGACCTCCGCGAGCACCTCGGTGTACGCGACGCCGAACGGCGCGGCCAGGTCCTCCGGGAGCGGGACCTGGTGGTACTCGCCCAGGGTGCGCGTCGCGTAGGAGAGGACGGGGCTGCCCGCGCGCGCCGAGACCCCGGTCGGGTCGGCCCCGACGAGGACGGCCGCGGTGCCCTCGCCCATGATGGTCGTGCCCTCGATGAGCCGGGAGCCGGGGCTGAACGCCTTCTCCCCGGTGAGGACGAGCGCGAGCGCGTCCGGGTCGCCGTCGGCTGCGAGCAGGCGCCCCGCGACGTCGACCGCGAGCAGCGCGGACGCGCACGCGTGCTGGGTGAGGGTCCACACGACCGCGTGGTCGAGCCCGAGGCGGTCCGCGGCGTCGTGCAGGGGGTTGACCCCGACCGGGGCGACGGTCGCGATGGTCCGCGCGCCCAGCACGTACCGGACGCGGTGCTCGTTCCCCGCGAGGCCGGGCACGGCGCGCGCCGCGGCGACGAGCAGGTCGGTGAGGCTCTCGTCCGGCGCCGTGCACACCTCGCGCAGCCCGAAGAACCGCTCGAACACGCCCAGTTCGAGATGGTCGAGCCCCAGCTCGTCCGCCAGGTCGCGGATGGGCACGCGCGTCGCGGGGACGTGCGCGCCGACGTCGACGAGGGTCGTCATGCCGCCGTCCCGGGGACGTCCACGACGCTGCGCAGGTGCTCGGCGAGCGCCCGGGGCGTCGGGTTGTCGACGACGGCCTCCGGGTCCAGGTCGACGCCCAGCGCGTCCTCCAGGTCGCCCAGCAGCGCCAGGACCTGGACCGAGCCGAGCCCGAGCCCGGCGAGGTCGCCCGCCGGGTCGACGTCTGCGGGCGCGACGCCCAGGGCGGCGGCGACGTGCCGCAGCACGAGGTCGTCGAGAGCGTCGGGCAGCGGTGCGGTCATGAGCGGGTCCCTGCGAGCTCGGTGCGCGCGCGGTCGCGGGACGCGCGCAGGGAGTGGAGCGCGGCGAGGTCGCCCGCGCCGTGCAGGTCGCGCGCCCGACCGCGCTGGATCTTGCCGCTCGTGGTCCGCGGCACCTGGCCGGGACGGACGAGGACGACGTCGTGCACGCCGGCGCCCGAGACGGACGCCAGGTGGGAGGCCATCTGGCGCACCACGGCGTCGAGCTCGTCCTCGGCGCTCGCGCCGTCGAGCCGCGCGCCCGGCGTGGGGCGGAACTCCTGTACCGCGCACAGCGTGCCCGGCAGGCCCTCCGCCTCGAACACCGCGCCCGGACGGCCCTCGGCCCCGGGGTGCAGGCGGCGCAGCTCGCGCTCGAGGTCGTAGGGGTACAGGTTGCGCCCCGCGACGATGAGGAGCTCCTTGATCCGGCCCGTGACGACGAGCTGGCCGCCGTGCAGCGCGCCGAGGTCGCCGGTCCGCAGCCACGGGCCGGTGCCGTCGGCCGCGACCGCGCCGAACGTCTCGGCCGTCGCGCCCGCCGCCGCGTCGCCCCAGTACCCGGCCGCGACGGTCCCGCCGCGCAGCCAGACCTCCCCGACCGCGCCGTCGGGCACCTCGACGCCCTGGTCGTCGACGAGGCGCAGCTCCACGCCGCTCGGCAGGCCGCAGCACACGAGCCGCGCGCCCGGGACGCTGCCCCGGCCCTGCGCCGCGGCGTCCGGGAGCGCGGAGAGGAACGACGCCTCCTCGAGCACGACCAGGCGGCCGTCGGCGAGCGCCGCCTCGTCCGCGGTGATGACGAGCGGGAGCCGGCGGTCCGGGTACGTCGCCGTCAGCGTCGCCTCCGCGAGGCCGTACCCCGGGCCGTGCGCCGAGCCGCGGAAGCCCACGGGCTCGAACCGGCGCGTGAAGGCGTCCAGGACGGCGGGATCCACCGGCTCGGCCCCGCCGAGCGCCCAGCGCAGGCGGGTGAGGTCGAGCTCGGCGAGCTGGTCGTCGCGCACGCGCCGCGCGCACTGGTCGTAGCCGAAGTTCGGCGAGGCCGTGACGGTCGCGCCGGTCTCGGTGATCGCGGAGAGCCAGCGGACGGGGCGCTTGAGGAAGGCCGTGGAGGGGACGATGACGGCCGTCGCGCCGAGGCCCAGGGGGACGAGCAGCATCCCGACGAGGCCGAAGTCGTGGTACCCCGGCAGCCAGCTGCAGAAGACGTCCTCCGGGACGAGGCCGAGGGTCGTCGAGAAGGCGTCGTGGTGGTGCAGGACGTTCGCGTGCGTGACGACGACGCCCTTGGGGCTGCTCGTGGACCCGGAGGTGTACTGCAGGAACGCGACGTCCTGCGGGCCCGGGCGGCCGCGCCGGGACGGGCCGCCCGTGGCGCCGTCGACCACGGTCACGACGACGGGGCCGCCGTCGGCGCGCCGCAGCGGCTCGGCCCACTCGGTGGTCTCGCTCGCGGCGGTCGGGTCGACGAGCACGACGGCGGCGTCGCAGTCGACGAGCATGCCGCGCACGCGCTCGCGCTGGTACGCCTGCCCGCCCGGGAGCGGTGACGGGACGGGGATCAGGCCCGCGTAGAAGCAGGCCACGATCCCGACGACGAAGGACGCGGTCGCCGAGTAGAGCACGAGGGCGCGGTCGCCCTGCTCGTGCCGGTCCGCGAGGTCGGCCGCGAGCGCCGCCGCCTGCGCGTCGAGCTCGGCGTAGGTCAGGGTGCGCCGCTCGCCCACCTCCGGCACGACGACGACCGCCGCGTGGTCCGGCCGCTCGCGTGCGTGCTCGTGGACGAGGTCCACGAGGGTCAGGTCGTCCGGCTGCGCGCCCATGTGGCCCCCTCCGTCACCGGCGCCGGGACCGTCCCGGCACGTAGGACGCCGGGCAGCACGAAGCCCGACCCGGCGGTCCGGGGGAAGCCTGGCAGCGGAAGGCCGCGGTGTAAACAAATCCGACGTGTCCGGAAGAGGACAAATGCCCGCTGACCTCCCCGTTCGTCACACAGGTCCGACCGCCGGGACGGCCCTCTGCACGCCGAGGGAGGTCGGCTAGAGTCCCACCGTGTGACGTCGACGGAGCGAGACCCGGCCCTCGGCGCCAGGCACTCCGCGCGGGCCGTCGCGCTGCGCCGCGCCCGCGACGTCCTCGTGCTCGACTCCGGCGTCGGAGCGGCCCCGGAGCCCTTGTGGACACGGGTGCGCGAACGGGCGCGCCGCGACGCCCGCGTCCGTGTCGTGACGGTCGAGCCACCCGAGCCGCCGAGAGACGGGGCGCTCGACGACACCGCCCCGGACGGCGGCGCCGTCCCCGACGGACCGCTCGTCGGCACGCCGCCCGCTGCGGACCACCCGGGCCCGGACGCCCCCGAGGCCGAGCGCGACGACGAGTTCGACGACGGCCCCGGCGTCGAGCACCGCGTGGCACCGGCGCTGCCCCTGACCCTCGTCGCCCTCGACGACACGGTCGTGCTCGTCGCCCGCCCGGACCGCACGCGCGCCGTGACCGACCGGGACGCCGTCCGCGCGCTCCGGGCCCTCGCCGAGGCCGAGTGGGACCGGGCGCGGGCGGCCGACGACGCGCTGGCCCCGAGCGAGGACACGCTCCTGCGGCTCCTCGCCGAGGGCAAGACGGACACCGCCGTCGCCGCGCGGCTCGGGGTGTCCCCGCGGACGGTCCGCCGTCACGCCGCCGGGCTCATGGGGCGCCTCGGCGCGACGAGCCGGTTCGAGGCCGGGGCCCGGGCAGCCCAGCGCGGCTGGATCCGGATCACCGACCGCTAACGGGCTGCGGCCGCCGCGAGCTCGGCGTCGCTGCGCAGGATGCAGAACTCGTTGCCTTCCGGGTCGGCGAGCACGACCCAGCCCCCGCCGTCGGGCGTGCGCCGGTCCGCGACCTGCGTCGCCCCGAGCGCGAGCACGCGCTCGACCTCCTCCTCGCGCGTGCGGTCCGTGGGCCGCAGGTCGAGGTGGACGCGGTTCTTCAGCTCCTTGTCGTCGGGCACCTCGACGAACAGGACGTGCCCGCGGCTCTCGGCGGGCGTCGTCGCGTCCGCCGGCGGGATGATCATGCACTCCTCGTGGCCGGGGAGGTTGGGGTCGCCGGGCACGTCGGTGTACCCGAGGACCTGGGCCCAGAAGACGGACTGCGCGTAGGAGTCGCGCGCGTCGAACGTGGTGTGGGAGATGCGAGAGGTCATGGGCGCGACCCTGCCACGCCCTCGCCGCGCGGGCACCGCCTTTTCGTCCGAGACTGGCGCGCGTGAGCGCATCGACGAGGCACGTCGTGTGGTCCGGCTGGGACGACGACCCGGACCGCCTGGAGGCCGCGACCGTCACCGTGCGCGACGACCGGCTGGCGGCGCTCGGCACGTCGCGCGCGGCGGCGTACGCGACCGCGTGGGCGCTGCGCACCGGTCCCGGCTGGGTGACCGAGCACCTCGACGTCTCCGTGCGCGGGCTCGGGTGGTCGCGCCACCTCGACCTCCTCCGGACGCCCGACGGCGCGTGGCGCGACGACGTGCGCGAGTCGGGGACGCCGCCGTCGGGCCTCGCCGCGCCGGGGATCGCCGACCCGGCCTCGCTCGACGGCGCGCTCGACTGCGACATCGCGCTGTGCCCCGTCACCAACACGATGCCGATCCTGCGCCTCGGGCTGCTCGGCGACCGCCCGCCGGCGGGCGAGACGCGCCTGGTCATGGCGTGGGTCGACCTGCCGTCCCTGGCGGTCCTGCGCAGTGACCAGGTCTACGCCGCGCGCGAGCCGCTCGACCCCATGACCGGTCAGGGCGTCGTCACGTACACGAGCGCCACGCGCGACTTCACGGCAGACCTCACCGTCGACGCCGACGGCCTGGTGCTGGAATACCCGCACCTGGCCCGCCGCCTCTAGCCCTCCGGCCTCCCGCCGAACACGACACGGGGGTCGTTCTCCGGCCCTTTCCGTCCGTCAGGTCGTGCTCGACGGCGGGTGACGTCGTGCTCGGCTCAGTCCTGCGGCAAGCGACGCAGGCGCTTGACCTCGGTCCGCCGCTTCTTGGCGCCGATCCGGCGCTCCACCGAACCGCGCGTGGGCCGCGTCGCGCGGCGCGGCGGCCCGGGCGGGGCGACGGCGTCGGCCAGCAGGGCGGCGAGGCGCACCCGGGCGGCCTCGCGGTTGCGCCGCTGCTCGCGGTGCTCCGACGCGGCGACGGTGACGACGCCGCCGACCACCCGCCTGCCGAGACGGTCCAGCACCCGGACGCGCTGGGACTCCGTGAGCACCGCCGACCGCGCGACGTCCCACGACAGCTCGACGCGCGAGTCGGTCGTGTTGACGCCCTGCCCGCCGGGCCCGGACGACCGCGAGAACCGCCACGACAGCTCCGCCTCGGGGACGACCAGGGTGGTCGTCACGCGCAGGCCGGGACGGGCGTCGTCGGGCATCCGTCCATCGTGCCCGACGGCGGCCGTGCGGCCCAGGGGATTCGGTCGCGACCCGCGCGCGGAGGCGGGCGACGGCGGCGACGGCGGGCGACTGCCCGGCGGTCAGCGGTCGAGCTGCGCGTCGATCTCCGCGACGCGGGCCGCGACGAGGTCGCGGACGACGTCGTCGGGAAGCGGATGGTCGCTGGAGAACCGGACCGTCCCCTTCGCGTGCGAGTACCCGTCCAGCCGCGCGTCGACGGCTGTCACCGCGGCCGGGCTGAACGGGTAGACCGCGAGGTGCTTCGCCGAGGCCATCGCGCTGAGCAGCGCCTTGCCGCGGTAGAGCAGGGCGGGCATGCCGTAGCTCGTGCCCTCGGTGGCGTCCGGGACGACGCCGCGCGCGACCTCGACGACGCGCGCGAGCGTCGCGCGGTCCGGCTCGTCCACGCCGCCCAGGTAGTCGGTGACGGTCCCCATCCGGTCATCGTCCCGCCGTCGGCGCTGGGCCGCTCGGCGAGCGGGACCGCACGTCCGACCTGCAAGATCACAGTGCGCCCACCTTGACCTCAACCGTGGTCGAGGTCCTAGCGTGGCTGCATACCGACGGAAGGAACCTGAGGAACCATGCCTGTCTACACTCTCCCCGAGCTGTCCTACGACTACGGTGCGCTCGAGCCGCACATCTCCGGGCGGATCATGGAGCTGCACCACTCCAAGCA
>NZ_JBQEMZ010000024.1:0-34959 GCF_052044445.1 Cellulosimicrobium sp. 22598
GGTAGAACACGTCGCCCTGGCGCCCGCCGGTCAGGAACACCTGCCGCAGGTCGTCGGACACCTGCCCGCGCCGCAGGTGCTTGCCGAGCCGCAGCAGCGCGTCCTCGACGGGACCGTCCGACGTCGTCTTCATGCCGCTCGCCCGCCGCCGGACGTCGAGGGCCGGGCACGGAGCGGTCGCGAGGGCCCGCGCACCGGCAGCGCTGACGGCACGGACACGTACGACATGCGGGCCTCCTGGGCGAGCAGGGACGGCGGGTCGGTCCACAGCCACTATGCCCAGAACGGGCGGATCGCGCGCGCCGAGCGCGACGCGCCCGACACCCCGCCCTACCCGGCCACGCGGGTCGCTACCGTGGCGCCATGAGCCAAGCCACCGGACCGGCCGCGGACGCGACCGTCGCCGTCGTCACCGTGTCCGACCGCTGCTCGCGCGGCGAGGCGGAGGACCGCTCGGGCCCGCTCCTCGCGGGGCTCCTGGAGGCGGCGGGCTGGGCGGTCGTCACGGACCTCGTGCCCGACGGCGTCGCCTCCGTCCGCGATGCCGTCGACCGGGCCGTGGCCGGGGGAGCGCGCGTCGTGCTCACGACCGGCGGGACCGGCGTCGGGCCGCGCGACCTCACGCCCGAGGGGACGCGCGAGGTCCTGGCGCAGGAGCTCCCCGGCGTCGCGGAGGAGCTGCGCCGGCGCGGCGCCGCGCACGTGCCGGCCGCCGTGCTGTCGCGCGGGCTCGCGGGGATCGCGTCGGGCCCGGAGGGCCGGGTGCTCGTCGTGAACCTGCCCGGCTCGACGGGCGGCGTGCGCGACGGCTGGGCGGTCCTGGAGCCTCTCCTGCCGCACGTCCTCACCCAGCTCGACGGCGGCGACCACTGACACCAGGCGATCCGTGCCTGCTCGTCACGGGGCCGGGTCAGCCGCCTGCGAACGGGGGCAGGACGTCGACCGTCTCGTCCGTACCGATCGGGGTGGCGTCGGTGGACGCGCGGATGCCGCCGACGAGGAGCGAGCAGCGGGGGAGCACGTCCGCCAGGGCGGGGTGGCGGGCGACGAGCGCGGCGTGCAGCTCGCCGACCGTCGTCGCGTCGACGCTCTCCGTCTCGGTGCCGGCGGCGTCGCGCGCCCCGGCGAAGTAGCGGACGGTCACCATCGGTCAGTCCTGCGTCTCGGCCGCCGCCGTGCTGGGCAGCTCGGGCTCCGGCGTCCACGCGAGCGCGAGCTCGGCGGCGCGGTCCAGGACGTCCTGCACGGTACGGCCCGATCCGTCGTGCGCGGCCAGCCCGGCGACGTAGCCCGCGACGAACGTCGTGAGGGGCGCGGCCGGACGCTCGATGCCGTGCGCCGCGTCGCGCGCGAGGTCGAGGATCGCGCCGATGTCCACCACCTGGGGGTCGAGGTCGAGGTCGCCCGCCAGCGCGTCGACCCAGCGCTCCAAGTTCGTCATCGTGGCCTCCTGCTGTCGTCCGGGGTGTCGTCGGGCGCCGGTACCGCACCCGCGCCCAGGCGGCGGTCCTGCTCGCGGGCATCCTCCCACGTGTCGACGTCGTCGGTGGCGCCGTCCTCGTCGGGGACGGCGAGCGCGGGAAGTCCCGCGAGCAGGCGGCGCACCGAGGCTCCGTGCAGCGCGGGCAGGGCGTCGAGCGCGCCCTGGAGCGCGGCCCGCTCGTAGAGCCCCACGAGCCACTGGTCGCGCCCGCCGCGCACCGCGTGCACGGCGACCTCGCCCGTCCGCCGGAGCGCCGCGGCGAGCAGCGCGGGCACCGCCTCCGCGGCCCGGGGGACGTCGCACGCGAGCACGAGCACCCAGGCCGCGCCGCCGTCGTCAGGCCCGGGCAGGGCCGCCAGCCCGGCCGCGATGCCCGCGACGGGCCCCCCGAAGGGCGGGTCCTCGCGCGTCAGGGCGTAGCGGGCGGGGTCGGCGAGCTCGTCCGGCCCGACGACGACGGTCCGCACCGCGCCGGCAGTCGCCGCGAGCGCGTGCTCCAGCAGGGGACGGCCCCCGACGACGACGCCCGGCTTGGGCGTCCCGAGCCGCGCCGCGCGACCTCCGGCCAGCACGAGGGCGTCGAAGACGAACGCCGGGCGGGGTTCCGTCACGGCTCGCGGTGCCAGTCGCCGGACTTGCCCCCGGTCTTGGCGACGAGGCGCACGTCCGTGAGCTCGACGAACTTGTCGAGCCCCTTGACCATGTCGACGACCGCGAGGCCCGCGACGGCCACGGCGGTGAGCGCCTCCATCTCGACGCCCGTGCGGTCGGCGGTGCGCACGGTCGCGGTGACGTCGACGCCGTGGTCGCCCACGACGAGGTCGACGACCGCGCCGTGCACCCCGATGACGTGCGCGAGCGGCAGCAGCTCCGCCGTGCGCTTGGCGCCCGCGATGCCCGCGATGCGCGCGACGGCGAGCACGTCGCCCTTGGGGACGGTGCCGTCGCGCAGCGCCGCGACGATCTCCGGCGAGCACCGCACGACGCCGGTCGCCGTCGCGGAACGGACGGTGGGCTGCTTGGCGGTGACGTCGACCATGCGGGCGTGGCCGCGCTCGTCCAGGTGCGTGAAGTCGTGCGTGGGGCTCATGGCGCCACTCTCGCACGCGCGTGCGGAGAGGGTTCCCGACGATCAGTCCAGGAGCAGGACCCGGACGGCGTCGCCGGGCTCGACCGACGTGACGTCCGCGCCGACGACGGCGAGCGCGTCGGCGTGCGCGAGCGCGCTCACGCGGTGCGAGCCGGACCCCCGCGCCTCCGCGGGGTCCGCCCCGCGGTCGCGGTGCCGGCCGGCCGGGACGACGCGGGCGCCGTCGGCCGCGGTGTGCCGCACGAGCACGAGCTGCTCGCGGCCTGCCGGCGAGGACCAGCCCTCGGCGGCGACGCGGCCGACGAGCGCACGCCCCTGCCCGGGGACGCCCCGCAGGCGGTCCAGGACGGGGCGCACGAACAGCTCGAACGACACGAACGCGCTCACGGGGTTGCCGGGCAGCGCGAGCCACGGGACGCCGCGCCACCGCGCGAGGCCCTGCGGCTTGCCGGGCTGCATCCCGACGGCGACGAGCCGCGCGTCGGCGACGGCGCCCTCCCACGCCGTCCCGGCGCGCGTCGCGGGGTCGAGGATCTCGCGCACGACGTCGAACGCGCCCGCGCTCACCCCGCCCGTGCTGACGAGGAGGTCGGGCGGGGCGCCGTCGAACGCACCCAGCAGGTCGTCGAGGGCCGCGACGAGCGCGGCGGCCGTGTCGCCGACCGCGCCCCGCCGCACGACGCGCGCCCCGGCTGCGCGCGCCGACGCGGCGAGCAGGACGGAGTTGGAGTCGGGGATCCGACCCGGCCCCGGCGCGGTCCCCGGCGCGACGAGCTCGCTGCCCGTGGAGAGCACCGCGACGCGGGGCGCGCGGTGCACCGGTACGGTCGCGTGCCCCGCCGACGCCGCGACCGAGACGTGCCGAGCCGTCAGCACGGCTCCCGCCTCCACGACCACGTCACCGCGGCGCACGTCCTCGCCCCGCGCCCGCACGTTGCTGCGCGACGCGTCGTGGACCTCGACGGTCGCGGGGCCGCTCCCGGCCGCCCCCGGCGTGAACCGCCCGGTCGACGTGCGCTCGACCGGGACCACGAGGTCGGCGCCGCGCGGCACCGGCGCCCCGGTCATGACCCGGACCGCCTCGCCGACCCCGAGGAGGGCGTCGAGCCCCGGTGCCCCCGCCGCGACGTCGCCGACCACGCGCAGCGCGACCGGCGACGCCGTCGTGGCCCCGGCCACGTCCTCCGACCGCACCGCGTACCCGTCCATCGCGGACGCGTCGAACGCGGGCGCGTCGAGCGTCGAGACGACGTCCGCCGCGAGGACCGCCCCGACCGCGTCCTCGAGCGGGACGTCCGTCGACGGCGTCGGGCGGACGAGCGCGAGCGCGTCGTCGGCGTGCTGGGCGATCGTCCGGCGCGGCTCGCGGGTCATGCCCGCACCGTAGCGGAGCCCGGGTGCCGACTCCGGACGAGTGGGCTAGGTTGGAGGCGGAGTCATGAAGCGGCCCGCAGCCCCCCGAACTTTGGGAGGACACCATGGCCTCGATCTCCGCGACCACCACCCCCAGCCCCGAGCAGACCGCTCCCGTGCGCCCCGCAGCCCTCGCCGAGGTGCTCGCCGTGGGCACGCACCTGCTCGTGGGGCAGTACCGCGTCGAGCTCGGCACCGGGACCTGGTGGTGGTCGGACGAGGTGTACACGATGCACGGCTGGACGCCGGGGGACGTCGAGCCGAGCCTGGACGCGCTGCGCTCGCGCAAGCACCCCGACGACCGGGCCCGCGTCGTCCGCGCCGCGACGGACGCGATCCGCTCCGGCCGCCCCTTCTCGTGCGCGCACCGCATCGTCGACGGGCACGGCAAGGCCCGCTCGGTCGTCGTGACGGGCCAGGGCCGCCGGGACGCTCGCGGCCGCGTCGTCGAGATCGCGGGCTACGTCGTCGACGTCAGCCCGACCCACAAGGAGGCGCTGGAGCGCGAGTCGCAGCGCGCCGTGACGCGCGCGTTCGTCAGCCAGGCCGCCGTCGAGCAGGTCAAGGGCGTGCTCATGGCCGTGCACGGCGTCGACGACGTCGCGGCCGGCCAGCTCCTCGCCGAGGCGGCGGGCGAGGCGGGCGTCCCGGTCCAGGAGACGGCGACGCAGGTCATGCGCGCGCTGAGCAAGGCCGGCGGGGTGGGCCCGACGGCCGAGGCGACGGTCGCGGGGGCGCTCGCCGCCGTGCGCCCGGTCGCCCGGCCCCGCGCGCACGACGCCCAGCTCGCCCGCCGCCGCGAGCCCGCGCGCTCGTGAGCCGGAGCAGAGGACCCCGACGGAACGGAGGGACGACATGACGGACGAGACGGCCTTCCCGGCCCAGCAGCAGGAGCCGCCCGGCCTCACGAGGCCCATGGACCCGGCGCCCGACCACGGCGAGGAGTCGTACCGGGGGAGCGGGCGGCTCGAGGGCCTGCGCGCGCTCGTGACGGGCGGCGACTCGGGCATCGGCCGCGCCGTCGCGATCGCCTACGCACGCGAGGGCGCGGACGTCGCGATCGGCTACCTGCCCGAGGAGCAGGAGGACGCCGAGGAGACGGCGCGCTGGGTCCGCGAGGCGGGCCGCACGTGCGCCCTCCTGCCCGGCGACCTGACCGACGAGGCGACCGCCCGCGACCTGCCCGGGCGCGCCGTCGCGGAGCTCGGCGGGCTCGACGTCCTCGTCAACAACGCCGGGTTCCAGATGGCGCGGCGCGAGTCGATCGAGGACGTCACGACCGCGGAGATCGACCGCGTCCTCAAGACGAACCTCTATGCGCTGCTCTGGGTCACCCAGTCGGCGCTCGAGCACCTGGGGGAGGGGTCGGCGATCGTCAACAACTCGTCGATCCAGGCGTTCCAGCCCTCGACGTCGCTGCTCGACTACGCGTCGACCAAGGCCGCGATCAACAACCTCACGGTGAACCTCGCGGCGGAGCTCGGGCCGCGGGGCATCCGGGTCAACGCCGTCGCTCCCGGACCCATCTGGACCCCGCTCCAACCGGCCACCCAGCCGGAGGAGAAGATCGAGACGTTCGGCCAGGACACGCCGCTCGGGCGGGCCGGGCAGCCCGCGGAGGTCGCGCCGGCGTTCGTCTTCCTCGCCTCCCCGACGGACGCGAGCTACGTCTCCGGCACCGTCCTCGGGGTGACGGGAGGCAAGCCCGTGTTCTAGGGCCTGGAAGAGACCTCCCCGTGCGGGCCGCGGACGGATCGGCCGAGGGCCGCGACCCGCCCGGGAGGGTCGGAGGGCAGGCGTCCGCGCCTGCCCGGGGGCGGGTCCGCCGCGAGAGCGACGGTGCCCCAGGGACACCAGCCGCCACGCCCTGTGCGGGCGAGACGGCCACCGCCCCCGACCCGTCCGGGCGCCCTGCCCGGGCGGGGCCTCCGGCACCACCGGTGAGGCGGGCCGCGCACGACGTCGCGGCCCGCCTCCCTGGGTACCGGTCGCTGTGAGCGCGGCCTACGCTGGGGCCCGGGGGACCCGTGAGGAGGCCGAGATGACGAGCATCGAGCAGAGCGTCGAGCAGGGCACGGTCGGCATGCCGGCGGGTCCGGGAGCCACCGTCCCCGCCCCGCAGACGGGGGGCGTCGCCGGGTTGCCCGAGATCGTGGGCGGCGTCGAGGACCAGAGCGTCGCCGGGCTCGTCGCGGACGCCGCGCGGGCGCTGGCCGACGAGCCGACCCTCCAGCAGACGCTCGACCGCGTCGTCGAGCTCGCGGTCTCCATGGTCGAGGGGTGCGAGTCCGCGGGCATCTCGCTCGTCACGCGCGGGCGGATCGAGAGCCCCGCGGTGTCCGACCCGCTCGTCGCGCGCGGCGACGCGCTCCAGTACGAGCTCCACGAGGGGCCGTGCCTGGACGCCGTCCACGACCACGCGCTGGTCGAGTCGGGCGACATCGAGTCCGACGCGCGCTGGCCGCTCTGGGCGCCCGCCGTCGCGCGCGAGCTCGGGGTCCGGTCGATGCTGTGCGTGCAGCTCTACACGTCGGAGAACGCGCACGGCGCGCTCAACATGTACTCGACGTCGCCTGACGCCTTCGGGCCCGACGACTACCACCTCGCGTCGACGTTCGCTGCCGTCGCTGCTGCCGCGATCTCCGCCGCGCGCACCGAGGAGCAGCTCCAGTCCGCCGTCCAGACGCGCACCCTCATCGGGCAGGCGCAGGGCATCATCATGGAGCGCTACTCGCTCACGGCCGGGCGCGCGTTCGCGGTGATGAGCCGCGTGTCCCAGGACGCGAACATCAAGCTCGTCGACATCGCGCGCCACATCGTCGAGACGCGGCGCATCCCGGGGGTCGGGGCCGACTGAGGCGAGGCCGTCCCCGGCAGGCCTCGCGTCGCGGGCCGGTCCGGACGGTCCGTCGGTCAGTCGAGCGCGCCCGTGGGCGTGCCGTCGTCCGCACCTCCGAGGAGCCGGTCGATGCGACGTCGGGCAGTCTCGTCGAGCGCGCCTCCGCCCGCGCCCGCGACGCTCCCGTCGACGACGGCCGCGACCAGCCGGCGCGCGAGCTCGCGCACGGGCACGTTCGCGTCGTTCGAGCGACGTCGCAGCAGCTCGAACGCGTCGTCCGGTCCGATCGCGAACGCCGTCATGAGGACGCCCTTGGCCTGCTCGATCACCGAGCGTGACGCGTCCGCGGCGCGGATCGACGCCGTCGCCTCGCGCCGGGCCGCCTCCTCGTGCGCGGTCGTCAGGTCGACGAAGTACCCCACGACGGCCGCCCACGGGGCCCCGCCGTCGAGGCGGCGGCCCTGCGCGGCCACGGCGAGCGTGCGAGTCCGGCCCGTCGCGTCCACGATGCGGTGCATGGACCCGAACGGCTCCCCGGTGCGCGCCGCGTGCGCGAGCTCGCTCGCGACGCGCTCCCGGTCCTCGGGGTGCTTGTGGGACAGGACGAGCGCCGTCGTCGGGACGACCTCGCCGGGCGCGAAGCCGTGCATCTCGTACACCTCGTCCGACCACCACCACGTGTCCGTGGCGACGTCGACGCGGAAGCGCCCGACCGGCTGGGGGTCACCCGGGCCGAGGGCGGCGAGGAGGTCGGCGAGAGCCGGAGGGACGACGTCGTCGGGTTCCGCGACGTCGGAGGGCAGGACAGCGTCCATCGATGGGGGTCCCCGGAGATCGATCAGGACGGAGCCGATTCCTGACCCCAGCAGAAGGAAGATTAGCCCAGGGGCGGCGCGAGGGAGGACTCATGACCACGCAGGTCAGCGACGGGCGTGACGAGTCGGCCGACGAACGGTCCGACCGCAACTGGGCCGAGCTGCTCCAGGAGCTGCGCGTCATGCAGATGGGCGTGCAGATCCTCACGGGGTTCCTGCTCACGCTGCCGTTCCAGCAGCGCTTCGGCGACCTCGACTCGTTCCAGACCGGTGTCTACCTCACCCTCGTGGCGCTCGCCGTGCTGTCCACCGGCCTGTTCGTCACGCCCGTGAGCCTGCACCGCGCGCTGTTCCGCAAGCACCGCAAGACGGCGCTCGTCACCCTGAGCGACCGCATCGCCCGGGTCGGCGTGCTCGTCCTCGCGTTCGTCGTCACGGGGACGGTCCTGCTCGTGGTCGACGTCGTCGTGAACCGCACCGCGGCGCTGTGGTCGAGCGGCTGCGCGCTCGTCCTGCTCGTCGGCCTCTGGTTCGTCCTCCCGCGCCTCGTCGCCCACGGCTCCGCGACTGGTCCTGCACAGGTCCATGGAGCGCACCCCTGACGACGCGGTCTGAATTAGTGCCCGACTCCACCCGGAACGCAGGGGGTGGCCGCAAACGGTCCAGATGGTGAGAACCCTTATGCGCCCGATGGTCGATCTGCGACGGTTGGCCCCGTTCGCCCTCAGCAGGGGGACCGAAAGCAGGGAGACGCGATGAAGCGAACGATCATTGGCCTGGTCACCACAGGTCTGCTGGCACTCGGTGGCAGCGTCGGCCTGGCGGTACCGGCCACGGCAGCCACGGCCGATTGCCCGTTGGGGTACTCGTGCCAGTGGCGAGACACCGGCTACCGGACGGGCTCGGTCGAGGCCGGTCACTTCTCCTTCTTCGAGTGCCAGTACGACTTCTCTTGGCGTACGTACGCGGGCGTCGGCGGTAACGGTGGCTACTCAGTGAGCTCGGTCTCCAACAAGGGCAGGTACGAGTACGCCTTCTACTACATCAACCCGGGTTATCAGGGCCCTTCCTTCGGCCTCAAGCCCGGGTCGGGCGACGGCAACTTGGGCGACAGCGGAGGGAATGCTCCCGCTGGGTTCAACGACGAACTGCTCTCGGGGGCGTTCGGCTCGGTCGAGTACGGGTGCAAGTAGTCGTAGTGGGTGGTCGCGGGGCTGTCGAACATGACGACATCGACAGCCCCGCCCCACCACGTCCCCGGGTCACGGGTGCCGAAGTCTGAAGGGGTTGAGAGCTGCGATGCGAGTTCGAGCGTTGTCCGGGGTTGTCGGTGGGGCGGTCTTCTGCTTTGTCGTCGCGGGATGCGGAACGATGGAGGCCGACGGGGGTTTGGAACGCGATCACGAAACAGCGGCAGGATCGGTCGAGGCGGCAGCGCCGGGCGACGGTGAAAAGAACCGGCTGAAGTGGGTGATGCCCCTGGACGCGTACAGGGTCGACAACGCCCTCGGCGACGCCGCGGAGGGCGTGCTGGTCGAGGCGTGCATGCGGGACGAGGGCTTCGATTATCAGCGTCCGCAGGTCGACGTCTCGGTGCGTTCGGAGTCCATGTCGCTCGGTGGGCGACGGCTGTTCAACGTCGAGACGGCCGCGCGGTGGGGGTACAGCGGGGCGCCCGACCCGAACGCCGCCATCATCAGGGCGGCGAGCGAGGAGTCGATGTCCTGGTCGCCGGAACAGGACGAGCAGTTCTGGGCGTGCGTCGACGAGGCGCGAGAGGAGCTGCCCACGGAAGGCATGCGGATCAACAACGCCCTCGCCGGCCTCGGCGCGTCGGCCTGGAACGGCGCGGCCCTGGATCCCGCGGTCGTGGCGGCAGCCGAGAAGTGGGTGACGTGCATGCAGCCGCTCGGCGTCACCGACCTCCCGTCGAGCCCGAACGGCGAGGACGGCGGGACGCCGACCGAGACGATGAGCGCGTCGTTCGGCGAGATCGCCGACGGTATGGAGAACGAGCGGACGCCGGAGCAGAAGGCGGAGGAGATCCGGCTCGCGACGTTCGACGCCGAGTGCCAGGAGAGCTCCGGCTACGCGCAGGCGCTGTACGACGCGGAGTGGGAGCGTCAGACGACGGTCGTCGCGGAGAACGAGGACGCGCTGGCCACGCTCCTCGAGGAGAAGAATGCCTTCGAGAAGCAGTCCCGGGAGATCTTGGACGGGGCGGGGGTCGGGTGATTCCTCGCCGCCGCGTCGTCGTCGGGGCGGTCGTGACCGTCCTCCTCGTCGGGGGGCTCGTGGGCGGGTGGTTCGCGGCGGCGAGCTTCCAGTCCCCGGCACAGGTCGCCGCGAACGCGGCACCTCCGCCGCCCGGTGACATCGTGGCGACGGTGACCTTCGGTGCGCTGTCGGAGCAGATCACTGCGCGGTCGGACGTCGTGCGCGAGTCGGCGGCAAGCGTCCAGGTCGCCGCCGGGAGCGGTGACCAGTCCGTGGTGACGGCTGTCGGGGTCCCGGCGGGTTCCGAGCTGCGGGCGGGCGCTGTCGTGCTGGAGGTCAGCGGCCGTCCCGTCATCGCCACCACCGGGGCGTTCCCGTACTACCGCGACCTCGTCGAGGGAGCGACCGGCCCGGACGTCGAGCAGCTGCAGCGGTTCCTGCGTGACCTCGGCTACCGCGTGGGCGGCCTGGGGGAGTTCGGCCCGCAGACTGCCCAGGCCGTGCGCGCCCTCTACAAGGACATCGGGTACGAGCCGACCACCCGCGAGGCGCCCGCCGACGAGTTGCAGACGCCGGGTCAGAACGCGCCGGCGCCGTCCACCGGCGATGCGGTATCTGAGGTTGCTCCGACCGACGGCACAGGCACCGACCCGGCCGCTCCGGTCGACGGCACGACCGGCTCCGTCGCGCCGGCGGCCCCCGCGCAGCTCGTGGTCGTGCCGCGCGGCGAGCTCGTCGTCACGGGCTCGCTGCCCGCCGTCGTCGGCACGACGCCGGACGTGGGGGACGTGCTCACGGCCGAGAACGCGACGATCACCCTGGGCCAGGGCGCCGTCGTCGCGCAGGCGAAGGTGGCGGTCTCGGTCCTTCCCGTCCTCGGCGAGGGGATGACCGCGACGCTCTCCGGCCCCGACGGCACGGTGCTCGACGCCACGCTCGGCGCGATCCCCGCCCCGCCGACGGCGACGGGGGACGAGGCGGCCCCGGTCGAGGTCGGGGTGCCGTTGGTGGCGGCGCAGCCGATCGACAGCACGTGGCTGGGGGCGAACGTGCTCACGACGATCACGGTGTCCGCGGTGGCCGACGAGGCTCTGCGTGTCCCGGCCCGTGCCGTCGCCGTGCACTCCGACGGCACCGCCGTCGTCCAGCGGCGCGAGCCCGACGGCTCGTTCCGCGAGGTCGAGGTCCGCGAGCTCGGGCGCCTGGGCGGGACCAGCGCCGTCGAACCCGTCACCGCCGACGCCCTGTCGGCGGGCGACGAGGTGAAGGTCGAGTGACGACGTTCGACCTCGCGGGGGTCACCAAGACGTACCCGGGCGCGCAGCCGGTCGAGGCGCTGCGAGGGGTCGACCTGAGGATCGGCCCGGGGGAGTTCCTCGCCGTCGAGGGCCCGTCCGGCAGCGGCAAGTCGACGCTCCTCAACATCCTCGCCCTCCTGGACGCGCCGACCTCGGGCACGTACCGGCTCGACGGCCGGGACGTCGCCTCCCTCGGGGAGCGTGAGCGGGCGCGCCTGCGCGGGGAGACGTTCGGCTTCGTGTTCCAGGGGTTCCACCTCATGGACCACCGGACGGTCGTGGACAACGTCGAGCTCGGCATGCTCTACGCCGGCGTGCCCGCCGACGAGCGTCGCCTCAGGGCGCTGGAGGCGCTCGACCGTGTCGGGCTCTCGGAGACCGCGCACCGTCGCGCCAGCGACCTGTCGGGCGGGCAGCGGCAGCGCGTCGCGATCGCGCGTGCGCTCTCGGTCGGGTCTGGGACGATCGTGGCCGACGAGCCGACCGGCAACCTCGACACCGCGACGTCGGAGTCCGTGCTGGAGCTTCTCACCGACCTGCACCGCACCGGCACGACGGTCGTGCTCGTCACCCACTCGCCGGAGATCGCGGCTCGCGCGCAGCGGCGGCTCGTGGTGCGCGACGGCCTCGTCGTCACCGACACCGGAGGCGTCGGTGCAGGTGCGGCCGAGGGCGTCGGCACCGCCACCACGGCGGTCGCGGGCCTCGACCTGCTGCTCGCCGGGCCGTCGCCGGAGGCGACGGGACCGGCCGGGGGCGAGGACCGACGTCGGGCACGACACCGGGTCGGGTTCCGCACGGTGGTCCGTGACGCGGCCGCGTCGGTCGCCTCCCGACGCGGCCGCACCGCCACGCTCGCGGCCTCCGTCGCGGTCGGGGTGGCCCTGGCCCTGACGACGGTCGGTCTCTCGGCGTCGGCGCAGGCCCAGGTCTCCGAGCGGTTCGACGCCCGGCTCAACCGGGCCGTGACGCTGACGATGCCCCTCGCCGCTGCCGAGGCGGGGCTGCCCGTCGTCGTCGACGGGACCGCGCCGGGCGTGCCCGGGGAGGCCGTCGCCCGGCTCGCGGACCTGCCCGGTGTGGACGCCGCGGCGCTCGTGTCCCGGAACGGGATGATGACGGTCGCCCTGCCGGGCGAGGCCGCCAGCGTGCCGGACGCCTTCCTGCTCGGCGTCGGCGACGGCATCGACCATGCCGCGGAGCTCGGCGTCGACTGGGCAGGCGGGACGCCGGGCCCGCTCGGGGACGGCGAGGTGCTGCTCGGGCGGGCGATCGCCGACCGGCTCGGTCTCGGGCCGCTCAGCGCGCGCCCGCAGGTCGTGCTCGACGGACGGTCGTTCGTGGTGCGCGGCATCGTCGACCAGGGCTATCGCGTCACGAACGTCATCCAGGCGGTCCTCGTGCCCGTCGACGTCGCGGCCGCGCTGCGACCCGCCGCGGAGCACGAGGTCTACGTCTTCACCGCGACCGGCGCAGCCCAGCAGGTCGCGGCGCAGGCCCCCCTCGTGCTGCGGCCCAGCACACCCGAGGCGTTCACGATCGTCGCGCCGCCCGACCCTCGCGGCCTGCGCGGGGAGATCGAGAACGACGTCCGGACGATCCTCCTCGTCCTCACGGGGGTAGCGATCCTCGCCTCGGTCGTCTCCCTGACGAGCGCGATGACGATGTCCGTGCTCGAACGCTCCCGGGAGATCGGGATGCGGCGCGCGATCGGCGCCCAGGCGCGCCACGTGAGCCGGCTCGTCATGACGGAGGCCGCGCTCGTGGGTGTCGTCGGCGGCGTCGCAGGCGCGGCCACGGGAGTCGCCGCCCTCCTGGCGATCACCATCGCCCGACGCTGGACCCCGGTCCTCGACCTGGGACACGTCCCGGTCGCGGTCGCGGGTGGCGTCGTCGTCGGGGTGCTCGGCGGGGTAGCGGCCTCCCTGCGCGCGCGCCGCATCCAACCGAGCGAGGCGCTCCGGGTGTGACCCCCCGTCGAGATGGCGACTCCCGGGTCGAGATAGCGACCCCGGCCACCATCGAGGCCGCGGGTCGCTACGCCGCGGCGGCGCGGCGGACGGGGCCGAGGGTGAACAGCAGGGTGAGGAGAGCGGTGAGCGCGAGGAGCGCGAAGCCGAGGCCGTAGGTGCCCTCGAGCTGGTAGACGACGCCCATGAGCAGCGGCGGGATGAAGCCGCCGAGGCCGCCGGCCGCGCCGACGAGGCCGGTGACCGCCCCGACCTTCTCGACCGGCGCGACCTTCGAGACGAGGGCGAACGTCGCGCCCGACGACGCGCCGAGCGCGGCGGCGAGGCCGAGGAACGCGATCGTCCCGACCGGCACGAGCGACGGCTGGAACGCGACGACGGCGGCGAGCGCCGTGACGACGGCGAAGCACCCGACGGAGACGGGCACGCCGCCGAACCGGTCGGACAGCGCGCCCCCGACGGGCCGCATGACGACGGCGAGCACGACGAACCCGGCGGTGCGGGCGGCGGCGTCGGACGCGGTGAGGTCGTAGGCGTTGACGAGGAACGTCGGCAGGTAGACGGAGAACGCGACGAACCCGCCGAACCCGACGGCGTACAGCCAGGAGAGCTGGAGGGTGGCGGGCAGGCGGAACGTCGCCCAGGTGCGGGCCCAGAACCCGCCCGCGGGGGCGGTCGCGCGGCCGGGCGGGACGCGCAGCAGGAGCCATGACACGACGGCGAACACGGCGAGGACGGCGGCGACGAGGAGGAACGGCGCGGCGTCGCCCCACGCGTCGCGGATGCGCACGGTGGTGAAGGCGGAGATCGCGGTGCCGCCCATGCCCATGCCGAAGATCCCGACGGCGGTGCCACGGCGCGCGGGCGGGTACCAGGCATTGACGAACGGGACGCCGACGGCGAAGGCCGTCCCGCCGAGGCCGAGGAAGAAGCCGCCGACGAGCAGCGCGACGAAGCTGTCCGCGACGAGCCCGACGAACAGCACGGGCAGGATCGTCAGGGCGCTGACCAGCGGGAACATGATGCGCGCGCCGTAGCGGTCGGTGAGCGCGCCCACGGGGATGCGCCCGAGGGAGCCGACGACGACCGGGACGGCGACGAGGACGGACACCTGGACGTCGGTGAGGTGGTAGAGCTGCCCGTACGCCGCGCCCAGCGGGCTGATGAGCGCCCACGCCCAGAAGTTCACGGCGAACCCGATCGTCGCGAGGACGAGCATCAGGGTCGGGGAGGTGGTCGAGGACGTCGTCGTCGGGGCGGGGCCCGCGGTCCCGCTCGCGTGCTGCTGCGCCATGGCGACTCCTGGTGGGAGGTGCCCGTCGTCGGGCACGGGGAGGTCGTTGCGTCGAGCGACTCCACGCTAACGACGCTCGTCGCGCCCCGCGCGGCGAACCACCCGTACCGTGGGGGCGTGCTCGACTGGCTCTTCGGGGGCGTGGCCCTGCTCAACGTGTACGCGCTCGCCCTCGTGGTGCTGCGCGCACCGCTCTACCGCACGCGCCTGTACCGGCCGATGCTGCTCAACATCGGGCTGTCGATCGCGCCCGTCATCGTCCTCGGGCTCGTCGTCGTCCTCGACGCCGTGCTCATCGCGGGCGGCGCCCCGCCGTGGGTGGTCCTCACGGTCGCGGGAGCGGGGTTCCTCGTGTGGCTCCTGCTGCTGCCCAACGCGGGGTACCTCGTCACGGAGCTCAACTACAGCCACCGGCAGGAGGGCGAGGACGTCCCGCTCTGGTACGACATCGTCGCCGTGCTCACGCTCGCGATGTCGGGCGTCATGAACACGGTCGTCAACGTCTTCCTCGCGCAGGCGCTGCTCGCCCTCGTGCTGTACCCGAACGACGACGACCCGTTTCGGCACGCGTCCTCGTGGATCGCCGTGCTCGTCGTGCTCGCGCTCGTGTCCGTGGGCATCTACCTGGGCCGGTACGTGCGCTTCAACAGCTGGGACCTGGCCCACCCCGTCGAGTTCGTGCGCAAGCTCGGCACGCACTTCCGGGCCCGGGGCGCCGTGCGCGCCGCGCTCCTGTTCGTCCTGCTGCACACGCTGTTCTTCGCGTTCATGTACGCGATCGTCATGGGACCCGTCACGACGCTCCTCGTCCGCGGGGCCTGACGGGCACGCCGCCAGCCCCGTAGGATGCGCGCCGTGACGTCGACCGCGCCGAGGGCCGCCCGCAGCATCCCGCTGCTCCGCGCGGTCGTCGGGACGTGGCCCCGCCGTGTCGCGTTGGCGGTCGTGCTCGGCCTCGTGGCGGGGACGGCGGCGGCCGGCGGGTTCGCGCGGCACGTCGCCGCCGAGGCGGGGCCCGCCCACGCCGCCGCGGGGGAGCCCGTCCCGACGGGACCGTTCGACCTGACGGTGCGGTCGTGGTCCGTGACGGACGCCGTGCAGGTCTCCGCGCTCGAGGACTCCGGCGCCGACGCGTGGCTGGTCGTGGTGGTGGGTGCGCTGGACACCGACCGCGAGCCCCGACGTCTGGACCGCACCGCCGTGACGCTCCCCGACGCGCTGCCGGGCGGGCTGGCGCTCGCGGGCGACGCGGAACCGGACCGCCCGGACCCGACGCTGCTCGTGCGCGACGCCTCGGTCTACCCCGAGCTGCAGCCGGGCCTGGCCGAGGACGTCGCCCTGCTGTGGCCCGTGACGGTCCCCGAGGGCGGCGCGACGTCCGCCGCCCCCGACGAGCCCCTCACCGTCACGGTCCCGAGCTTCCGCTACCGCGACATGACGGTCGGCGGCGGGCGCCGGTGGGCCGAGACGGGCGCCGTGGTGCTCGTGGACGTCCCGCCCGGCGACGTCCCGCCGGAGATCGTGGACCCGCCCGAGGACGAGGAGGCGTGGTGACCGAGCCCACCGTGGACACGGCGACCACCCCGGCGACCGCGGGCGATCCCACGACCGCCGGTGAGCCCGCCGCGCCCGGGCGCCCGCGGCGTGCGGACGTCGTCGTGACCGTCGTCCTGCTCCTCCTCGCCGTGGGCGTCGGGGCCGCGGTGGCGCGCGTCGACACGTGGTGGCCCACGCTCACGGCGACGACGACGCGCGGCGGCGTCGGCGAGGTCGTCACCGCGGGCCCGCTGCGCGTGCGCGTCGACGACGTGCGCACGGGCACGGTGCTCGAGGACGGGTTCGACACACTGACGACCGACGGCGTCTGGGTCGCCGTCGATCTCGCGGTGTCCGGCACCACGAAGGAGGCCGGCATCGAGGCGCTCGAGCTGCGCGACGCCGCGGGGCGCGACCACGCGGCGTCGCACCGCGCGAGCAGCACGATGATGAGCACGTTCGTGGACCCGGACGTCCCCGAGGCCGGGACCGTGGTCGTCGAGATGCCCGGGCGTGCGCTCGACGGGGACGTCGTGCTGCGGGTCCTCACGGAGCACGACGACGCGGACATCGACCGCCCGCAGGCGGTCGCCGAGATCGACCTCGGTCGCCTGGAGCGGCCCGCGGCCGACGCCGTCGTCGACGTGGTGCGGCCCGCGCTCGTCCCCGGGGGGTGGGACGGATGAGCGGGAGCGTGGGGTGGTGGCGCGCGAACCGGTGGTGGCTCGTCGTGCTGGCGGGGGCGCTCGCGGCGCTCGGCACCCTCACGTGGCGCTCCGACGCGGTGCAGGGGTGGTGGGCGTCGGCGCCGCACCGCGCCCACACGGCCGACGCCGAGGGCTGGGCGCAGGTCGGCGACGTCCGGGCACGACTCGCCGGGCTCGAGGAGGTCGACTGGCTCGACGACGGGTACGGGGACCGCATCGAGGCGCCCGACGGCTACACGCTCTGGGCCGCCGACGTGTCGCTGCGGTCGGACGCGCCCGCTGCCCCGGCGAGCGAGGAGGAGACGTACTCGTCGTGCGAGGTCGTGCTCCTCGACGACGCCGCGCGCGAGTTCACGGCGGGCGCGTCGGCGCTCCCGGGCATGCCGTTCCCCGAGGCCCCCGTCTGCACGGGCGCCGTCTCGAGCCGCAGCACGCAGTACTTCCTCACGCCCGACGACGCCGTGCCCGCCGAGGTGCGTCTCGTCGAGCCGGAGCTGCTCCCCGCCTACTGGTCGCTGCCCGTCCCTGACGCGGCCTGACGGTCCGCACCCCGACGAGACGGTTGACAAGCCTCTGCTGAATGATCATAGTTCATGATCAATAATCTCTGACGGAGGTGGACATGAGCTGGGTGTCGTGGATGCTGGGGAACCCGTTGCCGTTCCCGGTCGCCCTCGCGGTCGACGTCGCGCTGCTCGCCGCGGCCGTCGTCGCCGGGCTCCTGTGGTGGGACGGCCGACGTGCCGTCGTCCCGAGCTCGGCGGGGCGGCGCGCGGTGCGGCACTCCGCGGTGACGAGCGCCGGCTCGGGTCTGCTCGTCGCCGCGGGGGTCCTGCTGCCGTCGCTGTACTGGTACCTCGGGCTCGTCCCGCTCGGCGCGCGGACGACGGCGGTGCTGCCGCTCGTCGCGCTCGTCGGCGCCCTGGCCGTCCACGCGGTGGGCGAGCTCACGTGGCCGCGCCCGACGCACCGCCAGCGCGAGGCGCGGCTCGTCGCGCGCTCGACGGCCGACGTCGTCCCGACGCTCACCCGTCGCCTGACGTGGACCTGGGCCGGGGGCCTCGTCGTCGCGAGCGTGGCGTTCGGCCTCCTGTCCGACGGCCCGCGCTCGATCTCCCGCGTCGTCGGCCGGTACGAGGCGTACACCGTCGCACCCTTCCCCGGGTGGCTGTGGACGGTGCCGCTCCTGGTCGGGACGGTCGTCGCCGTCGTGGCCTCGGAGGTGGTGCTGCGCCTCGTCGCGTCGCGACCGGCGGTCGAGGACGTGGACGAGCGGTGGGACATGTGGCTGCGCCGCCGGGTCGCCCGCCGCGTCGAGCGTGCGACCCAGCTCGTCCTGGGCCTGACGCTCGGCGGGCTCGTCGCGCTGGCCGGGCTCTCGTTGCGCTGGCTGGGGCTGGGGAACGGCGACGGCGTGCGGAGGGGGCCCGGGCTCAGCCCGGGACACGTCCAGTCCGGGAGCGCCCTGCTCCTCGTGGCGCTGGCGGTCATGGTGGTGGCGGTCGTGGTCCTGCTCTGGCCGGCCCGCGACCCTGCGCCGACGGCGGCGCCCGCGCGCGAGCCGGCGGGGGCGGTCGCGTGAGCCTCGCCGTCCGCATCGACCTGGACTCCCCGACGCCGCACTACGAGCAGCTCCGCGCCCAGCTCGCGGCCCTCGTCACGGCGGGCGACCTCGCCGACGGGCAGCGCCTGCCCACGGTGCGGGCGCTCGCGAACGACCTGGGGATCGCGCCGGGCACGGTCGCGCGGACCTACCGCGACCTGGAGGCCGCCGGGCTCGTCACGACGCGGCGACGGGTCGGGACCCTCGTGACGGCTCCGGCCGCGACGCTGTCGCGTGCGGCGGTGACGGACGCGGCGGCGCGCTTCGTCCGCCTGGCACGCGACCACGCGCTGACGGACACCGAGATCCGTGACGTCGTCGCGGCGGCGCTGCTCGTCGAGGGGCGGCCCGACGACGACCGGTCCGGTGACGACCTGTCCGCGACGGTCTCAGCCGGCTGACGCGCCGTCCGTCGTCGTGCCGGCCCCGGCCCCGACCGCCGCGCCGACCGCCGTGCCGACCGCTGTCCGGGACCGGGCAACGCGCCGCGTCCGCAGCGCCGACGGCAGGCCGAGGCTCGCGAGCAACGCGTCGGCCGCGGCCGCGAGCAGCACGGTCGTGAGCACCTGCACGACGACCGTCGCGACGATCTCGAGCGGGCCGACGAGCGCGCGCCAGGCGACGATGCCCGGCTGGCCGACGACGGCCTGCGCGGCCGTGTAGACGACCTGCTCGCCGAGCGTGAGCAGGGCGAACGCGACGCAGAAGAGCAGCACGGCGCTCCACCGGCTGCGCCACAGCATGCCGACCGCGCCCACGAGGCCGCCGAACCGCCGGCCGGGGTCGAGCATGAGCTCCCACGCTCTGCGCGCGCCGCTCTCGCCGAGCGTCCGGTTGAACCGGTCGACGACGCGCGTCGCGCGGCCCGCCGGCTCGCCGCCGCCCTGCGTCGCGTGCGCGGGGTCGACGACGTCGATCGCCTCGACGCCGTAGACGATCGTGCCGAGGGTGAGCCAGGCGAGCGGCACGACGAGGCCGGTGACGACGCCCGCGAGGAGGAGCGACGTCGTCGGGCCCAGGGCGTCGGCGAGCGGCTTGAGCACGTCGACGCGCGCCACCACGCCGTCCCACCACGTCGTGGTCTCGACGACGACGACGCGCGACGTCCACCACTCGCGCACGCGGCCGACGACGGCTGTCACGGTGAACGCGCCGACGACGATCCACACGACCTCGCAGTAGCCCGCCGCGATGCGGACCGCGGCCGAGCGTGCGCTCCGCCGCGTGTCGCCGCCCGCGGCGGAGATGCCGCGGTCGACGCGCTTGGCGAGACGTTCGAGCAGCGTCCGGGCGAGCAGCGCGCCCGCGACGACGAGCACGACCGTGAGCCCGAAGCCCTCGGGGATCGGGCTCGCCGTCTCGATCCCGGACCCGGCCGCGAACGCGTGGTCGAGCGCCGCGGAGTCGATGTACGACTGCCAGTCGGACGAGAGGCCGCCGTAGAACTCGTAGATGACGAGGTACGGGACGAGGACCGACGCGATCGAGCCGAGGAGCGCCCGGACCTCGAGGCGGTCGCGCTCCGTCCGCGGCTCGCGGCGCAGGACGTGCAGCATGACGACGATCCCGACGACCGTCGCGAGCGGCGAGAAGCACAGCACGAGCAGGCCGAGCACGCCGGACGACGGGGCGACCGCGAGCGCCGCCCGCAGCGCGAGCTCGTGCACGACCTCGGCGAGGAGCGCGACCGCGACGAGCGCGGGCCAGTGCCGGGACAGCAGGCGGCCGGCGTCGGCGAGGACGCGCGCGCCGGATCGCAGGACCGGGTCCTGGGGGACCGGCGTGGCGCTCGCAGGGGTTGCCGGTGGGGCCGTCACGCGCGCCAGGGTACCGGGGCGGGAGTGCCGGGCGCTGCCGGCCCGCGAGCGCCTCGCCCGCGGGCGGTGGCGGTCAGGTCGGTGGGGCGGACGGGTCGGCTCCGAGGGCTCCCCGCACGATCGCGCGGGCGAGGCGGCGGGTCGTCTCGCGGTCGACGCCTCCCGGGGCGCTGACCAGGGAGAACAGCGCGCCGCCGTAGAGGGTGACGAGCAGGGGGATCGCGTCGGGCGGGACGTCGAGCCCCAGCGCGGCGTGCTCGTCGGCGGTGAACGCGGTCGCGACGGAGCCGAGCCGCGCCAGCGCCGTGGCGAGCGCCGGGCGGCGGCGCGCCTCGAGCTGGAGCTCGAAGATCGCGAGGTACCGCTCGCGCGACGTCGTGACGGCGTCCTCGAGGGATGCGGCGAGGAGCTCGGTCAGCGGCTCCGGGGGGCCGGAGACGTCGAGCGTCCGGTCGATCCGCCGCATGGCGGCGAGGTGCAGGTCGACGACGCGCTCGGCCGCGGCGACGAGGAGCTCCTCCCTGCTGCGGACGTAGTTGGCCGCGGTCCCTGCCGGGAGCCCTGCGGCGCGCTCGACCGTGCGATGGGTGAGGCCGTGCACGCCGTCCGTGGCGAGGAGGGCGACGGCGGCGTCCGCGAGAGCGGCCCGCCGCCCGGGGTTGGTCCTCGGCATGGCTGCCAGTATGGCAACATCGGTACTACAACGCCCGTAGTGGTATGCGCGCTCGGGCTCGTCGACCTGGAGGCACCCATGACCCCTACCGCGATCGTCGTCGGAGCCGGGATCGCCGGTCTCGCGTCCGCGATCTCTCTCGCGGGCACGGGGTGGGGCGTCACCGTCCTCGAGCGCTCACCCGCGCTGGGCGAGGTCGGCGCGGGTTTCGCCATGTCGCGCAACGCGGTCGCGGCGTTCCGCGGCCTCGGGTTCGACGACGACGCCGTCGCCCGGCTCGGGTACGCGACCTGGGCGGGCGGGACGTGGGACCTCTACGGGCGCCCGATCCTCACGCTGCCCGGCACCCCCGAGGTGCGCGCGTCCGTCGGGCTGGTCGGCGTCCACCGGCGTCGGCTCCACGAGGCGCTGCACCGCCGGGCGACCGACCTGGGCGTCGAGATCGTCACGGCGACGCCGGTGACCGCGCTGGATCCCGGCGACCCCGCCGGGTCGCCCGCCGTCGTCGCGGGTCGGGAGGCGGACCTCGTCGTCGGCGCGGACGGGATGCGCAGCGCCGTCCGCGCGACCCTGTTCCCGGCGAGCGTGCCGGTGTACAGCGGCTACTCGAGCTGGCGCGCGATCACCCCCGGTGCCTGGGGCGCGGAGGCCCTGACCCAGTACTGGGGCGCGCACGCGGAGTTCGGCCTGCTGCGCACCGCCGCCGACGAGACCTACTGGTACGGCTACGTCGCGATGCCCGAGCGGACGCGGCTGGACGACGAGCTGGGCGCGGCCCGTGAGCGGTTCGCCGGGTGGGCGCCGCCGGTGCAGGAGGTCCTCGCCGCGACGTCGCCGGACGCCGTCCTGCGCCACGACGTGCACCACCTGCCCGGCGGCCTCCCGCGCTACGCGACGGGCCGCGTCGCCCTGGTCGGCGACGCCGCGCACGGCACGCTCCCGACGATGGGGCAGGGTGCGGCGACGGCGCTGGAGGACGGGCTGTGCGTCGGCCTCCTGGTCGGGTCGCCCGTCGCGGCGGGCGGTCGGCTCGCCCCGGCGCTCGCGGGGTACGACGCCGCGCGCCGGCCACGGTGCCGGGCGCTCGCCCGGGCGTCGGTCGCGACGGGTCGCTTCGGCTCGCACCTCGGCGGCGGCTGGCGGCAGACCGTCCGGAACGGGCTCATGCGCCTGACCCCGGCCTCCGCGGTAGCGCGCGGGGCGCGCGCCGCGATGGGCTGGACCCCGCCCGAGCCCGCGGCCCCGGTGCGCTGACTCCGGCGCCGACGTCCGCCGTCGGGCGCGCCGAACCCGGGGTCCCTCCCCACGTCGTGACGATCGTGAGGAAGGACCCCGGGTTCGGGCGGTGGGACTACGACGCGCGCGACGCGAGGCGGGCGACGACGCGCTTGGCCTCCTTGCCGGCGAACCGGCGCGCGAGGACGCCGACGCCGGCGGCGACGGCCGCGAAGGTGACGGCGGAGACGATGCCGACCTCCTCGTCGTCGAGATCCTTGGGGGCGTCGTGACCCGTGACCTTCGCCCAGACGAACGTGACGAGCTTCTGCGCCACCCAGCCCGCGGCGAACGTGAGGGCGACGGTGCCGACCTTCACGGCCAGGGTCTGCTCGGTCTCGGTCGTGTCGGCCACGAGGGTCCTCCGTGAGTCGGGGCGCCGGTCGGCGCGGGCGTGCTCCCACCGTAGTGCGAACGGTCGGCGCCCGCGTCGCGCGGCGCGCGCACGCACCCGCGGACCGACGTCGCGAGACGCGAGAAGTGGCCCTCTGGACGCCACCGTGGAGGGCCACTTCTCGCCTCTCGTCACCGCCCTCGCGTCACTCCTGGCTCACCGCGTCGAGCACGGGCAATCGGGCCGCGCGCGTCGCGGGCCAGACCGCCGCGACGACCCCGACGACCGCGGCGAGCGCGAGCATCGCCCCGAGCTGGGCCCACGGCACGGCGAGGGTCGTGAAGCCCTCGTCCGCGAGGACGGACGGGAGCGCGGCGGCCAGGCCCGTCCCCACGACCAGCCCGACCGCCGTCCCGAACACGGCGACGAGCACGGACTCGATGACGATCGTCGTGGCGAGCTGGGCGCGCCCCAGCCCGACGGCGCGCAGGAGCCCGATCTCACGCGTCCGCTCGACGACGGACAGGGCGAGCGTGTTGACGATCCCGAGCACCGCGACGAGCACGGACAGGCCGAGCAGCGCGTAGACGATCGCGAGGATCGACTCGACCTGGGACGCGACCTCCCCGGCGAACTCGTCGGCGTCGAGCACGCTCGCGACGACGTAGGGCGCGACGGCCTCGGTCACCGCGCCCCGCACGGCCGCGAGGTCGGCGCCCGGCTCGACGTCGAGGAACAGCATCTCGGGGGTCGTCGCGCCGACGGCCGAGGCGACGTCCGGCGGCAGGAGCATGTCGACCGAGAACGCGTGGGAGTCGATCACGGCGCCGATGCGGACGTCGTGCGCCGGGAGGTCGGGCCGGGTGGGGTCGGCGATCGTCACGACGTCGCCGAGCGCCCAGCCGTGCTCGTCGAGCGCGTCCGCCATGACGGCCGCCTCGCCGCGCGCGTACGCGTCGAGGTCGCCCTCGACGGCCGTCGTGCGGACCGAGCGGCCGAAGCCCTCGGCGGGGAACCCGACGACGAGCTGCGGCTCGCCGTCGACGGCGACCTGCCCGTACGTCGTGAGGTCGACGGACGCGACGCCGGGCACGGCGCGCACGTCGGTCGCGACGCCCTCGGGCAGGTACGGGGTCGCGGACCGGACGACGAGGTCGGCGGCCGTCTCCTCGTCGACGATGCCGGTCACGGACTCGCGTGCCGAGAGCGCGAGGACGGACGTCGTCGACACGAGCGCCATCCCCACGACGAGCGCCCCTGCGGTCGCGGCCGTGCGCCGCGGTTGGCGCGTCACGTTGCCGCGCGCGAGCCCGCCGAGCGGCCGGACCAGCGCGACGAACGGCGCGGCGAGGACTCCGAGCACGGGACCGACCGCGAGCGGGGAGAGCAGCAGCACGCCCGCGATCACCCCGACGGCGCCGAGCCCGAGGAGCGGCGCGCCGCCGCTCCCGACCACCGCTGCGCCCACCACGAGACCGGTGCCGGCGAGCAGGGTCAGCGTCCCCGCGACCACCCGGGCGACGCCCGGGCCGGCTGGCCGCACGACGTCGGCCCGCATCGCCTCGACGGGCCGGACGAGCGCCGCGTGGCGCGCGGGCAGGGCCGCCGCCACGACCGACACCACGACCCCGACGACGAGCGGGACCACGATCCCGGCCGTCGTCACGGGCAGCGAGCCGGCGAGCTCCATGCCCACCGCGCCGAGCCCGGCCCGCGCGAGCTCGGCGAGCCCGAACCCGGCCGCGACGCCCAGCACCGCGCCGACGACCCCGACGACCGCGGCCTGCCCCAGCACCGAGGCGAACACCTGCCCGGGCGACACCCCGACGGCGCGCAGGAGCGCGAGCTCGCGCGTGCGGCGGCGCACGTGCATCGCGAACGTGTTGGTGATGATGAACGTGCCGACGAACAGCGCGAGCCCGGCGAACACGAGCAGGAACGTCGAGACGAAGCCGAGCTGGTCGGCGACGGCGCTGCTCGTCTCGGCGCGCAGCTCCGCGCCCGTCACGGCCTCGGCGCCGTCGGGCAGCGACGTCGCGACGGCGTCGCGCAGCGCCTCGGGCGAGACGCCGTCGGAGGCGTGCAGGGCGATCGACGGCACCATGCCGTCCGGCGCGTACGTCGCGGCCGCGGTCGCCGCGTCGAGCAGGACGATCGTCGCGCCCGCCATGGGCGCGGACAGGGAGAGCTCGCCGACGACGCGCACCGGGCGCACCGCGTCCCCGAGCACGACGTCGGTCGTGTCGCCCACGGCGAGCCCGGACGCCTCGAGCGTCGCGGACTCGAGCGCGACCTCGCCGCCGTTCTCCGGCGCCCGGCCGTCGACCACGCGCGGCCCGGGGTCGCGCGGGTCGTACCCGACCGCCATGCTCGGCGCCTGGGTGCTCAGCACCGCGGTGCCGTCGGCGCCCACCAGGACGGCGGGGCCGCTCACCTCCGCGAGCGCGAGGTCGACGTCGTCCCGCGCGTCGAGCGTGCCGGCCAGGTCCGCCGGGACGAGGCTCCGTGCGCCGCCGAGCTGCGCGGACGACGACTCGAGCGCGGACCCGGCGCTGGCCGCGCCGCGCACGTACGCGTCGGCCTGGATCGACGACGCGACGATGCCGTCGAACGTCGAGGCGAGCATCGCGCGGAGCGCGAACGTGCCGGTGACGAACGCGACGCCGATCGTCACCGCGAGCACGGACAGCACGAGCTGTGCGCCGTGCGCGCGCACGCCGCGCAGCGCGATCCGGCCCATCATCGGACGGTCGCCGGTTCGTGCGCCGGGCCGGCGGCGTGCGCGCCCGCGGACGCCGCGGGCGTGAGGGCCCCGAGCGTGTCGAGGACGGCCTGCGGCGTCGGGTCGCGCAGCTCGGTCACGAGGCGCCCGTCCGCGAGGAACAGCACGCGGTGCGCGTACGACGCCGCCGTCGGGTCGTGCGTGACCATCGCGACGGACTGGCCGAGGTCGTCCACCGAGGCGCGCAGGAAGCCGAGCACCTCCGCGGCGGCGCGCGAGTCGAGGTTGCCGGTCGGCTCGTCCGCGAACACGACCGCCGGCCGGGACACGAGCGCCCGCGCGCACGCGACCCGCTGCTGCTGCCCGCCCGAGAGCTCCGCCGGCCGGTGCCCGAGCCGCGGGCGCAGGCCGACGGCGTCGACGACGCGGTCGAACCACTCCCGGTCCACGGGCCGGCGCGCGACGGCGAGCGGGAGCACGATGTTCTCCTCCGCCGTGAGCGTCGGCACGAGGTTGAACGACTGGAAGACGAACCCGATGCGCGTGCGTCGCAGCCGCGTCAGCCGTCGCTCGCTCATCGCCGAGACGGTCTCGCCGTCCACGACGACGGTCCCCGCCGTGGGGGAGTCCAGCCCGGCGAGGCAGTGCATGAGGGTCGACTTGCCCGACCCCGACGGGCCCATGATCGCGGTCAGGCGCCCCCGTTCGAGGTCGACGTCGACGCCGTCCAGGGCGCGGACCGCGGCCTCGCCGCGCCCGTAGGTCTTCACGATCCCCCGCGCGGTGGCGATCACGGGCCGCTCCGGCGTGGTCCCGGCGGCACCCGCGGCGTGCTCGGCGGGCGCGGCGACGGTCGTCCTCACGCCCGTCGTCCCAGGTCTGCTGCTCATCGGTCCTTCCCCTCCTGCGTCGTCGGCCGGGTGTCCCGGTCCGGTCGTCTCGACCCTCCCGCGGCGGTGCGCCCCGGGGCATCGGGGACCGGCCCGGAACCCCTCCCTGGTCGCCGCGGGGCCGCGCTCAGGGTTCTCTCAGGGGGATTCCCCAGGCGCGGCCCGGTGTAGGCTCGACGGGAACGACAGGGGAGCTCCTGGAGGAGCTGAGAGTGCGGACCACCGCAGACCCTCGAACCTGATCCGGTTAGCACCGGTGGAGGAAGTCGGGAATCTCGATCACCTGCTCGTGCGGTCGCCCGCGCTCGCGGGGCACGGTCGCGCGGGCCGGTGAACCCCTCCTGAACGTCCTGGGAGGACACATGCAGCGCACGACCGCCCGTACCCGCCGGAGCGCCCTCGTCACGGGCGCGGGCACGACCCTCGCCCTCCTCGCCCTCGCCGCGTGCAGTGGCGGCGAGGACGCGACCTCAGGCTCCGGAGGTGACGACGCGTCGTCGGGCACCGGGGGCACGGTCACCCTGGTCACCCACGACTCCTTCGCCGTGAGCGACGAGGTGCTCGCCGCGTTCGAGGAGGAGAGCGGGCTCACCGTCGAGCAGGTCGCCCCCGGCGACGGCGGCGCGCTCGTCAACCAGCTGATCCTCACCAAGGACTCGCCGCTGGGCGACGTCGTGTTCGGGATCGACAACACGTTCGCGTCGCGGGCGATCGACGAGGGCGTCCTCGCGCCCTACACGCCGGAGGGCCTGTCCGACTCGGCGGCCTCGTACGCCGTCGGCGACGGCGACGAGCTCACGGCGGTCGACCTCGGCGACGTGTGCGTCAACGTCGACCACGCGTGGTTCGCCGACGCCGGGATCCCGGAGCCCGTCTCGCTCGAGGACCTCGCGAAGCCGGAGTACGAGGACCTCCTCGTCGTGACCAACCCGGCGACGTCGTCGCCCGGTCTCGCGTTCCTCCTCGCGACGATCGGCGCGTTCGGTGAGGACGGCTACGAGGACTACTGGGCGGACCTCCGGGACAACGGCGTCAAGGTCGTCGACGGGTGGTCCGACGCGTACTACGTCGACTTCTCCGGCTCCGAGGGCGCCGGGCCGCGCCCGCTCGTGCTGTCGTACTCGACGTCGCCCGCGTTCACGCTCACCGAGGACGGCTCCGCGTCCACGACCGGCGCGCTGCTCGACACGTGCTTCCGCCAGGTCGAGTACGCGGGCGTGCTCGCGAACGCGAAGAACCCCGAGGGCGCGCAGCAGCTCGTCGACTTCCTCGTGAGCGAGGCGTTCCAGGCCGACGTCCCGGAGCAGATGTACATGTACCCCGCCGACGACTCCGTCGCGCTCCCCGACGGCTGGGCCGAGTTCGCCCCGCTCGCCGACGAGCCCTTCGAGGTCGCACCCGCCGACGTCTCGGCGCACCGCGACGAGTGGATCAAGGCATGGACGGCCACGGTCGTCGACTGACGCCCGGTGCGCGCTGCGCGACCACGCCTCTACCTCGCGAGGTAGAGCCCCGGTCTGCCGAGGTAGAGCCGTGGTCGCGCGAGGTAGAGCCGTGGTGAGGGGTCGGGCGGTCTGGCGGGGCGGCGTCGGACGCGCGGTGCTGTGGGGTCTGGCGACGGCGGTGCCGCTCGCGTTCCTCGGGGTGTTCTTCGCGTGGCCGGTCGTCACGCTCGTGGCGCGCGGGTTCGTCGGGGACGACGGCGGCCTCGACCTGTCCGGGTTCGCGGAGGTGTTCTCGCAGCCACGGACGTGGCGGATCCTCGGGCTCACGCTCTGGCAGGCGGTGCTCGGCACGACGTTCTCGGTGCTGCTCGGCGTGCCCGGCGCGTACGTGCTGTACCGGTGCCGGTTCCCCGGGCGGCGGGTCGTGCGCGCGCTCGTCACGGTGCCGTTCGTGCTGCCGACCGTCGTCGTCGGCGTCGCGTTCCGGTCGCTGCTCGTGCAGGGCGGCCCGCTCGGGTTCCTGCGGCTCGACGAGACGTTCGCGGCGATCGTCGTCGCGCTCGTGTTCTTCAACTACTCCGTGGTGGTGCGCACGGTCGGCGGGCTCTGGGAGCACCTCGACCCGCGCGCCGAGCAGGCGGCGCGCGCCCTCGGCGCGACGCCGTGGCGCGCGTTCCGCACCGTGACGCTCCCGGCGCTGACGCCCGCGATCGCGAGCGCCGCGTCGATCGTCTTCCTCTTCTGCGCGACGGCGTTCGGCGTCGTGCTCGTGCTCGGCGGCATCCGCTACGGGACGATCGAGACGGAGATCTGGATCCAGACCACGCAGTTCCTCGACCTGCGCACCGCGGCGGTGCTGTCGGTCGTGCAGCTCGTGGTCGTCGCGGCGGCGCTCACGGTGGCGAACCGCACGCGGGCCCGGCGCGAGCGCGCCCTCAACCTGTCGTCCTCGGCGTCGTCCGCGCACCCGCTGCGGCTGTGGCGCGACGGCCGCCCGACGGGCGACCTCGCGCCCGCGGCGCTCACCGCGGCCGTGGTCGTCGTGCTCGTCGGGCTGCCGCTCGGCACGCTCGTCGTGCGCTCGTTCCGCGTCCCGGGCGGCGGCTGGGGCCTCGACAACTACGCGAACCTCGGCACGACGGGCGGGCGCAACGCGCTGTCCGTCACCGTGTGGGAGGCGGCGGGCAACTCGCTGCGCACCGCCGCGCTCGCGACCGTGCTCGCCGTCGTGATCGGGGGTCTCGTGGCGCTCGTCGTGTCCCGGCGCCCGCGCTCGCGCGGCGGGCGGCGCGCGATCTCGGTGCTCGACTCGGTGTTCATGCTCCCGCTCGGGGTCTCCGCCGTGACGGTCGGCTTCGGGTTCCTCGTCACGCTCGACCGGCCGCTCGGCCTCGACGTCGACCTGCGCACGTCGGGGCTCCTCGTGCCGATCGCGCAGGCGGTCGTCGCGACCCCGCTCGTCGTGCGCACGGTCCTGCCGACGCTGCGCGCCATCGACCCGCGCCTGCGCGAGGCCGCCGCGACCCTCGGCGCCGCGCCCGGCCGCGTGTTCCGCACGGTCGACGGCCCGATCGCCGCCCGCTCCCTCGGCCTCGCCGTCGGGTTCGCGTTCGCCGTCTCGCTCGGAGAGTTCGGCGCGACGTCGTTCCTCGCCCGCCCGGACAGCGCGACCCTGCCGGTCGTCATCTTCCGGCTCATCGGGCGCCCGGGGGCCGAGAACTACGGCATGGCGCTCGCGGCGAGCGTCGTGCTCGCGCTGCTCACCGCGACCGTCATGCTGCTCGCCGAGCGGTTGCGCGGCGACCGACCCGGAGGAGAGTTCTGATGGTGCAGACCGACCCCGCCCCCGCGCGCGCGGGCACGCCGGAGCCGCCGCGCCCGGGCCCCGGCACCGGGGAGGCCGCCGGGCTCGCGGTGCGCGACGTCGTCGTGCGGTACGGCGGGCGCGGCGCCGGGGGAGCGGGCACGGACCCCGGCACGACGGCGGTCGCGGGCGTCACGCTCGACGTCGCGCCCGGCGAGGTGCTCGCCCTGCTCGGGCCGAGCGGGTGCGGCAAGTCGAGCCTGCTGCGCGCCGTCGCGGGGCTCGAGCCGGTCGCCGCGGGCTCCGTGGCGTGGGCCGGCCGCGACCTCACGGGCGTCCCCGTGCACCGGCGCGGGTTCGGGCTCATGTTCCAGGAGGGCCAGCTCTTCCCGCACCGCGACGTCGCGGGCAACGTCGCCTACGGGATCGCGGGGCTGCCGCGCGCCGAGCGCGACGCGCGCGTGACCGAGCTGCTCGACGTCGTCGGGCTGGCCGGGTACGAGCGGCGCGCCGTCGCGACCCTCAGCGGGGGCGAGCGCCAGCGGGTCGCGCTCGCGCGGTCGCTCGCGCCGCGCCCCCGCCTGCTCCTGCTCGACGAGCCGCTCTCCGCGCTCGACCGGGGGCTGCGCGAGCGCCTCGCGCTCGACCTGCGCGAGGCGCTGCGGGCGACCGGCACGACCGCCGTCTTCGTCACCCACGACCACGACGAGGCGTTCACCGTCGCCGACCGCGTCGCCGTCATGGACGCGGGCCGGCTCCTCCAGGTCGCGCCGCCCGAGGACCTGTGGCGAGCCCCCGCCTCGCGCCGCGTCGCGGAGTTCCTCGGCTACCAGGCGTTCGTCCCCCGCGGCGACGGGAGCGTGCTCGCGATCGGGCCGCGCGGGCTGCGGCTCGTGCCCGCGGAGGTCCCGGCGCCGTCCGACGACACGTGGGCCGCGACGGTCGTCGGCAGCGTGTTCCGGCGAGGAGCGGTCGAGGTCACGGTCGACGTCGTCCTCCCCGGCGCCGACCACGGCGCACCGGCCCGCCTCGTGGCGCTCGCGGGTGGCGGTGCCGACGCAGGGCACGAACCCGGTGCCCGCGTGCGCGTCGCGCCCGACCCGGCGGGCTGCGCCGTCGTCCCGGGCTGACCCCCACGCGGACGGCGCTCGCGGTCGTGCGACGGGCGAGAGAGCCGCAGCCGACCTAGCGTCGAGGGATGAGCGACGACGTGACGGCGGGGACGCATCCCCCGGAGAAGACCGGCGGCAAGGCCGCGAAGATCCTCTACCGCCCCGTGGGGCTCGCCAGCTCGATCGTGGGCGGGCTCGTCGCGGGGCAGGTGTTCAAGCAGGTCTACAAGCGCGTGACCCCGGGCCACCGGACGGACGCGCCCAAGCCGCTCGAGTCCGAGTACCGGCTGCGCGAGATCCTCGTCGCGGCGCTGATCCAGGGCGCCATCTTCGCGGCGGTCAAGGCACTCATCGACCGCGGCGGCGCGCGTGCGTTCGAGCGCTGGACGGGGGAGTGGCCCGGCGACTGACCTCACCCTTCTGGCCGAACACGACATGAGGGTCGTTATCGGAGCCAGAACGACCTCCATGTCGTGCTCGACGGCGGGCCAGGACGTGGTCGGACACGGAGGCAGGGAGGTCTGTCGTCAGGTCAGGTCGGCGGCGTGGACGAGCAGCGCGACCTGCGTCCGGTTCTCCAGGCCGAGCTTGAGCAGCACGTTCGACACGTGCGCCTTCACCGTCGGGACGCTGAGGAACAGGGTCGCCGCGATCTCGGCGTTCGCCGCGCCGCGGCCCAGCTCGACCGCGACGTCGCGCTCGCGTCCGGTGAGCGCGTCGAGCGCCGCGCGGGCACGGTCCCGCTCGCCCCCCGCGTCGGCGACCGACGTCATGAGCCGCCGCGCGATCTCCGGCGACAGGACCGGCTCGCCCGCGGCCGCCGCGCGCACCGCCGCCACGATTCGCTCCGGCGGCATGTCCTTGAGCAGGTAGCCGGACGCCCCGGCGTGCAGGGCGCCGACCACCTCCTCGTCGCTGTCGAACGTCGTGAGCACGACGACGGCGGGCGCGCCGGCCCTCGAACGCACCCGCCGCGTGGCCTCGATCCCGTCGACCCGCGGCATCCGCAGGTCCATGAGCACGACGTCGGTCGGGTGGGCGTCGAGCACCGACGTGACCTCGGCCCCGTCGGCGGCCTCGCCGACGACCTCGATCCCGTGCGCGCCGTCGAGCATGAGCCGCAGCCCGGCGCGGACGAGCGCGTCGTCGTCGACGATCACCAGCCGGGTGCGTGGCGCGTCGCCCGGTGCCCGTCCGTCCGCGCGCGCCCCGCCTCCGCGTCCACCCTGATCGCTCACGCGTCCCACGGTAGCCGGACATCGAGGACGAACCCGTCGTCCCGCGCTCCGGCGTCGAGCGTCCCGCCGAGCAGGTCGACCCGCTCGCGCAGCCCGACGAGCCCGGTGCCGGTGCCCTCTCCCGCCGCGTCCCGCGCTCCACCGACGCCACCGACCGCGACGAGGCGCGGACCGCCGTCGGACACCGTGACGCGCACCTCGCCCGCCCGGGCCGTGACCCGCAGCACGACCGGGCTGCCCGGCGCGTGCCGGCGGGCGTTCGTCAGCCCCTCCTGCGCGACGCGGTAGGCCGCGACCTCGACGGTCCGCGGCACGTCCGCCGAGCCCGACCGCTCGTAGGCGACGTCGCCGCCCGCCGCGCGCGCCTCGGCGACGAGGCGGTCGACGTCGTCGAGCGTGGGCTGCGGTGCGGGGGCGCCTCCGTCGACCTCGTCGGGGTCGGCGCGCAGCACCCGTACGACGTCGCGCAGGTCGCCGAGCGCGGAGCTCACCCCGGCCCGGACCAGGCCCGCGGCGCGGGCGATCTGCGCCGGGTCGGCGTCGGGGCGGTACTCGAGCGCCCCCGCCGTCGCGGCGAGGAGCGAGAGGCGGTGGGCGAGGGTGTCGTGCATCTCGCGGGCGATCCGCGTGCGCTCCGCGGCCCGCGCCTCCGCGACGCGGTGCTCCTGCTCGGCCTCGGCGCGGCGCGCGCGGTCGCGCAGGGACCACATGAGCTGGGCCCGCGCCTGCCAGTACAGCCCCCAGCCGAGCAGGGCGGCGTGCACCGCGAGGTCGCACAGGAGCCACCAGCCGAGCGGCAGCGCCTCCGGGCGCCACAGCGCCTGCACGGCGTGGCCGAGGAAGCCCGCGACCGCGACCGGGACCGCCGTGCGCGCCGGGTACCAGCGCGCGACCTGCAGGGTCGCGACCGTCGAGGCGGGGGTCGCCGCACCGGAGTACGCCGCGAGCGACGCGAGCATCAGCGCGCCGAGCACCGGCGCGTTGCGCGGGGACCGCGACCACAGGAGCGGGAGGACGGCGAGGGCCAGCACCGCGACGGCGACGTCGATCGCGGGCTGCGCGCCCGGGTCGTCCTGGCCGACGATCCCGGCCGTCGCGAGCACCGTGAGCGCCGCGACGGCGAGCCACGCGAGGGCGAACGTCCACCACGGGACGAGCGGGCGGTTCCCGTCGCGGCGTGCGGCGGCCGTCGCGAGGACGGGGCGTCCGGGGGACGGAGGGCAGTCGGTGCGAGTGGTCATGCTCCGGACGCTAGGGGGCACCGTCACGGTCGACCACCGACCAAGGTCGGGGGTCGGGGTCCGGCAGGAGGGGCAGGGGTGGACGCCGGTCGGGTCGCGCACCGACGTCCGGTCGGTGCGGCGGGAGCCCCGCCGCCGCGAGGGTGGACGACGTCGGCACCCCGCCGGCCGCGGCCTCGGCCGTGAGAGCACGCGGCACCGTCGCGTGACGAAGGAGGAGTGTCATGTCCACGACGCCGACCACCACGTACCGCACCTCGGACGTCCCCCGCCATCCCGGCTCGTCCACCGCGACCGTCGGGCGGCAGGTCCCCGGGGACGTCCGACGCCGCGTCCCCCGCTGGTCCGTCCCGCTCGTCGCCGCGGCGGTCGCCGCCGTCGTCCTGCTCGTCGGGACGGCGCTCGGCGTCGACCCGGAGGTGCGTACCGCGACCGGCACCCAGACCGTCGGCGTCGTCGCCGCGGTCGTCACGGCGCTCGTCGTCGGGTACGCCGCGTGGGGCGTGCGCGCCCTGCTCGGCCGGCTGGCGTCCCGTCGCCCGCGGCGGGGCGAGCGCGCGTGGCTCGTGACGTGCGCCGTCGTGCTGCTCGTCTCGCTGCTCGGCCCGCTCGGCGCGGTGACCCCTGCCGCGGTGGCGCTCCTCGCCGTCGAGCACCTCGCGGTCGGTCTGACCCTCACGCTGGCCCTGCGCCGCTGACCCTCCGCCACCGGCCCCGGCCCCCCGCGGTTCAGCCGAGCACGATGTTGCTGTCGATTTCCGTCGGATGACGACAGGAACATCGTGCTCGACCGCGCGTGAGGTCGTGCTCGGCGGGACGATGAGTTCGCGCGGGCGCGAGGGTCTGCCCCGTCGTCTCGTCCTCGACCGGAAGGCCACCCCATGACCGCGACGCTCGTCTCCACCCTGTTCCTCTCGCTCGACGGTGTCGCCGAGATCGACCCGGCGTGGCACTTCCCGTACTTCGACGACAACATGGCCGCCGCCGTCGACGAGGACTACCAGGACGTCGACGCGCTGCTCCTCGGGCGGGTCACCTACGACAGCTTCGCCGGCGCGTGGCCCGAGCGGGAGACCGCCGGGGGCGAGGACGCGTCGTTCGCCGCGCGGCTCGGGGACATGCGCAAGATCGTCGCGACGCGCGGCGACCAGGACCTCGGGTGGCGGCACGTCGAGCGGATCGACGGCGACCTCGTCGACGCCGTCCGTGCGCTCAAGGAGGAGCCCGGACTGGGCAAGGTGCTCGTCGCGGGGTCGATCTCGGTGGTGCGCCAGCTCCTCGCCGCCGGGCTGCTCGACGAGCTGCGGCTCCTCGTCCACCCCGTCGCGGCCCGCTCGGGCGAGCGGCTCTTCGACGAGGGCGAGCCCTACTACCCGCTCACGCTCCTGCGCTCCGAGACCTTCCCGACGGGCGTCGTGCGCCTGGTCTACGCGCCTGCCGAGCCTCCGGCCGAGGTCACCTACGACGACGTCGCGGACAAGGTGCCGTCCGGGGACGCCGGCTGATCCCCGGCCCCGGGCTCGACGCGCGTCGCCTCCGTCGTGACGACCGCCGTCGACCACCGGGAACGGGGACGAGGTGCAAGGTCGCGGGGTGTCACCACACGTCCCGGGTATGAGCCGGACGACGCGCGTCGCGATCCTGGTCCAGGTGCTGGCGGGGCTCCTCGTCGTGGGCGCGTGCGCGACGACGGGCTCGCAGCCGCCGGCCGACGACGTACCCACGCCGTCGGGAGCCCGGGGTGACGGCGACGCGGTCGCCCCGGCGGCGTTCGTCGACCGGGAGCCGCTCGACCTGTGCGGCGACGTCCGGCTCGACCAGGGGGAGAGCGTCCCGGACGACCTGTTCCGCTGCCTCGACGCCGCCGCCGCGACGGGTGCGGAGCTCGTGGTCACCATGCCGACGACGGAGGGCGACCCGATCGTGAGCTACTACCGGGTGGGGCCGCGGATCGACGGCGTCGAGATCTTCGTCGACGCGACCCGGGACGCGTACGGGCCGCGGGAGTGGGCGCACCTGCTCTGCCCGGACGCGACGTCGGCCGCGGCGCCGGGGACCTGCCAGGAGGCCTGACTCCGCCCGACCACGACCCTGCGCGCCCGCGAGCACGACCTTGGTGTCGTCATCCGACGGATGACGACAC
>NZ_JBQEMZ010000024.1:34969-55511 GCF_052044445.1 Cellulosimicrobium sp. 22598
CCCGCTTTTTTTTCCCCCCCCCACCGGCCCCCACCCCCAAGGTCGTGCTCGGCGCGGGAGGGTGGGTCAGTTGCGCAGGTCGAGGTAGCGGTCGATGAGGGCCGCCGTCGACGGGTCCTGGGCGGCGAGGGCGTCCTCGTCGCCCGCGACGGCCGGCGCGATCTCGAGCGCGAGCTTCTTGCCGAGCTCGACGCCCCACTGGTCGAAGCTGTCGATGCCCCACACGACGCCCTGCACGAACGTGATGTGCTCGTAGAGCGCGATGAGCTGGCCGAGGACCGACGGCGTGAGGGCCGGCGCGAGGATCGACGTCGTCGGGCGGTTGCCCGGGAAGGTCCGCGCGGACACGAGCGCCTCCGCCGTCCCCTCGGCGCGGACCTCGTCGGCGGTCTTGCCGAACGCGAGCGCTTTGGTCTGGGCGAAGAAGTTCGCGAGGAACAGGCCGTGCACGTCCGCGCCGGGCTGGACCGCGCCGCCGTCACCGACCTCGTCCGTGAGCGGGTGCGCCGGGTTCGCGACGGCGATGAAGTCGGCCGGGATGAGGCGGGTGCCCTGGTGGATGAGCTGGTAGAACGCGTGCTGGCCGTTGGTGCCCGGCTCGCCCCAGAAGATCTCGCCCGTCTCCGTCGTGACCGGGGAGCCGTCCCAGCGCACGCGCTTGCCGTTCGACTCCATGGTGAGCTGCTGGAGGTAGGCCGGGAAGCGGTGCAGGTACTGCGCGTACGGGAGCACGGCGTGCGTGTGCGCGTCGAGGAAGTTGACGTACCAGACGTTGAGCAGCCCCATGAGGACGGGGACGTTGCGCTCGAACGGCGTGCGGCGCACGTGCTCGTCGATCGCGTGGAAGCCCGCGAGCAGCTCGGCGAACCGGTCCGGCCCGATCGCGATCGCGAGCGACGTGCCGATCGCGGAGTCGACGGAGTAGCGCCCGCCGACCCAGTCCCAGAACCCGAACGCGTTCGCCGGGTCGATCCCGAACGCCGCGACCTTGTCGAGCGCGGTCGAGACCGCCACGAAGTGCTGCGCGACGGCGGCCTGCCGGGACTCGTCCGTGTCCTCGATCGCGCCGACCGCCGCGAGCTCCGTCCACAGCCAGTCCCGCGCGAGGCGCGCGTTGGTCAGGGTCTCGAGCGTGCCGAAGGTCTTGGAGGCGACGATGAACAGCGTCGTGCGCGGGTCGAGGCCCGCGGTCTTCTCCGCGACGTCCGTCGGGTCGATGTTCGAGACGAACCGGACCTCGATGTCCTCGTGCTTGTACGGCAGCAGCGCCTCGTACGCCATGACCGGCCCGAGGTCGGAGCCGCCGATCCCGATGTTCACGACCGTGCGCACGCGCTCGCCCGTGACGCCCGTCCACTCGCCCGAGCGCACCTTGTCCGCGAACGCGTAGACCTTGGCGAGCTCGCCGTGCACGTCCGCGTCGACGTCCTGCCCGTCGACGACGAGGTGCTCGTCGTCGCCCAGCGGGGTCGGCCGGCGCAGGGCCGTGTGCAGGACGGCGCGGTCCTCCGTGACGTTGATGTGCTCGCCCGTGAACATCGCCTCGAGGCGGTCGTCGAGGTGGACCTCCTCGGCGAGGCGCACGAGCAGCTCGAGCGTCTCGTCGGTGACGAGGTTCTTCGACAGGTCGACCGTGAGGTCGGCGGCCTGGTGCGTGAGGCGGCGCGCGCGGTCCGGGTCCACCGCGAACCAGGTGCGCAGGTCCGGCTCCACGGTGTCGCGGTGCACGGTGAGAGCGGTCCAGGACGGCGTGGTGGTGGGGTCGATCGGCGGCGGCACGGGCTGCGAGGTCATGACCACCAAACTACTGACCGACGTCGGCCCTCGCCCACCCCGACCGTCCCGCGGTCCATGGTCCGGTGGCCTCACGAACGGCCGCCGTCGGTCCCTGGACCCCGGGCTCGGGCGGACGTGGGTGGTCCGCGCGACGATGGTGGGCGTGCGCCGTGGCGGCGCGCACCGCGCGGCGACGGTGCCGCCGGGCCATCGACGGACACCGGAGGAGGGGACCATGGCCGAGGTCGTGCTGTTCCACCACGTGCAGGGACTGACCGAGGGCGTACGGACGATCGCGGAGACGCTGCGCGGCGCGGGGAACGTCGTGCACACGCCGGACCTGTTCGAGGGACGCACGTTCGCGACCCTCGACGAGGGCATGGCGCACGTGCAGGAGCTCGGGTTCGGCACGGTCCTGGAGCGCGGTCGGGCGGTGGCGGACGGATACGACCCCGCGGTCGTGTACGCCGGGATCTCGCTCGGCGTGCTCCCGGCGCAGATGCTCGCGCAGACGCGCGCGGGCGCGAAGGGCGCGGTGCTGCTGGAGGCGTGCGTGCCGGTGTCGGAGTTCGGCGAGGCGTGGCCCGAGGCCGTGCCCGTGCAGGTGCACGGCATGGACGGCGACCCGTCGTTCGCGGGCGAGGGGGACCTCGACGCCGCGCGCGAGCTCGTGGACTCCACGCCCGACGCCGAGCTGTTCGTCTACACCGGCGACCGGCACCTGTTCACCGACCCGAGCCTGCCGTCGTACGAGCCGGGGGCCGCCGCGCTCGTCACCGAGCGGGTGATCCGCTTCCTCGACGGCATCCGCTGAGCGGCCGACGACGCGGCGGCCTCCGGGGTCACGGGGGTCGCGCCCGTCCGTCCCGGGGCGCGATCAGTCGCCGTCTTCCGACGTCGTCCTGCGCTGCCACGCGGCCCACACGCCCGCCGGTCGGAACCCGAGGGCGACGTTGATCGCGAGCATGTGGTCGTTCTCCTGCGCGTTCCACGTGTGGACGCGCCGGGTCGCGGGGCGCTCGCGCGCGAGCGCGTCGAGGTTGGCCACCTTGACGAGCATCCCGAGGCGGCGCCCCCGGTGCTCGCGGAGCACGAGGGTGTCCTCCTGGAACGCGAAGTCGTCCCGGTCGTGCGGGTACAGGAAGACGGTGAACGCGGCGAGCGTGCCGGTCGGCACGTGCTCCGCGGCGCTCACGAGGAACCCGTTGCGCTTCTCGGCCTGCTCACCCACCCACGTGCGCACGCGCCGCGCGTCCCACGGGTCCTCGCCGAACTCGACGCCTCCCGTCGGCGCGTCGGTGCTCATGCGGGTGAACAGCACGGCCACCTGGTCGAGCCACTCCTCGGGGACCTCGTCGGTCCAGGTGTGCACGCGGTAGTCCGGGCCGGCGTGCTCCCGCGCGGCGGCGCGGTGCGCGTCGAGGCCCGCGGGGTCGGCCGGGAGGTCGAGCACCGAGTGGCGCTCGACCTGCTCCAGGACGTACCCGTGGGCGCGCAGGAAGCGAGGACCGGGGGCGTCGGCGGGGACGCGGCCCGCGCCGGTGGTGGCGGCCAGCGCGTCCGGGCCGGGCGGCGGCTCCGTACCGTGCGAGGTGTTCGAGAGGAGCACCGTGCGCCCGGCGTCCGCGGCGAGGCGCTCGGCGAGCGCGAGCAGCGGCGTCCCGATGCCGCGACCCCGCTCCTGCGGGCGGACCACGGCGAACGCGTCGCTCAGGTGCGCGTTGCTCGTCGTGGGCTGGAGCACGAACAGGTACGCGACGACGTCGTGCACCGCGGGCGGGACGCCGTCGGCGATCAGGGCGCGCGCGGCGGCGGAGCGCACGACGACGAAGCGGCGCTTGGCCGCGTACTCCTGGTGGTCCATCCCGGAGAGCACGTCGCGCGGTCGCAGCGCGAGGTCGTCGTACCCGTGGACCTCCAGCTCGTGCTCCCGGCCGACGTCCGCGACGGCGTGGTAGGCCCACGCGTCGGCGTCGTCGAGCGACGCGGGGTGCGGGGCCTCGACGAGCGTGTACCCCGGCGGGAGGGGCACCTCGGGGGCGGTGCGGGCGACGCTGCTCATGCGGTCCAGCGTGACCGCGGCGCGTCCGGGGTGTCCACCGCTTTTGGCGGCGGCCCGCGGGACCGGGCGACGACGGCCGGGACGACGACGGCCCGGGCTCCGCCAGGGAGCCCGGGCCGGGGGCGCCGTCGGTCGCGGCGGTCGCGCGCCGCCTACTTGCGCGCCGAACGTCCTGCGATCGCGCCCCAGATGAGCAGCACGAGCAGCGAGCCGACGAAGGCCCAGAACCACGTGGTGAGCGAGAAGAACTCGTCGTTGGCGTCCGCGCCGAACAGCGCGCCGCCGATCCACCCGCCGAGGAGGGCACCCAGCACACCCACGATCAGCGTGACGATCCAGCCCCCTGCTGCCTTGCCCGGCAGGATGGCGCGTGCGATCGCGCCCATGATGAGGCCGATGAGGATCCACCCGATGAAGCTCATCCCTGTCTCCGTTCTCTGGGGGACGAAACGGTCATACGGCGTAACTGCCCCGTATGCCTGACTTCACGGTGGCACGGGGCGGGGCGGTTCGCACGCCGGGAGCCGTGCGCGCGGTCGCTAGGCTCGGGGGATGGCGACGACGGAGGCGACGAGCGCGCGCGTCGACAGCTGGCTCTGGGCGGTCCGGGTGTTCAAGAGCCGCTCGCAGGCGACCGCGGCGGTCAAGGCCGGGCACGTGCGGGTGAACGGAGAGCGCGCGAAGCCGGCGACGAGCGTCAAGGTCGGCGACCGCGTCGTCGTGCGCGGCGGCCCGGCCGAGCGGATCCTCGTCGTGGAGAAGGTGCTGGTGAAGCGCGTCTCCGCGCCTCTGGCCGCACAGGCCGTGGTCGACCAGAGCCCGCCCCCTCCGCCCCGGGAGCTGACCGTCCGCGTCGCCGTCCGCGAGCGTGGCGCCGGCCGCCCGACGAAGCGCGAGCGCCGCGACCTCGACCGCCTCCGCGGCCGCGGCTGACGCCGCTTCGGCGAGCGGCCCAGGACCGAGCGGCAGACGCGTGCGGCCGGGAGACGCACGCGCAGGTGCGTCTCCCGGCCGCGAGTGTGCAGCGCTCGGTGAAGAGGTGTCAGGTCAGCAGGCGCCGAGGTCCTTCCAGACGCCCCACTGGCCGCTCTGGGCGGGGTTCTCGCCCGTCGTCCACCACTTGGCCTGGTAGTTGCGGCCCTCGTGCGAGACGTTCGCGCCGCCGACGTACACCGACCCGGCGGCCCAGGCGGGCGCGGTGCACTCGCCGGGCTCGGGGTCAGTGGGCTCGGGGTCCGGGTCGCCCGGGTCCGTGCCGCCGGCGCCGATCTTGAGGTCGACGCAGTTGTAGAACGCGTTCACCGTGTTCGACACGTTCCAGCGCGCGAGGATCGTGTGGTTGCCCTCGGGCAGACCGGTCAGCGTGTGGGAGATGTTGCTCGGGGGCTGTGCGCCGCCCTGGTTGAACGTCTTGAAGAGCACGCCGTCGACGAAGTACTCCCACGTGCTCGTGTTGTGCGCCGCGGTGAGGTTCCACTGGAAGGTCACCGACGTGCCGGTCTGCGTGCGCGGCCACGGCTTGCTCGTGTCGTCGAGGATGCTGAACCCGCTGCCGCCGGAACACTTCATCGAGCCCTTGGGCGCCTCGACGGACTGCGGCTCGTACTTGATGCCGCCGCAGTCGAAGGACGTCGTGCCCTTCGCGCAGTGGTCCTGCCGGCTCGGCGGGGACGTGATCCAGCCGTGCGCGCTCGCGCTGGGGGCGATGGCCACGGGGGCGATGATCGCGACCGCGCCGACGACGGCCGCCAGGAGTACCGCTCTCAGTCTTCGCATGAGTTGTCTCGCTCTCCATCCGGTGGTGCATGGGTCCTGCGGCGCGCTTCGTCGCGGGCCGCTCTCGGATCGGGCACTGTCGACGCTACGAAATGTGCGGAGTGCGGACAATTGGGCAAAGCTCGTACGTGCTTCCGCGTACCCCGGCGCGCCGTCCACGCCCGGCACGCACGACGGCGGGTGCCCTCGCCCCGAGGGACGAGGACACCCGCCGTCGCGGGGTCAGCGGGTCAGCAGGCGCCGACCAGCTTCCACGGGCCCCACTGCTCGGCGCCCGGGACGTTGTTCAGCGTCCACCACTTCGCCTCGTAGATGTTCCCGTCGTGCGAGACCTTCGCCCCGCCGGTGTACGTCGCGGTCGAGGACCACGCCGGGTCGGTGCACTGGCCCGGCTCGCCGCCGCCCGGGTTCTCGCCCTCGCCGCCGCCGGGGTTCTCCCCGCCGGGGTTCGTGCCGTCCGCCGTGACCGTGAGGTCGACGCAGTTGTAGAACGCGTTCACCGTGTCCGCGACGCTCCAGCGCGCGAGGATCGTGTGGTTGCCGAGGGGCAGGCCCTTGAGGGTGTGCGAGATGTCCTTGGGGGGCTGCACGCCGCCGCCGTCGAACGACGCGAAGAGCTGGCCGTCGACGAAGTACTCCCACACGCTCGTCGCGTGGTTCGCGGTGAGCTTCCACTGGAAGGTCACCTCCTGGCCGGTGGTCGTGCGGGGCCAGGGCTTCGACGCGTCGTCGAGGATCGTGTAGCCGCTGCCGCCGGAGCACTTCATCGAGCCCTTGACGGCCTCGACGGACTGCGGCTCGTACTTGAGCCCGCCGCAGTCGAAGGACGTGGCGCCGGTGGCGCACTGGTCCTGCCGGCTCGGGGGGGAGGTGATCCAGCCGTGCGCCGAGGCGCTGGGGGCGATCGCGATCGGGGCGATGATCGCGGTCGCGCCCACGACGGCGGCGAGGAGCGCCGCGCGAAGTCGCTTCATGGGGGACTCGCTTCCTGTGTCGGGGAGGGCCGACGCCGTGCGGAGCCCGCACCGTCGGCCGTGACGGGGTGGACCGTAGGCAGCCCGGACGCGTGCGCTCAACGACTACGCACGACCGGGAGCGGGTACGGGAAGTCCCGTACCCGGCGGGCCCGGTTCGCCGGGATCGTGCGCCTGCGCGGTCGTGCCGGCGGGGGCGGAGAGCCCGTCCCGAGCCCCTCGGCGGGTGAAAAACATGTGGGGACCACGTAGCCCGGCCGTCTCCGCAGGGACCGGTCCTCGGCGTCCGGACGGCGGACCTCGGGGAACGTCGTGCGTCCGCCGGTCAGGGATGCGCCCGCGGCCGGGAGATGCGCACAGAGGTGCGTCTCCCGGCCGCGAGTGTGCAGCGCTCGGTGAAGAGGTGTCAGGTCAGCAGGCGCCGAGGTCCTTCCAGACGCCCCACTGGCCGCTCTGGGCGGGGTTCTCGCCCGTCGTCCACCACTTGGCCTGGTAGGTGCGGCCGTCGTGCGACACCGTGGCGCCGCCGAGGTAGACGGAGCCGGCGGCCCACGCCGGGGCGGTGCACTCCCCGGGCCCGGGGTCGGTGGGCTCCGGGTCGGTCGGCTCGGGGTCCGGGTCGTTGCCGCCGGTGCCGTTGACGTTCACGTCGACGCAGTTGTAGAACGCGTTGTTCGTGTCGGCGATGTTCCACCGCGCGAGGATCGTGTGGTTGCCCGACGGCAGGCCGGTGAGCGTGTGCGAGACGTCGTACGCCGGGCGCTTGCCGCCGTCGTTGAACGTCTTGAAGAGCACGCCGTCGACGAAGTACTCCCACGTGCTCGTGGCGTGCGCGACCTCGAGCTCCCACTGGAACGTCACGGTGCTGCCCACGGTCGTCCGCTTCCAGGGCTTGCTGCTGTCGTCGAGGATGGCGAACCGGCTGCCGCCGGAGCACTGCATCGAGCCCTTGACGGCCTCGACGCTCTGCGGCTCGTACTTGATCTCGCCGCAGTCGAACGAGAGGGTGCCGCTGCTGGCGCACTGCTCCTGGCGGCTCGCGGGCGAGGTGATCCAGCCGTGCGCCGAGGCGCTCGGGGCGACCACGACCGGGGCGACGATCGCGGCCGCGCCCACGACGGCGGCGACGAGGGTCGCGCGGAGTCGTCTCATGAGGGTCTCGCTTCCTTGGTCGGGGTGCCGACGGCGGCGCGAAGCCCGGTTCGTCGGCCTTGACCCGACGGACGCTAGGCACGCCCGCTTCCCCGGGCAACGGTTCCGCGGAGGATTACGGGAGGTAGGGGTTCGCCCCTAAGCACACCCGTCGGCACGCACGACGGCGCAGGTCAGGACGCACGTGGCGCGTGGGAGGAGCGCACGCGGGAGAGGGTCGCAGGGCCTGAGGTCTGCGGGGACCCCGTACCGGGACCGACCCGGTCCAGGGTCACCGTGAAGGGGCAAGGAAGCTCCCGGCGAGCGCTCGGCCTCAGGCTGCCGCGTCCTCCTCGCGCAGGCGCGGCTCGGTGCGCTGCGCCGGGCGGAGGCCGGACTTGTCGGCGTAGAACGCGCGCACGACGTCCATGTCGGCGCGCACGTCGCCCGTGAGCTCGATGGTCGGGCCGAGGCCGGTCGTCATGGTGGTGCGGTCGACGTACCCGAGGGTCACCGGCAGGTGCGCCTCGCGCGCGATCCGGTAGAAGCCCGACTTCCAGTACGACCCCGCGCCGCGCGTGCCCTCGGGCGTCACGACGAGCGAGAACACCTCGCCGGCGCGGAGGCGCGCGACGACGTCGGCCACGACCCGGCTCGGGTCGCGCCGGTCGACGGGGATGCCGCCGAGCGCGCGCATGAGCGGGCCGGCCGGGCCGGCGAACAGCGTGTGCTTGCCGAGCCAGCGCACGTGGATGCCCGTGCTCCAGGCGATGGCGAGCATGAGGACGAAGTCCCAGTTCGACGTGTGCGGGGCGCCGACGAGGAGCGTCGGGCGGCGGGTGTCGTACGGCTCGGAGCGCAGGGACCACCGGCTGGTCGCCCAGTAGGCGCGGGCGAGGGCTCGGCGGATCACCACGCCACGGTACAGGCCGTCCACAGGGAGACCGGTTGCCGTCGACAACCCCCGGGACCTTGGTTAGTCTCCGGGCGGGTAGGGAACTTCCCGCTCTACCCGCACGGCCCCGGACATGTCTGATCGACCCACCCACTGCTCGACGGAGACCAGATGGACACCACTCCCGCCGGTACGCCCGCCCTCCTGCGCACCCTCAACGCACGCGCCGTGCTCGACGTGCTCGGCACGGGCGCGCGGGTCGCGCGGCCCGACGTCGTCTCGGCGACCGGTCTGTCCAAGACGACCGTGGCGCAGACGCTGCGGGCGCTCGAGGCCACGGGCGTGGTCACGGAGGCCGGGCTCGACCGGGACCGGCGGGGGCCCGCCGCGACGCTGTACCGCGTCGACCCGGACTACGCGTTCGGGCTGGGCATCGACGTCGCGCGCGATCGGGTGCGGGTCGCGCTCGTCGACGTCACGGGCGCGATCCGGGCCCGTGCGGAGCGCCGGGACGTCAAGCCGACGACGACGGCGCGCGCCCGTGCGGCCGCGGAGCTCGCCCGCGCGTGCGTGAGCGACGCCCAGGCGCGGCTCGCGGAGGGGCCGACGATCGAGGTGACGCGCGCGGTCGCGGCCGTCCCGCTGATCGTCGGGTCGGACCTGCGGACGATCCGGCGCGTCCCCGGCTACGAGAAGGGCGGGACCGAGCTCGTCGACGCGCTCGAGGACGCCCTCGGGTGCCCGGTGACCCTCGAGAACGACCTCAACCTCGCGGCGCTCGCCGAGCAGCGCGACGGCGCCGCGGCCGGGGCGCGCTCGTTCGTCGTGCTCGGGCTGGGCGACGGCTTCGGGGCCGGGCTGGTGCTCGACGGGAAGCTCCACCGCGGGTTCGCGGGCGGTGCCGGCGAGGTCTCGTTCCTGCCGCACCCCGCCCGGGCGCTGGGCTCCGAGGCGCTGGGGGCGTCGTCCCTCGCGTCGCTCGCGAAGGAGCACGGCCTGCCCGACGACGTGACCGTCAAGGACGTCGTGGACCGGGCCGAGCACGGCGACGGCGCCTCGAACGACGTGCTCGACGAGGTCGCCGAGCGGATCGGGGTCGTCGCCGCGTCGGTGGCGCTCGTGGTGGAGCCGGAGCTCTTCGTCCTCACCAACCAGGCGGCGCGCGCGCCGATCGCGGACCGCGTGACGCGCTTCCTCGCGGAGAAGATCGCCGTGCTCCCCGTCCGGGTCGTCTCGTCGGACCTCACGTGCGACGCCGTCGTGGTGGGGGCCGCCCGCTCGGCCAGCGACGCGCTGCGCGACGAGGTGTTCCGCTCCGCCGCCGCCCACCCCGCTCCGGGCGAGGGCGACATCGCCGACGAGCGCGAGGAGGCGGCGTCGTGACCGCGGCAGCACCGGGCGGCGGAGCACCGCCGTCGGACCTGGTCTCCCGGCTGGGCCTCGCCGCCGACGCGCGCGCGATCATCCTCAACGCCGACGACTACGGCATGTGCCGCGCCGCCAACCGCGCGGTCTCCGAGCTCCTCCTCGCGGGGCACGTCGACTCCGCGACGGTCATGGTCCCGTGCGGGTGGGCGCCGGACGCGCTCGCGTTCGCGGCCGCGCACCCCGTCGACGTGGGCGTGCACCTCGTGCTGACCAGCGAGTGGACGCGGTACCGGTGGCGCCCGCTCACCGGCACGGGCACGTCCCTGGTCGACGACGCGGGCTACTTCCCGCGCGACGTGCTGACCGTCGAGCGCCAGGCGCGCGTCGAGGACGTCGTCGCCGAGCTCACGGCCCAGCTCGACGCGGCGCTCGCGGCCGGGGTCGACGTCTCGCACCTCGACAACCACATGGGCTCCGTCTACGGGCTCGAGACGGGACGCTCGTTCCTGCCGCAGGTCTTCGAGCTCGCCGCCCGGCACCGCCTGCCGTTCCGCCTGCCCCGCACGACCGACGGGATGGTGCTGCCCCCGGGCGACTTCCAGCCGCTGCTCGACGAGGCGACGGCCGCCGCGGACGCGCTCGGCGTCGTCCTGGTCGACCGGCTCTGGACCCACCCGTTCGAGCTCGACGGCGCCGGGACGGTCGAGGAGGAGGACTACGAGGACGTCCGGGCCGACTTCCTCGACCTGCTGCGCCGCGTGCCGTCCGGCGTGACCGAGATCTTCCTCCACCCCATGCTCGACGACGACGAGCTTGGCGACGTCGCCGACTACGGCGTCGCGAAGCGCGGCTTCGAGCACCGGCTCCTCGCGGACCCGGCCGTCGCGGCCGTGATCGCCGAGGAGGGCATCGTCCGCGTCGGCTGGCGGGACCTGCGCGCGGTGCAGCGGGGCGAGCGGTGAGCGCCCCGCAGCCGGCGCCGTCGGGCAGCGTGCCGACGGCGGGCGGAGGGCTGCTCGCCCGGACGCGGGACCGCCGGCTCGTCGGCGCGCCCTCGCGCGCGCGGACGATCGCCTACGGAGCGTCCGCGTTCCCCTCGAACCTGCTCATGCAGACGTTCTCCGCGTTCGTCGTCTACTTCTACGTCGACCACCTCGGCGTGCGCGCGGGCTGGGTCGCGGGCGCGATGGTCGCGCACGGCATCCTCAACGCCCTGCTCAACCCGCTCGTCGGCGCCGCCTCCGACCGGCGTCGCACGCGGTGGGGCCGCCGCGTCCCCTGGATCGTGCTCGGGATCGTGCCGCTCGTCGTCGCGTTCGCGCTCGTGTGGATGCCGCCCGCCGTCGGCCCCGTCGGCCTCGTCGTGTGGTTCCTCGTCGTCGTGGCCCTGTTCGACGTCGCGTACGTCGTCGTCGCGCTCAACATCTCGGCGCTGTTCCCCGAGATCTTCCGCACGACGGCGGAGCGCGCCCGCGGGAACACCCCGCGCCAGATCTTCGGCCTCGTCGGGATGATCCTGGGCACCGCCGGCGCGCCGCTGCTGTACGGCACGCTCGGGTGGACCTGGATGGCGCTGCTGCTCGCGGTCGTGAGCCTCGCGTTCTTCGTGTGGTCCCTCGCCGGCATGGTCGAGCGCCCGGTCGACGTCGCGACCGTCCGCGAGCGCGAGGCCGCCGTCGGGCTGGGGGACCAGCTCCGGTACACGTTCGCCAACCGGGCGTTCGTCACCTACGTGCTCGGGTCGCTCCTGCTCCAGAGCACGACCGCGATCGTGCTCGCCGCGATCCCGTTCTACGTGCGGTACACGCTGGGCGGCGCCGAGGCCGACGCGACGCTGCTGCTCGCCCCGATCTTCGTCGCCGCGATCCCGTCGATCGTCGGGTGGTCGTGGGTCGTGCGGCGCATCGGCCCGCGCTCGGCCATGCTGTGGGTCGTCGCCGTGTACGGCCTCGCGACCTGCCTCTACCTGATCCCGTCCACCGTCCTCGGCGCCGCGCTCGCCGGCCTCGCCGTGGGCGTCGGCGTCGCGGGCCTCATGCAGGTGCTCGAGGTGGCGCTGGCGCAGGTCATCGACGACGACGAGCGCCGCACCGGCCTGCGCCGCGAGGGCATGTACTTCGGCGCCAACGGGTTCGTCGTGCGCGGGTCCGTCATCGTCCAGGCCGTGCTCGTCGCCGGTGTGCTCTCAGCCAGCGGGTACGTCGAGGGCGCGGGCGACGTCGTGCAGCCGGACAGCGTCGCGACGGGCGTGCGCCTCCTCCTCGGCGGCGTCCCCGTGGTCCTCGCCGCGCTCGCGTTCGTGTGCTTCTGGTTCTACCCCCTCCGCGGCCACGACTCCGACGACACCGACGCCGCCCTCACCGAGGCCGACGCCTCACCCACCGCGGCAGACCCCCTCCCGAGGTAGAACCCCGCCCGCGCGAGCCGTGGTTGCGCGCGGTGCAACCCTGGTCGTGCGACCAGGGTTCTACCTCGGTCGAGCGGGGGTCTGCTTCGGCGGGGTGGTGCTGCCGAGGGTGTGCTCGGCGACGGTGCAGGGGTCGGTGGTGGCGTCGACGTCGCGCAGGTCGCACGCGACGCGGCGCATGAGCGTGCGGAAGGCGCTGCGCTCGTCGGGGGAGAGCATGTCGAGGAGGTGCTCCTCGGCGTCGTGCACGGCGGAGGCCCACCCGGCGAGCCGACGGCGGCCCTCGGGCGTCGCGACGACGCGGCGGGCGCGGCGGTCGGCAGGGTTCTGCTGCCGCTCGACGAGACCTGCGGCGACGAGGTCGTCGACCAGGTAGGTCATGACGGTCCGGTCGATGCCGTGGTGCTCGGCGAGCGCGAGCTGGGTGGGGTGGTCGCCCTGTGCGACGGTGACGAGGACCTGGTAGCCACGCGTGCCGTGGGGGACGTCGTCGAGCGCCTGCTCGACCGTCGCGCGGTAGGCACGCAGGAGCACGCCGAGGTGCCAGCCGAGGTCCTCGAGGCGGCCGGGGAGCTCGGCCGGGCCGGTGGGTGCGGCGGTCGTCGTGGTCGTGCTCATCCGCCCAGCCTACCGCCGGGAATGCGGTTGCACCACCTATCTGTTACCGATATGTTCTGCTCAACAACGTATTCTGAGATCGCGAGGAGCCATGCCCGACTACGGCCACGACCTGCGCTTCGGGTCCTTCGTCACGCCCACCGCCGCGGCGCCGCACCAGGCCGTCGCGCTGGCTCAGCTCTCCGAGGAGGTGGGCCTGGACCTTGTCACGTTCCAGGACCACCCGTACCAGGCGGCGTTCCTCGACACGTGGACGCTGATGTCCTGGGTCGCCGCGCGCACCGAGCGCGTCCGGATCGCGGGCAACGTGCTCAACCTGCCGCTGCGCCCGCCGGCCGTGCTCGCGCGGGCCGTGGCGAGCCTCGACCGGCTCTCGGGCGGGCGCGTCGAGCTGGGGCTCGGCGCGGGCGGGTTCTGGGACCCGATCGTCGCCATGGGCGGCGAGCGCCTGACGCCGGGAGGGTCGGTCGACGCGCTCTCCGAGGGCATCGACGTCGTCCGCGGGCTGTGGGACACGTCCACGCGTGACCGCCTCGTCGCGGGCGGGACGCACCACCGCGTCGACGGGCCCAAGCGCGGCCCCGCGCCCGCGCACGACGTCGAGATCTGGGTCGGCGCGCTCAAGCCCCGCATGCTGCGCCTCGTCGGGGCGAAGGCCGACGGCTGGCTCCCGTCGCTCGCGTACCTGCAGAGCTTCGAGGCGCTGGCGAAGGGCAACGCGACGATCGACGCCGCCGCCGAGGAGGCGGGTCGCGACCCGCGGGCCGTGCGTCGGCTCCTCAACGTCGGCGGCCGGTTCACCGCCGACGGCGGCGCAGGGTTCCTCCAGGGCTCGCCGCGACAGTGGGCCGAGCAGGTCGCGGAGGTGACGCTCGAGCACGGCGTGTCCACGTGGATCGTCGCGGGCGACGACCCGACGACGCTCGCCGTCGTCGGCCAGGAGGTCGCCCCCGCGGCCCGCGAGCTCGTCGCGTCCGCGCGGGGCGCCGGCGGCCCGGCCTCGGGCGCCCCGACCGACGGCGAGGTCCGCGCATGACCGACTACGGCCACCCGCTCCGCCTCGGCACGTTCGTCACGCCCTCCGCGCAGGACCCGGACGCGACGGTCGGGCTCGCGCGCCTCGCCGAGGACCTCGGCTACGACCTCGTGACCTTCCAGGACCACCCCTACCAGCCGCGCTTCCTCGACACGTGGACGCTGCTGTCGTACGTCGCGTCCGCGACGGAGCGCATCCACGTCGCGCCCGACGTCGTCAACGTCCCGATGCGCCCGCCCGCGGTGCTCGCGCGCGCGGCGGCGAGCCTCGACCTGCTGTCCGACGGGCGCGTCGACCTGGCCCTGGGCGCGGGTGCCTTCTGGGACGCCATGGTCTCGATGGGCGTCGAGCGGCTCACCCCGGGCGAGTCGGTCGAGGCGCTCGCCGAGGCGATCGAGGTGATCCGGGCGATCTGGGGCGAGGACGGCGACGGCGAGCTGTTCGTCCCCGGCCGGCACCACCGGCTCGACGGCGCGACGCCCGGCCCGGGCACCACGCGTCGCATCCCCGTGTGGCTGGGCGCGCTCGGCCCGCGCATGCTGCGCCTCGTCGGTGAGAAGGCCGACGGCTGGCTCCCGTCGCTGGGGCGCGTCGGCCTGGACGGGCTGCGCGCGGGCAACGCGCGCATCGACGAGGCCGCGACCGCCGTCGGGCGCGACCCGCGCGAGGTCACGCGCCTGCTCAACGTGTCCGGGACTTTCGGGGCGAACGACGGCGGTGGCGGCCTGGGCGGCGCGCCCGACCTCGCCGGGCCGCCCGAGGCCTGGGTCGAGCGGCTCGTGCCGCTCGTCCTGGAGGAGGGTGTCTCGACGCTGATCCTCGCGACCGACGACGAACGCACGACCCGCCGGTTCGCCGAGGAGGCCGCGCCCGCGCTGCGCGACGCGGTCGCCGCCGGGCGCGCCGCGCGCGGGACCGACACGTCGCGCGTCGTGCCGCTCGTCGTCCGCGCGGCACGTCGTCCGGGTATCGCGTACGACGACGTCCCCGCCCCGCTCGCGGAGCGCGCGGTCGAGCCCGGGGACGCGGCGTACGCGGGCGTGCGCTCGAACTACCTGCGCGGCGGCTCGCCGGGGCTCGTGCTGCGGCCGCGCGACACCGCCGAGGTCGTCGAGGCGCTCGCGTTCGCACGTGCCCAGCCGGTGACGCGCACGGTGCCGCTGTCCGTCCGCTCCGGCGGCCACGGCATCAGCGGGCGCTCGACGAACGACGGCGGGATCGTCCTCGACCTGGGCGCGCTCGACGCCGTCGAGGTGCTCGACGACGCCGCGCGCCTCGTGCGCGTCGGGCCCGGCGCGCGCTGGGGCGAGGTCGCGGCGGCGCTCGCGCCGCGGGGCTGGGCGATCACGTCGGGCGACTACGGGGGCGTCGGCGTGGGCGGGCTCGCGACCGCGGGCGGCATCGGCTTCCTCGGCCGCGCCCACGGCCTGACGATCGACCACGTGCGCGCCGTCGAGGTCGTCCTCGCGGACGGCTCGGTCGTGCGCGCGAGCGTGGAGGAGAACCCGGACCTGTTCTGGGCCGTGCGCGGCGCGGGGTCGCAGGTCGGGATCGTGACGTCGTTCGAGCTCGTCGCGGACGAGGTGTCCGCGGTGGGGTTCGCGCAGATGGTGCACGACGCCTCCGACCTCGCCGGGTTCCTCGAGCGCTGGGGCGCGACGGTCGAGGCGTCGCCGCGCGACACGACGAGCTTCCTCATCGTCGGGCGCCCGCGGCCGGGGCAGCCGGTCGTCGCACAGTCCATGACCATGGTCGACTCCGACGACCCGGACGTCGTCCTCGCCCGGCTGCAGCCGTTCGCGGCGATCTCCCCGCTGCTCGCCCGGGCGACCGCGCAGATCGTGCCGTACGACGCCGTCGTCTCCGCGCCCGCGCCCGGGCCGCACGGTGGTCAGGGCGAGCCCGTGTCGCGGTCCGGCCTGCTGGAGCACCTCACGCCCGAGGCGTCCGCACGGCTCGCCGGGCTCGTCGCGAGCGGGGACACGTACTTCTTCCAGATCCGCTCGACGGGCGGCGCGGCGTCGGACGTCCCCGCGGACGCGACGGCGTACGCGCACCGCACGGCGAACTTCTCCGTCGTGGCGATGGGGGCGAGCCGCTCCCGGCTCGACGCGCGCTGGGACGCGCTGGCGGACGTGTTCGAGGGCATGTACCTGAGCTTCGACACCGACCGCCGCCCCGAGCGGGTGACGGACGCGTTCCCGCCCGCGACCCTGGAGCGGCTGCGCGAGGTCAAGCGCCGCGTCGACCCGACGAACGTCTTCCGCGACAACCTCCCCGTCCTCGGTCCGGACCCGCTCGACCGGGAGCCCTTCGACGCGGCGCCGGCTCCCGCGAGGTAGAACCCTGCCGAGGTAGAGGCCCAGTAGCGCGAGGTAGAGCCCTGGTCATGACCACGCCTCTACCTCGCGCTACCGGGCCTCTACCTCGCGCGGCGGGGTGTCGGTCGTGGTCGGGGTCTTGGCCGTCTCGGTCTCGGTGTCGCTCGTGGGGCCGGGTGCCCGACGGCCCGCGGTGAGGACCGCGTGGACGGCCAGCCCCGCGAGGATCGCCCAGAAGGCGGCGGCGATGCCCGCGACGACGACGCCGCTCGCCGCGACGAGGAACGTCACGACGGCCGCCTCGCGGCCGCGCGTCTCGGCGACGGCGCCCGCGACGGCCGCGCCGAGCGTGCCGACGAGCGCGAGCCCTGCCGCCGCCTCGACGAGGCCCGCGGGCGCGGCGGCGACGAGGGCGGCGAGACCGGCGGAGCCGACGGCGAGCGCGAGGTACGCCCACCCGGCGGTGTGGGCGGCGAGCCAGCGGCGTCGGGGGTCGGGGTGCGCCTCGGGCCCCGCGGCGAGCGCGGCGGAGATCGCCGCGAGGTTGATCGTGTGGCCGCCCGCCGTCGCTCCGGCGAGGGTCGCGAGCCCGGTGACGGTCATCGCCTCGCGCCACGGCACGCGGTAGCCGAACGACGCCATGACCGCGACGCCGGGCACGTTCTGCGACGCCATCGTCACGACGTAGAGCGGGACCGCGAGCCCGACCACCGCCTGCCACGAGAGCGTGGGCGCCGTGAGGTCGAGGCGCGGGACGGCGTCGGACCACGTGAGCGTGCCGCCGTGCACGGCCTCGTACCCGACGATCGCGAGCGTCACCGCGAGCGCGGCGGGCGCCGCCCAGCGCGGCGCGACCCGCAGCAGGACGAGCCACGTGACGATCACCGGCGCGACGAGCAGCGGCGTCGCGACGACCGCCCGCACGGGGGCGAGGCACAGCGTGAGGAGCACGCCGGCGAGCATCGCCTGGGCGATCGGGGTCGGGATGGCGGCGACGAGGTCGCCGAGGCGCGGCCAGAGCGCGGTGAGCAGCACGAGCCCGCCGACGACGCAGAAGGCCCCGACCGCGGCGGGCCACCCGCCCGCGACGGTGCCCGTGCTCACGAGCAGCGCGGCGCCGGGCGTGGACCACGCGAGCGTGAGGGGGGTGCGGTGCCGGGTGGTCAGCCAGAGGATCCCGACGGCCTGCGTGACGCACAGGGCGAGGAGCCCCGAGGCGGCCTGGTCGGGGGTCGCGCCGACGGCGCGCAGCCCGGCGAGCACGACGGCGAACGAGCTCGTGAAGCCGACGAGGGCGGTCACGAGGCCGGCGAGGACGGGGCGCAGGCGGTCCGGGGCGGGGTCCATGCTGCTCCTGGCGGACGGCGGAGGAAGCGTTCTGTTCATGGAACGGTAGCAGAGGCCTCGCGACACGCGCGCCGGTAGGCTGCGGCCCGTGAGCGACGGGGCGGGGCGCGCGGAAGGTCAGCCGGACGAGGACGTCGGGGGAGCGCCCGGGCGCCCGCCGGAACGGGCCGGGGACGGGACGCTCGCGGCGGTCGCCGCGCAGCTCCGTGCCCTGCGTGCGGAGCGAGGCCTCTCCCTCTCGGCGCTCGCCGCCGCGGCGGGCATCGGCAAGGGCTCGCTCTCCGAGATCGAGCACGGCGCGCGCAACCCGACGCTCGCGACCCTCTACGCGCTGGCCGGGGCGCTCGGCGTCCCGCTCGCGACGCTGCTCGCCGAGCGGGCGGGCACGGAGGTGTCGTCCGAGGGCGTCACCGCGCGCCTGCTCGATGCGCACCACCTGCCCGGCGGCACGGCCGTCGAGATCTACCACCTGCACCTCGAGGCCCACGCGGACCGGACCTCGCCGCCCCACGGGCCGGGCGTCGTCGAGCACCTGCTCATCACGCGCGGTCGGCTGCGCGCCGGGCGCCACGGGGCCGAGGCGGTCGTCGAGGAGGGCGACGAGCTGCGCTGGGTGTCGGACGCCGACCACTCCTACCGGGCGCTCGACGGCGCCCCGGTCGACGCGGTGCTCGTCATCCGGACGCCGCCCCGCGGCGGCGCCGGGTAGACGTCGGCGGAGGCTTCCGGGCTAGCACGCGCCCTGACCGGGCACCCACGCGTCGGACGTGAAGCCGGACGGCGCGCCCGGGGACCACGGTGCGGGCGGCGGCTGCGGCGTCCGCACGAGGAACGCCTGGCGCGCCGTGAGCATGAGCTGCAGCAGCGCGCGGCGCTGCCCCTCGACGCGCCACGCCTCGACCGCGCCGCGCGCGACGCGGTCGTGGAGCAGCGCGAGCTCGGTCGCCGCCTGCTGGTAGTCCCGCATGGCGTGCGCGGCGCCGGCACCACCCGTGCGGCGGGCCCAGTCACGTGCCTGGCGGCGCGCGGCGAGCGTCGAGAGCATCGTGAGGTCGGCCGGTGTGACCAGGCCCGTCGGGACGTACGGCACGAGCTGGCGCTGGATCGTCGCGACCGTGCGGCGCCGGTCGCGCACGAGCAGGACGATCAGCGTGACCAGCACCCCGAGCCCCGCGAGGTAGGCGACCCCGAGCGCGAGCGTGCCGAACCCCGTCGAGGCGTTCCACAGCATGTGGAGCGCGATGGCCGCCGCGAGGCCGCCGATCGGCGCGAGGACCCGGCGCGGGCCGGGCGGGCTCGTGGCCGCGCTCGCGACGCCGAGGCCCGTGAGCGCCGTGCACAGCGGGTGCAGCAGGGGAGTGACGAGCGCGCGGAGCACGAACGTCGGGCCGAGCGTGCCGTCCTGCGCCGCCATGATGAAGTACGTGACGTTCTCGACCGCCGCGAACCCGAGCGCGACCATCGCGGCGTAGATGACGCCGTCGGTCCAGCCGTCGATCTCGTGCCGGCGGAACCACAGCATCCCGAACAGCACCGCGCCCTTGAGGATCTCCTCGACGAACGGCGCCCCGAACGACGCGACGACGTACCAGCCGACCTCCTCGCCGAACAGCGGCGCGGTGAGGAGCTCCAGGCCGAGCGTGTTGAGGATCCCCGCGACGAGCGTCGCGATCCCGGCGCCCCACAGGAACGCCACGACGAGCGCGCTCGGCGGCTCCGGCTCCAGGCGGTCGAGCGCGAGCACGACCGGCACCCAGATGCCGAGCGGCACGAGCGCCAGCAGCAGGCCGACGGTGAACGTCCCGACCCCGGACAGCGCCGCGAGCACCAGGCCGACCAGCAGGCACAGGCTCGCGACCGCGATCGTCACGATCACGCCCACGCGAGCCCGGCCCGGCGGCCGGCCCTCGAGCACGGCGCGCGGGTCGAGCGGCCCCACGGCGCCCGCGGGCCCCTGCGGGTGCGGGTGCACCGGCGTCGGCTGCGGGTGCGGAGGGGGGACGGCGGGGCCGTGCGGCGGGAAGGTCACGGTCGGCAAGGCTACGCACCCGACCGCCGCGACGGAAGGACGTCCACGGGCCGCGGCGCCGAACCCGGGGCCGTGGGTGCCCCGCGGCGTCGAACCCGGGACGTCCCCGGGTTCGACGCCGGCGACCCCGGGTTCGGCGGTGCTCAGGCGGCGACGTCGTACCCCGAGCGGACGCCGCCCCGGCGGCGCACGGTCGCGTCGTCGGGGACGATCTCGTCCGGCGGGACGACGGCGCCCGGCTCCACGAGCACGCGGCGCCCGACGCGCGCGCCGCTGCCGACGCGGGCGCGGTCGCCGACCCGGGTCTCGGGGCAGAGGCGCACGTTGTCGCCGATGCGGACGTCCCGGCCGAGGGTGACGTCGCGGTCGATCCAGCTTCCCTCGCCGAGCTGCGAGCCGTACCCGACGACGGCCCCCTTCTCGACGTACGTGCCCGACCCGACCGGGACGGACTCGGGGACGCGGGCGTGCGGCGACACGAGGCCGCCGCCGGTGTGGCGCTCGTAGTGCATGATCTCGCCGTAGTCGTTCTCTACCTGGACACGGCGTGCGAGGCGGGCCATGTGACCTCCTCAGGGTCTGTCGGCGGTGTTCTGCTGACATAACGTCGGAGCGGTGCCCAGGATTCCAGCCCCCTCGCGCCGAGGTAGAGCCCTGGTCGCGCGAGGTAGAGCCCCGGTCTGCCGAGGTAGAGCCGTGGTTCTTGTGTTCGACGGCGTGTGGTCGGGTTGGGTGGGCGGGGTGGGTGGTGGTGCCGCGTCTACCATCCGCCGCTCGTTCCTCGCGGCTCCCGCCAGGCCCG
>NZ_JBQEMZ010000025.1:0-55120 GCF_052044445.1 Cellulosimicrobium sp. 22598
AACCAAAGGAATCCCAGACACAACCAACCACCCCACCCGACGGGCGAAGACGATCAGCCATGCCACAGGGACAAAAAATTGGCATTGACTAACAAGCACACTGTTGAGTTCTCAAACAACCGACACACACCGCCTCCGACCTCGTTCCCGAGGCCCTTACGCGGGGCGCTTCCTTCGTTCTGAATCCTACCAGACCCGGCCGTTCGTCCCGGACCGGTGAAAACCGGATTTCCGTTCAGAAATGTACCTGATCCAGACACCCTCACTCGTTCACCGGCGCAGCACTGTGCTCCGAGAATCTGGTGGGAGTTTCACCCGGGGGACCAGCCACTTCGCATCTGCTCCGAGGAGCTGTGCCGTGGTGTCTGTTCCTCCCTGCCGGGCGACCTCGAGAACATTACGGGGTCCCGGGGCGGGAGGTCAACTCGCGCCGTGGTGACCCGGACCACTCTCCTCCGGGGCACCAGGCCCGGCGAGCACCGCCCCTCACGCAGGACGTTGCCGTGGGCCCGCTGCGTCCGTCCCCGCAGGATCGGCCGCGGCCGTCGCCCGCGCCGCGAGGCGGGTCATCGCCGTGCGCAGCTCGTCCGGCCCGACCACGGTGAAGGGGGCGTCGAAGATCCCGAACCAGGCGGCGAGCCCGCCCCACGACCAGGAGCCCGCCGTCAGCCGGCACCGCCCCTCGCCCACGGCCTCCACGAGTGCGCCCGTTCCGGCCCATGCCGCCACGACGGCGGCGTCCAGCTCGAGCTCGACCGTCCCCCGCACGGGCGTCACGGGCTGCGTGAACCTCTCGGCGATGAACGTCGCCACGTCCGGGGCCGGCAGCGCCCGCCGCTCGAAGCGCGCTCCGGCGCCCTCGCGCGGCGCCATCCGGTCGATCCGGAAGGTTCGCCAGTCGTCCCGGTCGAGGTCCCACGCGACGAGGTACCACCGCCCGCCCCACGTGACGACGTGGTGCGGCTCCACCCGGCGCGGCGCACGGAACCCCTCCCCCTCCTCCTGGCCCGGCGCGCGGAGCACCTCGCCCGTCCCGCCGTCGTAGTCGAACCGCAGCACGCGGCGTTCGACGGCCGCCGAGCCGACGGCCACGAGAACGTCGGCGCTGACCGCGGGCAGGGCCCGCTCCCTCCGGCCGGGCACCGCCGTCACCTCCAACGCGTCGATGCGCGTGCGCAGGCGCGCGGGCATGACCTGACGGATCGTCGCGAGCGCGCGTGCTGCGGCGTCCTCGACGCCGGGGAGCGTCCCGGTACGCAGTGCGATCGCGACGGCGACCGCCTGCTCGTCGTCGAACAGGAGGGGCGGCACGTCCGCCCCGGCATCGAGCCGGTACCCGCCGTCGGGCCCCTTCGTCGCGCCGACCGGGTAGCCGAGCTCGCGCAGCCGGTCGACGTCGCGCCGCACGGTGCGCGGGCTCACCTCGAGCCGCTCGGCGAGCGCGGACCCGGGCCAGTCCCGGCGCGCCTGGAGCAGCGAGAGCAGTCGGAGCAGTCGTCCAGAGGTCTCGAGCATGACCCCAGGGTGCCAGGAGTAGAGGACCGAACCTGGCCTCTACTTCTGGCACCGTCGGTCTCGACGCACGAAGCACACCCAGGAGGAGCCACCGTGATCCGCACCAGAGCACTGACCAAGGACTTCGCCGTCGGGCGCGACGCGAGCGCCACGGTGCACGCCGTCCGCGGCATCGACCTCGACGTCGCACCCGGCGAGCTCGTCGCCGTCCTCGGCCCCAACGGCGCCGGCAAGACGACCACGCTCCGCATGCTCACCACGCTCATCCGTCCCACGTCGGGCACCGCGACCGTCGCGGGCCACGACGTCGTCGCCGAGCCCGACGCAGTCCGCCACCGCATCGGCTACGTCGGGCAGGGCAACGGCGCCGGTCACGCCCAGCGTGCCGTCGACGAGCTCGCGAGCCAGGGCCGCATCCACGGCCTCGACCGACGCACCGCTCGACGCCGCGCCGACGAGCTCCTCGACTCGCTCGAGCTCGGGTCCTACGGCGCGCGCAAGGTCTCCGACCTCTCCGGCGGGCAGCGTCGCCGGCTCGACGTCGCCATGGGCCTCGTGCACGCGCCGTCGCTGCTGTTCCTCGACGAGCCGTCGACCGGCCTCGACCCGCACAACCGCGCGAACCTGTGGGAGCACGTGCTGCGTATGCGCGACGACGCCCTCGCGTCGACGGGCGAGCCCATGACGATCGTCCTCACCACGCACTACCTCGACGAGGCCGACACCATGGCCGAGCGCGTCGTCGTCGTCGACCACGGTCAGGTCATCGCCGACGACACCGCCGAGAACCTCAAGGCCGACCTCGCCGGGGACCGCGTCGTCGTGACGCTCGCGCCCACGCAGGGCCCGCTGCACGACGACGCGGCGCGCCTCCTCGCGCTCGCCCGCCGCGTCGAGGGCTTCCGCGAGGCGACCCGCACGCCCGACGGCACCCCCGCCGTCGGGCACGACGCCGCACCCTCGCTCGAGGTGCGGGCCGAACGCGGCGACGCGTACCTCCCCCGGCTGCTGCGCGCCGCCGACGCGGACGGCATCGCCGTCGAGACCGCGCTGGTGCACCGCCCCACGCTCGACGACGTCTTCCTCGCCCTGACGGGCCGCAGCCTGCGCGAGGCCGGCGCCGCGACCCCGACCGACACCCCCGCCGAGGGCACCCGCCCCACCGAGAGGACCGCAGCATGAGCACCGTCGACATCGCCCCCACCAGCATCGCCCCGCATCCGGCCCCGGCACGTCCGCGCGCACGTCGCGGGCTCGCCGCGTTCGCGCGCGACACCCGGATCGTGCTCGTCCGCGAGCTGCGGCCCGTGCTGCACGACCCGTTCTCCGTGCTGTTCGGGCTCGTCCAGCCGATCGTCTTCCTCGCGCTGTTCGGCCCCCTGCTCGTCGGGTCGCTCGGCGGCACGACGACCGGGCAGGAGGTCCTGGGCGGCAACGTCTGGCAGTGGTTCGTCCCGTCCATCCTCGTGATGACCACGCTCTTCGGGACCACCACGACCGGCGCGAACCTGCTCGTCGAGCTCCAGACCGGCGCGCACGAGCGCATGCTCGTCGCCCCGCTCTCGCGCGCCTCGCTGCTCGTGGGCCGCGCGCTCAAGGAGATGGTCCCGATCGTCGCGCAGTCGGTCGTCGTCGTGCTCGTCATGCTCCCGTTCGGGTTCGAGCTCCACCCCGCCGGGGCCGTCGTCGGGCTCGCGCTCCTCGCCGTCTTCGGCGTCGGGATCGGGTCCCTCAGCTACGCGCTCGCGCTCGCGGTGCGCAAGCAGGACTGGATGTTCTGGGTCGTGCAGCAGACGCTGATCTTCCCGCTCATGATCCTGTCCGGCATGCTCCTGCCGCTCGAGACCGGGCCGCGGTGGATGCAGGTGGCGTCCGACGTCAACCCGCTCCAGTACGTCGTCGACGCCGAGCGCGCGCTGTTCGCCGGCGACCTCACGGCCTCGGCCGTCGCGTGGGGCTGGGTCGCCGCCGTCGTGACGGCCGCCGTCGGGCTCGCGGTCGGGATCCGCACCATGGTGCGCTCGACCGACTGAGCGCGGCCTCCTCGCGTCGGGCCCGGGCCGGCTCCACGGCCCGGGCCGCCGTCCTGCCCGGGCTCGTCAGCCCGAACGGTGGGTCAGGCGTGGTGCTGGCGGAAGGCGTCGGTGAGGGTGGGGCCGTCGTCGCCGCCGAGGCGCCAGACGCTCCAGCCGTCGGCGGTGTGGGTGCCCGACACGGCGACGGCGGCGAGGTCGGGGTGGCGGTAGCGCGCGCCGTCGGAGAGCTCGATGAAGCCGTCGGGCTGGAGGACCGCCTCGAAGCGCTGGCCGCGCCGCGGCCGGGACCACACGAGCTCGCGGGGCGTGCCGAACGCGCGGGCGAGCGCGACGAGGTCGGGGTCGTCGTCGGGGCCGAGCGGCACGTCCGCGGGGGGCGGGGGCGGCACGGGGACGACGTCCCGGCTCGCGGACGCGCGCGGGGGTGCCGGGTCGAGGTCGACCGGCGGGTGGTACGACAGCGGGTCGTACGGCTGCTCGCGCGACGGGCTCCGCTGCTCGCCGTACTCGTGGGTGAGGTACGACTCGCGCGTCCGGATGGACTCGCGGGTCCGGATGGACTCGCGCGTGAGGATCGAGGTGCGCGGGGTGGGCGTCTCGTCGCCGGCCTCGACGGGCCGGCGGTCGGCCCAGCCGGTGGACGCGGGCTCGGGCACGGTCCGCGCGGTGAGCGGGTCGTCGAGGGGCACGAAGTCCAGGACCGGGGGCTCGGCGTGCGACGGCACCGAGGGCGCGGCGACCGGGGCCAGCGGGCCGGTCTCGTCGGCCGCGGTGGGTGCGATCCCGGGGAGGGCGCGCGGCTCGAGCTCGGCGGCACGACGGCGCTCGGCCCGGGACTGCGCGGCCTGCCGCGTCACCACGGGAAACTTGCCGGTCAGGGCTCGGCCCACGGCGACGCCGTCCGCGAAGTCGGATCCGGGGGCCACGGCGCGGCCCCGGCGGGGCTCGGGTGCCGCGGGTGGCGCGGGGTTGTCGCGCGTCATCGCGAGCGGGGACACGTCGACGAAGCGGCGGCCGTCGGCGCCCTGCACGACGCCGAGGCGCAGGACCGCGACCGGGGAGCCGGGCTGGCGGAGGAAGTCGAGCGCGTCCTGGATGCCCGGTGCGGCGCTCGAGCAGATGACGATGAGCCGGGCACCGGTCGCGCGGGCGGTCGCCTGCGAGCGCGTGAGGGGGACGTTGTCGTAGAACGCCGCGACGTCCTGCTGGAACCGCGACGCGCCGCCGGTGTAGCGGGCGGCGAGCTCGGCGCGCGTGAGACGCCCGGCCCGGCCGGCGTGGTTGAGCGCCGCGGTGAGGGCCTCCTCCGTGAGCTCCGCGGTGACCTCGATGACGACCGGGAGCCCTGCGGCGTCGAGCGCGAGCAGGTGGGGCTCGTCGTCGGACGTGCCCTGCGCGACGGGGAAGATCTGCTCGCCCAGCAGCCCCTCGATGTTGCCGTCCACGACACGCTGCGCGTCCGTCCCGAAGGCACCTGCCGGCTGGGGCGGCTGGACCAGTACGGGACGCTCGGCGTCCACCTCGAAGAGGGGCATCGGGGGATCTCCTGCTGCAGCGGGACGCGACCTGGGCGGGGGCGTTTGCGCCATAGCCTACGTCGCCGGTCAAGTCCCTCGAACCGGTCGAACCGCCCCCGCGCGACCGTGCAGGTCAGGCGTGCCCGGTCTCCTCGGACTCCACGGCGAGGCGCTCCTCGACCCGTTCGACCTTCCCCGTGAGCTCCCCGGTACGGCCGGGGCGGATGTCCGCCTTGATGACGAGCGAGACGCGGTGCCCGCCCGCGCCCACGGCCTCCGTGGCGCGCTGGATCACGGGCATGACGGCGTCCCAGTCGCCCTCGATCTCGGTGAACATCGCGGTGGTGCGGTTGGGCAGGCCCGACTCGCGGACGATGCGGACGGCCTCGGCGACGGAGTCCGCGACGGACTCGCCGGCACCGAGCGGGGCGACGGAGAAGGCGAAGACGGCCATGCGCCCATCGTGGCACGGGTCCGGCGCACGAACCGCCGGGACCCCGACGCCCCGACGTAGGCTCGTCGTCGTGACAGCAGAACACCGCACCGACCGCGTGACCGTGCTCGCGGGCGGGGTCGGCGGGGCACGCCTCGCGCACGGTCTGGACCTCGCCGGGGCCGAGCTCACGGTCGTCGTCAACGTGGCGGACGACGTCGAGCTGCACGGGCTGTGGATCTCGCCCGACCTCGACACCGTGACGTACACGCTCGCCGGGCTCGCGGACGAGGAGCGCGGCTGGGGCGTCGTCGGCGAGACGTACGCGGCGCTGGAGGCGATGGGCCGGCTCGGCGAGGACACGTGGTTCACGCTCGGGGACCGCGACCTCGCGACGCACGTGGTCCGGACGGCCGGGCTGCGCGCGGGGTCGACCCTGACCGAGGTGACCGCGCGGCTCACGACGGCGCTCGGCGTCCGGGCGCGCGTCCTGCCCGTGAGCGACGACCGCGTCGCGACGCTCGTCGACACGCCCGCGGGCCGGCTCGGGTTCCAGGAGTACTTCGTGGGGCGCCGGCACGCGGACGACGTCCTGGGCCTCGTCTACGACGGGATCGACGCCGCGCGCCCCGCGCCCGGCGTGCTCGACGCGGTGACCGACGCCGACGTGGTCGTGGTCGCGCCGTCGAACCCGTTCCTGTCGGTCGAGCCGGTGCTCGCGGTCCCGGGTGTGCGGGAGGCGCTGGCCGGGACGTCCGCGCGCCGCGTCGCGGTGAGCCCGATCGTCGGCGGCCGCGCGATCAAGGGGCCCGCGGCGCAGATCCTCACGACGCTCGGGCACGAGGTCTCCGCGCTCGGCGTCGCGCGCCTGTACGCCGGGCTCGTCGACGTCATGGTGATCGACGACCACGACGCCCACCTCGCGGACGCCGTGCGGGGCCTCGGGATGGACGTCGTGGTCACGGACACCGTCATGGGCGGCGCCGCGGGCCGCGAGCGCCTCGCGCGCACGCTCCTCGCGTCGGCGGGTGCCGCGCGTGGGTGACCTCGTGGTGCCCGACGGCGCTGCTCGTCCCGGTGGGCCCGCCCGTCCGGGGCGCGTGGTCGCCGTCGTGCCGCTGCGCGACGGGTCGTCGGGGAAGTCGCGGCTCGCGCACGTCCTCGACCCTGCGGCGCGCAGCCGGCTGATCGCCGTGCTCGCGCGGCACGTCGTGGGGACGCTGCTCGCGAGCGACGGCGTCGAGCGCGTGGTCGTGGTGACGTCGGACCCGCGGTTCACGTGGCGGGCGCTGCGCGACGTCGTGGTGGACGAGTCCGCCGGCGCTGCGGACGCGGCCGCGTCGGACGGTCTCCTGCTGACCGACGACGCCGACCGGCTGCGCATCGTGCTGCAGCCCGCGGACCGGCCGGGGCTGGACGCGGCGGTCGACCTCGGCCGGGAGATCGCGGCGCGTGACGAGTCCCCGGAGGGTCCGGTGCGGCTCCTCGTCGCGCACGCCGACCTCCCCGCGCTCACGCCCGCCGACGTGGCGGCGCTGCTCGCCGAGGACGCGCCCGTCGTCGTCGCGACGGACCGCGGGGGCACGGGCACGAACCTCCTCGTCCTCGACCCCCCGGCTTCCGCGCCGACGACCACGGGGTCGCTGTCGGAAACCGGCTCAGAACGACGGGAACCTCGTGCTCGGCGAGGCAGCGGTCCCGTCGGCGACGGGTTTCGGTTTCGGTTCGGGGCGGGCAGCCGTGCGGCCCACGTCGCGGAGGCCGCGCGGCTCGGGCTGCGGGCCGTCGTCGTGCAGCGGCCCGGGACCGCGGTCGACCTCGACACCGTCGAGGACTGGGACGAGCTGCCCGCGGACGCGCGCGCCGTCGTCGGGCTGCACGTCCCGGCGCTGCGCGACCGCGACGCCTGACGTCGCCGCGCCACGGCTCCGCGCCCACGGGCCGGGCCGTGCGCCGGCTCCAGGATCCGGCTACGAGAGCCAGACGCCGGGTTCCTCGACGGGTGCGACGAGACCGACGCGCACGTCGGCGAGCAGCCGCTGCCACGCGCCCTCGTCGAGCGGCCCGGCGCAGTCGAGCGCGAGCACGACGGACTGGGTCGACGCGCCGCCGTCGAACGTCGGCACGCTCACGACGCGCGCCGCACCGCGGACCCGGACCTCGCCGCGCGGCGTGCCCACGGCCCAGTCCTGGGCGACCGCGTTCACGCCCTGCACCGCCACGCCGTCGGACGTGAGCGGGAGCAGGACCTCACGCGTCGCACCCGGGTCGCCCCGGTCCGCGACGACGGTCTCGGTGAGCAGGGCGTCGGACGCCTCCCGGGCGCCTGCTCCCGGCGCCTCAGGGTCGCTCGCGCCGCGCCACGACAGCACGCACGCGCCGCTCGACCCGACGACCTGCCACCCGGCGCGCGCGACGAGCGGCGGTGCGGACGCGGCCCCGCCCAGGATCGTGACCTCGGGGGCCGGCGCGTCCGCGGGGTCGGGCAGCAGGTCGGACGGGCCGCCGGTCGTCGCGTCCGGATCCCCCGGTGCGGTCTCGGTCGTCGGCGCCGGGGACGTGGGGTCGCCGGCGTCCGGACCGGGCGCGTCCGCGGTGCCCGACGTCGTCGGGCCGCCGGTCGGGCCGGGCGACGGTCCGCCGGTGCAGGCGGTCGTCCCAAGGACGGCGAGCACGGCCGACGTCGCGAGCACCGCCGCGCGGGCGGGCGGGCGCCTCACGATCGGCCTCCCCAGCGGCCGCGGTGCACGACGTCGTCGAGCGGCTTGCGCTCGCGACGTCGCGGCGAGCCCGTGGTCGCCCGGTCGGCGGGGTGCCCGACGGCGACGACCCCGGTCGGGGCGTACGCGTCGGGGATGTCGAAGGCCGCGCGCAGCCGCCCGACCTCGCCCGGCGCGACGCCGAAGAAGCACGCGCCGAGCCCCTCGTCGACGGCGGTCTGGAGCATGAGCAGCGCCGCCATCCCGGCGTCGACGTGCCAGTAGGGGACGGCCCAGCGGTTCTCGTCGCGGTCCGCCCAGCCCTTGTCGTCCTCGGCGTACCGGTCGAGGTAGACGTCCTTCGACGTGAGGACCACGACGAGCACGGGCGCGGTGCGCATCCCGGCGAGCCACGCGCTCATGCTCCGCTCGGGCCGCTCGGGTGAGGTCGCGGCCCAGAAGCGCGCGACGTCGTCGGGCTCGGTGAGCACGAGGAACGACCACCCCTGCGCGAACCCCGCGCTCGGCGCGCGGACGGCGTTGCGCACGAGGCGGTCGACGGCGTCCGGCGCGACGGGCTCGTCGGTGAACCGGCGCACCATGCGTCGGCGTCGCACGACGTCCTGGAACTCCACGTGGCCCCCTCGGCACGGTCCGGGAACAGGTCCCCGCACCCTACCCGGCGACGCCCCGCGACGTCCGCAGCCCGGCCGCGCGCTCGCGTCACACGTCGTGGGGGAAGGCGGCCTCGCGCGCGACGGTCGAGCCGAACGCGGTCGGCGCGTCCGCGAGCGCGCGCAGGCGGACGTCCCGGAGGTCGCGCCAGTCGTCCGCCCGGACGCGCGCGACGGTGGTGGTGAGCACCCGCCCACGGTGGCAGCCCGGCCCGACGCCGTGGCGCCGGGCCGGGCGAGCACGCGGGCTCAGGCGGCGTCGAGCCGCGCGCGCAGCTCCGGGTCGAGCTCGAGGTCGGCCGCGCCGAGGAGCTCGTCGAGCTGCTCGATCGTGCTGGGCCCGACGAGCGGGATCACCGGGTGCTCGCCCCCGAGGAGCCACGCGAGCGCGACCTGGTTGGGCGTCGCGCCGAGCTCGCCCGCGACCTCGTGCAGGAGGCGGATGCGCTCGCGCGTGGTCGGGTGGTCGAACCCGTCCCACAGCGGCTTGTCCCGGCGCACGTACGCGCCCTGGAGGATCGGCGAGTAGGCGGTGACGGCGAGCGGCGGGCGCCCGTCGACCCCCGTGGACGCCGCGTAGTCGAGCAGCTCGTACGAGGCCCAGTTGTGCCGGCCGACCTCCGGCGTCGGGTAGGCGTACGTGTAGTTCTGCTGGACGAGCCCGTAGGGCGCGACGCCCTGGCGCAGCGCCTCCTCCCGCGCCTCGACGACGCGCCACAGCGCGACGTTCGAGATGCCGGTGATGCCCACGACGCCCTCGGCCTGGAGCTTGCCGAACGCGCCGACGGTCTCGGCGAGCGGCGTCTCGTGGTCGTCGACGTGCCCGTACAGCACGTCCAGGTGGTCGACGCCGAGGTGCCGCAGGCTCTCGTGCGCCTCGTAGCCGACGACGTCGGCGCCGAGGCCCTGGAAGTTCGTCGGCGGCGTGTTCGACAGCGGGAGGGACCTGTCCTTCTGCGCCGCGCCGAGCTTCGTCGCGATGCGGACCTGGTCGCGCACGCCGCGGCTCGCGAGCCAGCGGCCGAGGAGGTCCTCGCTGTCGCGGCCGTGCCCCCCGGCCCAGAGGCTGTAGTTGTTCGCCGTGTCGAGGAACGTGCCGCCCGCCTCGACGAAGCGGTCGAGGATCGCGAACGACGTGTCCTCGTCGACGAGCGTGCCCATGTTCATCGTGCCGAGGCACAGGGTCGACACGTCGAAGGAGGTGCGCCCGTCGCCGATGGTGCGGTACCGCATGGTGGTCTCCCGAGGTTCGTGGTGGACCCGCGTGGTCCGTGGTGGACCCGTGGTCCTGATGACGTGCTCCACGCTACGGAGCGATCGGCGCGGGTGTACGGTCCGATTCCATGGGTGTCGACCAGACCAATCCTGCTCCACCGCCGGGCACGACGGCGGCGCTCGCCTGGGAGGCGCTGCTCGACCTGGGGACAGGGCCGGGGTCGCGCGTCGAGCGGCTCGAGCGCGCGGTCCGCGACGCCGTGCACACCGGCCGTGTCCCCGTCGGGGCGGCGCTGCCGCCGAGCCGCCAGCTCGCCGAGTCGCTCGGGGTGTCGCGGTGGGTCGTCACGGAGGCGTACGGCCAGCTCGTCGCCGAGGGCTTCCTCGAGGCGCGCACCGGCTCCGCGACCCGCGTCTCCGCCGCAGCCGGCGCCCGATCGACGAGCCCGAGGGGAACGAGTGCGCTGGGCGAGCGGCCCACGAGCCCGGCGGGAACGACGGCGCGCGCGGGTCGTGGCGGGCCTGGCGGGAGCCGCGAGGAACGAGCGGCGGATGGTAGACCCGCGCGCGCCGTCGTGGACGCCGGTCGGACCGACACCGGCAGGACCCACGCCGCGCGCGCCCGGTTCGACCTCGCGCCCGGCGTACCCGACCTGCGCCACGTCCCGCGCGACGCGTGGCTGCGGGCGGCGCGCGACGCGCTCGGTTCCTCGACCGGTACCGCGTCGAACGACGACCTCGGCCAGCCCGCCCCTGCCGGGCACCCGCACGCGCGCGCCGTCGTCGCCGGCCACCTGCGCCGGGCGCGCGTCGTCTCCGGGCCGGACGACGCCGTCGTGCTCACGCGCGGCGCGACCGACGGGATGGCGCGCGTCGCCGCCGCGCTCGTCGAGGCGGGCCACACGCACGTCCTGGTGGAGGACCCGAGCTGGTCGGTCCTGCGCGACGTCGCGACGCGGGCCGGCCTCACCCCCGTCCCGGTCCCCGTGGACGACGCGGGCGCGGACGTCGACGCGCTCGTCGCGGCGTCGCGACGGACCGGGGCGCGCGCGGCGCTGCTCACGCCCGCGCACCAGTTCCCCACCGGCGCCGCGCTGGCGCCCGAGCGGCGCGAGGCGGTGCTCACGTGGGCCCGCACCGCCGACGCCCTCGTGATCGAGGACGACTACGACGCCGAGTTCCGCTACGACCGCCGACCCGTCGCCGCGCTCCAGCAGCTCGACCCCGACCGGGTCGTGCTGCTCGGCTCGGTGAGCAAGACGATGAGCCCCGCGTTCGGCGTCGGGTGGATGGTCGTGCCCGCCCGCTGGCGCGAGTCCGTCGCGCGCGCGGCCGCCCCGCACGGCCCGACGGCGGCCCCGTCCACCGTCGACCAGCTCACGTTCGCGCGCCTCGTCGCGTCCGGCGGCTACGACCGGCACCTGCGCGCCGCGCGCGGGCGCTACCGCCGCCGTCGTGACGCCGTGCTCGACGCCCTCGCCCGGGAGCTGCCCGGCGCCGCGGTGAGCGGCATCGCGGCGGGGATGCACGCGCTGCTCTCCCTGCCGGGCTCGCCGGACGACCCCGCGCCCGACGCCGCTCACGTCGTGCGCGAGGCCGCGCGGCGCGAGGTGACCGTCGTCGACCTGCGCCGCTACCAGGTGCGCCCCGCCGAGCGGTCGACGACCCTCGTGCTCGGGTACGGCAACCTCGCCGACGCCCGCGTCGACGAAGCCGTCTCCCGGCTCGCCGACGCGGTGCGTGCCGCTACTCGTCGTGGGACAGCAGGCTGAACTCGGCGAGCAGCTCGCCGATCTCGGTGGCGTCGACCTTCTTCTGGAGCCGGTCGCGCAGGATCCGCGGTCCGGGGAGGTCGAGCTCCTCGCCGTCGCGCAGGGCGCTCACCGCGGCGAGCAGCTTGCGGACGTCGTACGTGCTGTTGAACACCTCGGGCACGCCGCGCTCCAGGTCGAGCAGCTGGTAGGCCGCCTCCATGCCGGTGCGCACGGAGTACTCGGTGGTGAAGATCGTGTCCCGCGTCGTCTCGGCGAACTGGCCGATGAACGCGAAGTTCCGTGCGCCGTCGGGCACGACCTGGGGCCGGTCGCCCGCGTGACGGGGCATGAAGAACGCCGTGACGTACGGCATCATCACGGGCACGCAGCTCGCGGCCTCGGCGGCGAGGGTCGGGATGTCGGCCTCGGGGACGCCGAGGTGGTACAGCCACTCCTGCGTGATCTCCTCGCCCGTGCAGTCCTGGAGCGGCTTCTTCACGTAGTCGCCCGGCGTCTCGACGAACAGCCCGTAGACCCACACGACGATCTCGTCCGGCGACTGCGCCTTGAAGTGCGGCTGCCGGTTGACGGTCCAGCTCATGAGCCAGGCCGAGTCGCGCGCGGTGACGATGCCGCCCGTGACGACCTTCCCGCTGAACGGGTCGCGTCGGCAGATGCGCTCGATGTACTCGGGGATGCGCCGGTCGAGGGTCGTGACCGTGGCGGACTGCCACTTGGTGCGCGGGATGTCGGTGCTGAACACGTCGGGCCGGCCGAACGACGGGTCCTTGGCCGCGATGCGCCGCCACAGGTCCCACGCGGGCGCGGGCCCCGTGTCGAGGCGCGCGGGCGTGTGCTGGTCGCCGTTGTCGGAGTTCTCCGTGAGCGAGCCGATGGTCGCGATGACGAGGTCGTCCTCCCCGAGGTCGATCGTCTGCTCGACGGCCGCCCCGCCGGACTCGTGGGCGGCCCCGTGATCGAGCAGGTGCAGCCGCGTGGCGACCTTGCGGTCCGGGGCGAGCTCGAAGTCGACGTCGGTGACCTCGACGTGGAACCGGAAGGTGACACCCTGGTCCATGAGCCAGCGCGTGAGCGGCAGCACCATCGACTCGTACTGGTTGTACTTGGTGAACTTGAGCGCCGAGAGGTCGGGCAGGCCGCCGACGTGGTGGATGAACCGGTGCAGGTACAGCTTGAACTCGAGCGCGCTGTGCCATTCCTGGAACGCGAACATCGTGCGCCAGTAGAGCCAGAACTGGCTGTCGAGGAAGTGCTTCGACATGACGTCCTCGATCGACTTCCCCTCCATGTCCTCGCGGCGCGCGAGGAAGATCTTCGTGATCTCCTTCTGCGCCTTCTCGTCGAGGCGGAACAGGTTGTCGAAGTGCGCGTCCTTGCCGCGGTCCTCCGTGACGCGCTGGAGCGAAAAGTTCGGGTCGTCCTTGTTGAGCCAGTAGAACTCGTCGAGGACCGACACTCCCTCGGTCTCGATCGACGGCACGGAGCGGAACAGGTCCCACAGACACTCCATGTGGTCCTCGAGCTCGCGCCCGCCGCGGATCACGAACCCGCGCCGCGGCTCCTTGATGCCGTCGAGCGCACCACCGGGGAGCCTGAGCCGCTCGTAGACGGTGATCTTCTCCCCCGGGACCTGGCCGTCGCGGACGAGGAAGCCCGCCGCGGAGAGCGACGCGAGGCCCGCTCCCACCAGGTGCACGGACCCGAGCCGGTCCGTCCGCTCCGGCTTGCGCGGCCGCGCGAACGCCTCGTAGTTGCCGCTCGAGTAGTACATGCCACTCCCTCTCACCGCTGACGACAGGAAAGAAGCGCCGCCCGCGGTGGCGCTCCCCTGCCATGCTCACGCCGGTCCCCACGGACCGCACCTCGGTGCACGAACGTGCAGCGCAGGGCAAGACCGGGCCGGGTCGGCACACGAGCAGGGCATGGAGAAGACCTCGCGCCGCCGTGCTCGGCCGTCCTGGACGACGGCGGTGCTCGCCCTGGGCGCGCTCGTCGTCGCGCCGCTCGTGACCGCGTGCGCGCCCGCGAGCGCCGAGGGGCCCGTCGCCGGGCTCCCGGAGGCCCGGGACCGGTGGGCTGCGGCGGGGTACGACGACTACGCGTTCACGCTGACGTCGTCGTGCGGCGAGCGGAACCTCGTCGGGGACTTCGACGTCGAGGTCGCGGCCGGCGAGGTGGTCGCGGTCGCCGCGAGCCTCGCGCACCTGGAGATGACCCCCGAGTCCTACGTCGAGAGCGGCGGCCGCACGATCGACGGGTTCCTCGACCTCGTCGACGAGCGCCACGAGGACGTCACCGACGTCGCGTTCGACGACGAGCTGGGCTACCCGACGTCGCTCACGCTCGACCCGATGCCGCGCGCGATCGACGACGAGGAGTGCTACGCGATCACGGACGTGCACCCCGCGCGCGGCTGACGGCCGCCCACGCGGGCGGCCGAGCGCCGTCGGGCGACCTGGCCGCGCAGCGCGACGCTCAGAGCCGCTCGGCGAGCAGCTCGACGAGGGCCTTGCCCTGGACGCCGGCGAGGTCGTCGGCCTGGGTGCGGCACGAGAAACCGTCCGCGAGGTACACGTCGCCGGGGGCGGCGTCGCGCAGCGCGGGGAGCAGCGCGTTCTCCGCGACGGCGACCGACGTCTCGTAGTGGCCTTTCTGCATGCCGAAGTTGCCCGCGAGGCCGCAGCACCCGGCGAGGACCTTGATCGTCGCGCCCGCGTCGCGCAGCAGGCGCTCGTCGGCGGCGAAGCCCATCACCGAGTGCTGGTGGCAGTGCGGCTGCACGACGGCCGTCACGTCCGACAGGTCGGGCACGCGCCACCCGGACTCGCGCCCGGGCGCGGTGTCCACGGACGTGAGGAGCTCGGCGAGCGTGCGCGTCGCGGCGGAGACCGCCCGGGCGCGCGGGTCGTCGGGGAACAGGTCGACGAGGTCGGAGCGCAGCACGGCCGTGCACGACGGCTCGAGCCCCAGGATCGGGATGCCGTTCACGGCGTACGGGCCGAGCACGGACAGCAGGTTCTCCAGGCGCTTGCGTGCGCCGTCGAGCTGGCCCGTGCTGATCCACGTGAGGCCGCAGCACGCCTGCTCGTCGGGGACGACGACGTCGTAGCCGGCCGCGGTGAGCACCTTCACGGCCGCCTGCGGCACCCCGGGCGACATGTTGTCGCTGAACGAGTCGGTCCACAGCACGACCTGGGGGCGCTCGTCGCGCAGGGGGTGGCCGGGCCGCTCGCCGATGCGCAGGCCGGGGACGCCCTGGGTCGCGCCGCCGCGCTTCCACCACGTGCGGAACGGCACCTCGGCGAACTCCGTCATCGAGCGACGCGTGTCCATGCCGCCCGCCCACAGGACCGCCTTCGCGAGCGGCCGGAACCCGAGCAGCTTGTTCGCCAGGCGCGGCATGCCCGTGGCGAGGCGCGCCCAGATCGGCAGCCAGCCGAGCGAGTAGTGGTCGACGGGGCGCAGCTTGCCGCGATACGTGCGGTACAGCACCTCGGACTTGTACTGCGCCATGTCGACGCCGGCGGGGCAGTCGCTCGAGCACGCCTTGCAGGACAGGCACAGGTCGAGCGACTCGCGCACCTCGGGTGCCGCGAGGCCGCCGACGAGCGTGCCGTTGACCGCCTCCTGGAGCACGCGGGCGCGGGCGCGCGTGACGTCCTTCTCGTCCTTCGTCGCCTGGTACGACGGGCACATGAACCCGCCCGCGGCGCTGGTGTCGGCGCGGCACTTGCCCACGCCGACGCAGCGGTGCACGGCCTGCGTCATGTCGCCGTGGTCGTGCGCGAACGAGAAGCCCTGGTAACCGGCGCGGCGCGAGATCTTCGTGACCTTCGCGGGCGCGGCCGTGCTCGTGCCGGGTGTGCCCGGCGCGCCGACCGTCGACAGCAGCGGGTGCGTGTGCGGGCGGCGCAGGTCGTCGTCGATCGCGCTCGGGCGCACGACGACGCCCGGGTTCATGACGTCCTGCGGGTCGAACAGGGCCTTGAACCGCTCCATGAGGGCGATCGCCTCGGGGCTGTACATGACCGGCAGCAGCTCCGAGCGCGCGCGGCCGTCGCCGTGCTCGCCCGAGAGCGAGCCGCCGTACTTCGCGACGAGCTCCGCCGCCTCGAGCATGAACGTGCGCAGCACCGACCCCGACGCCTCGAGCGGGATGTCGATGCGCAGGTGCACGCAGCCGTCGCCGAAGTGCCCGTACGGCAGGCCGTCGACGCCGTAGCGCGCCATGAGCGCGTCGAGGTCGCGCAGGTAGTCGCCCAGCTTCTCCGGCGGGACGGCGGAGTCCTCCCAGCCCGGCCACGCCTGCTCGCCCGCGGGCGTGCGCCCGGCGAGCCCCGCGCCGTCGGCCCGGATCTGCCACATCTTGGTCGCCTCGGGGCCTGCGGGCAGGATCATCGTGGCCTCGCTGCCCGACGCCGCGACGATCGCCTCCGCGTTCGCCATCGCCTCCTCGGGCGTCGCGCCGCCGACCTCGACCATGAGCCAGCCGGCGCCCGGCGGCAGCGGCGGGACGGACGCGTCGCCCTTGGCGCGGCGCACGACGTCGACGAGCCGCGCGTCGAGGCCCTCGACCGCGAGCGGGTCGAGACCGAGGAAGGTCGGGACGTCGTCGGCCGCGGACGGCATGTCCGGGTAGCCCAGCACGACGAGCGTCGGCTTGGACGGCACCGGCACCAGGCGCACCGTGGCCTCGAGGATCGTCACGAGCGTGCCCTCGGTGCCGACGAGCGCCTTCGCGAGGTCCGACCCGTTCTCCGGCAGCAGGTGCTCGAGCGAGTAGCCCGACACCTGGCGCCCGAACCGCCCGAACTCCGTGCGGATCAGCGCGAGGTTCTCGCGGACGAGCTCCGCCAGGCCGGGGACCGCCGCGAACGTCGGGTCGCCCTTGCCGGCGGTGAAGCGGCGGCCCCGGCCGTCGACGACGTCGAGCGCGACGACGTTGTCGACCGTGCGCCCGTAAGCGACGGCGTGCGGCCCGCACGCGTTGTTGCCGATCATGCCGCCGAGCGTCGCGCGGTTCTGCGTCGACGGGTCCGGGCCGAACCGCAGCCCGTGCGGCGCGGCCTCCTTCTGGAGAGCCGACATGACCACGCCCGGCTCGATGCGCGCCGTGCGCGCCTCCGGGTCCACGTCGAGCACGCGGTTCACGTGCCGCGTGAAGTCCAGGACCACGCCCGGGCCGATCGAGTTCCCCGCGACCGACGTGCCCGCGCCGCGCGCCGTGACCGGCACCTCGAGCTCGCGCAGCACGTCGAGCGCCGCGACGACGTCGTCCGCGTCCTGCGGGTACACCACGGCCTCGGGCACGACGCGGTAGTTCGACGCGTCCGTCGAGTACTCGGCCCGGCGGCGCGTGGAGGAGTCGACCCCGCCGCGCACGACCGTCCGCAGCGCCTCGGCGAGCGCCGTGCGGGCCGCGTCGGCCGCCCGTTCGGCCTCGCGGAGAGCGGCCGCCCGTTCGGCCTCGCGGAGAGCGGCCGCGCGCTCCGCCTCCGGCGACGACGTCGCGCGGGAGCCGGACCGCCGCGAGCCGTTCCCGGGGTGCTGCGGGGCGGGGGTCGGGTTGGCGTCGATCTCAGCGGACACGTCGCGATTGTCGCACCCTCGCGCCCGAACCCCCGGAACCGTCCGCCCCCTGGCAGCCGCCCTGCCGAGGTAGAGCCCTGGTCGGTCGAGGTAGAGGCGTGGTCAGCCGACCTCGGGCCCTGGCCCGCCGAGGTAGAGGCGTGGTCCGCCGACCTCGGGCCCTGGCCCGCCGAGGTAGAGGCGTGGTCCGCCGACGTAGAGGCGTGGTATGCCGAGGCAGGGGTCCGGTCCGCCGACAGAGATGCCTGGTCGGGCGAGACGGCGCGTGGTCACCCGTCACGTCCGGGCTACCGGCCGGCATGGGCACCTGAAGCCCGACGGCGGCCGGTCGCCCGCCACGGCGGGTCGCCGCCCGAGGTGTGCGAACGACGCCGCGGGCAGTTCGCCCAGGTGAGCGAAGACCACGGCGAGAAGACGCCGGGCGGGGTGGGTGGTGGTGCCGCGTCGTGGCGGGCCTGGCGGGAGCGACGCGAGGAACGAGCGGCGCGGATGGTAGACGCGGCACCACCACCCACCCCGCCACCCAAGGTGACCAGACCGCCGTCGGGCACGAAACCAGGCCTCTACCTGGGCTGACCACGCCTCTACCTCGGCCGACCACGCTTCTACCTCGGCCTACCAGGGCTCTACCTGGGCGGACCACTCCTCTACCTCGGCGGGCGGACGACCTCAGGAGGGGCGGGCCACGCCCGTCTCGTAGGCGAGGACGACGGCCTGGACGCGGTCGCGGAGCCCGAGCTTGCCGAGGACGCGGCCGACGTGGGTCTTGACGGTCGCCTCGGACAGGACGAAGCGCTCGGCGATCTCGGCGTTCGTCAGACCCTCGCCGAGCGCCTCGAAGACCTCGAGCTCGCGCGCCGTGAGCTCGGCGAGGCGGGGGTCGTGCAGGCCGGTCTGGCTCGGCGCGGGAGCGACCGTCCCGTCCTGGGGGAGCTGCCCGGAGAACATCTCGAGCATGCGGCGCGTGATGCGCGGGGACACCGCGGCGTCGCCGCTCGCGACGGCGCGGATCGCCCCGACGAGCTCGCCCGGCTTGGCGTCCTTGAGCAGGAACCCGCTCGCGCCGGCGCGCAGGGCGGCGAACGCGTACTCGTCGAGGTCGAACGTCGTGAGGATGATGACCCGCGACTCCGGCTGGGCCGCGACGATGCGCTCGGTCGCCTCGATGCCGTTGGTGCCGGGCATGCGGACGTCCATGAGCACGACGTCGGGGCGCAGGGCGGCGGCCTGCGCGATCCCGGTCTCGCCGTCGCCGGCCTCGCCGACGACCTCGATGTCGTCCTCGGCGGCGAGGATCATGCGGAAGCCCATGCGCAGCAGCGCCTGGTCGTCGACGAGCAGCACCCGGGTCGGTGCGCCGCTGTCCGTCATGTGCGTTCCCGTCCGTCGTCGCGTGCGCCGGTCTCCCGGCCGGGGTCGAGGTCGAGGCGCAGGCTCGCCCGCACCTCCCAGCCGGTCCCGCTCGGCCCCGCCGACACCGTACCGCCGTACACGGCCGCCCTCTCCCGCATCCCGATGACGCCGCGGCCCGTCCCGACCGGGACGCCGGGCGGGTGCTGCTCCGCGACGGACGGCGGGAGGCCGCGCTCGTCGACGCTCGCGCCCTCGCCGGGCCGGCGCCCCGCCTGGTTGACGACCCGCAGCTCGAGCCAGTCCGCGCCGGGCTCGGCGCGGCGGGAGACCTCGACGAGGACCATGGGGGACAGCGGCGCGTAGCGCAGCACGTTCGTCAGGGACTCCTGGACGATGCGGTGCGCGGTCTGGCGCAGCGCCGGCCCGGGCGTCGGCTGCGGGCCGGAGCGCACGAGCCGGACGGGCAGACCGGCGGTCCGGAAGCGCTCGACGATCTCCTCGAGCTCGGGCGTCTCGTGCGCCGGGGCGAGGGGCACGGTCTGCTCGCCGCCGGGCTCGCGCAGGACGCCGAGCACGCGCCGCATGTCGGCGAGCGCGGCGCGCCCGGTCGCGGTGAGCTCGTCGAGGGCGTGCCCCGCGAGCTCGGGGTTCTTGGGGCCCGACGCCTTGGCGCCGTCCGCGAGGGCGACCATCACCGTGAGGGAGTGCGCGACGACGTCGTGCATCTCGCGCGCGATGCGCGTGCGCTCGGCGGCCGCGGCGAGCTGGGCCTGCTGGTCGCGGTCGCGCGCGATGGAGTTGGCGCGCTCGACGAGGTCGGACACGTGCTGCCGACGGGCGCGCACGTTGGTGCCGATCGCGAGGGCGACCAGGCAGAGGATGGTCGTGACGAGGATGCCGACGACGCGGTCAACGGTCGCGCGGCCGGGCTCGACGCTCTGGCGCAGGATCTCCCCGTCGGCGGTCGTGACGATGTCGTACCAGAGGAGCGTCGCGCCGGACAGGGCGAGGACGACGATGGCGAGGACCGGCCACGCGATGCGCGACGGCCGCGAGGCGGCGACGGCGTAGACCGCGAACATGGCCGCGACCTCGAAGCCGGCGGTGTCGCCGGTGACCGCGATGGCGAGGACGCCGAGGACGGTGAGGCCGAGCGCGACGGTGACGGGTCGGCGGCGGCGCCAGTACAGGAGCGCCCCGCCGAGGAGGAAGAAGACGAGCGACAGCGGGGTCGAGCCGCGGGGCTGCTCCGCGAAGAGCGCGTAGAGCACGCCCGGCACGACGAACACCGCGACGATGACCCAGTCCATGACGACCGGGCGGCGGGCGAAGTAGCGGCGCACCGGGCCGAGGCGCCGCGCGTCGAGCTCGGTGAAGGGCTCTGGCGCGGGCCGCATCGGCAGGGGCGCCGTCCCCGGCGCGCTCGCCGAGACGGCGTCCGGGCGCGCCACGGCCGACGCCGGACGAGCGGGCTGCTCGTCCGGCGTCGGCGGGGTGGTAGGCCGGGAGGTCACGCGTCCCGGCGCTTGAGCACGACCGCCGCGGCGACGGTGAGCGCCGCGGTCCAGCCGGCGAGGACCGCGAAGCCGGGCCACGGGCCGATCGCGTCGGGGGACGACATCCCGCCGCCGAGCACGACCTGCTCGCCCGCGGACGCGGGCAGCGAGTTCATGAGGGTCTGGACCCAGTCGGCCCCCGTGACGCCCATGACGATGTTGAGCACCATCGAGAGGACGAAGAACACGGCGACGAGCGTGAAGATCGCGCCCGCGGAGCTGCGGAGCAGGACGCCGACCGCGACGGAGAACAGCGCGACGGCGGTGAGGTACAGCACGACGCCGATCAGGGCGCGCTGGTCGTCGGCGGACGAGAAGTCGACCGTCATGTCCTTGCCCGACAGGATCGGGTAGGTGACGAGGTAGGACAGCCCCACGGCCACGACGGTCGAGACGGCCGTGACGATGCCCACGACGATCATCTTCGCCGCGAGCGCGGGCGTGCGGCGCGGGACGGCGGAGAGCGTGGAGCGGATCATGCCCGTGGAGTACTCGCCGGTGACGGTGAGCGCGCCGAGCACCGCGACGGCGAGCTGGGCGAACGAGTAGCCGACCGTGATCACCATGACGCCGACGCCGTCGGTCGAGCCCATCCCCGCCTCCTCGGGCGAGACGCCCGCGGAGCCCATCGAGGTCATGACGGCCGCGAACATGAGGGAGAAACCCACCATGACCGCGACGGTGATGCCGAGCGTCCACCACGTGGAGCGCAGCGAGCGGAACTTGATCCACTCCGAGCGCAGCACGTGGCCGAAGGTGAGGCGGTACGGGGACGTGCGGGACGCCGTCGGGCTGGTGGCGCCCGGGGCGAGGGTCGTGGCGCTCATCGCTGCGCTCCTTCGAGGGAGTCGGTGGGGGCCGGTGCGTCCGCGGGCGCACCCGCCGCGCCGTGGCCGATGTGGATCTGCGCGGACTCGGTCTGGTACTCGACGGAGTCGGCCGTGAGGGCCATGTAGGCGTCCTCGAGCGTCGACGTGACGGGCGTGAGCTCGTGCAGGACGAAGCCCTTCGCGGCGGCGAGCTCGCCGATCCCGGGCGCGTCCGCGCCGGTGACCACGAGCAGGCTCGGCTCGTCGCTCGTGACGGTCGCGCCGTCGCTCGTGAGGATCTCGGCGAGCTGCGTGGCGTGCGGCGTGCGGACGCGGACCGTGCGCTGCTGGGTGCCGTTGACGATGTCGCTCACCGGGGCGTCCGCGATGATGCGGCCCTTGCCGATGACGATGATGTGGTCCGCCGTGAGGGCGACCTCGCTCATGAGGTGGCTCGACAGGAAGACCGTGCGGCCCTCCGACGCGAGGTACCGGGCGAGGTTGCGCACCCACAGGACGCCCTCGGGGTCGAGGCCGTTGACCGGCTCGTCGAGGATGAGCGTCTTGGGGTCGCCGAGCAGCGCGGACGCGATGCCCAGGCGCTGGCCCATGCCGAGCGAGAAGCCGCCGACGCGCTTCTTCGCGACCGACTGCAGGCCGGTCATGTCGATGACCTCGTCCACGCGCTTGGTGGGGATGCCGTGCGTCGCGGCCATCGCGAGGAGGTGGTTGTAGGCGGTGCGCCCGGTGTGGACGGCCTTGGCGTCGAGCAGCGCGCCCACCTCGGTGAGGGGGGAGCGGTGCTGCGCGTACGGGCGCCCGTTGACGGTGACGTGCCCCGCGGTCGGGCGGTCCAGACCCATGATCATGCGCATGGTCGTGGACTTGCCGGCGCCGTTGGGGCCGAGGAAGCCGGTGACGGTCCCGGGACGCACGGTGAACGAGATGCCGTCCACCGCGGTCTTGGGCCCGTACCGCTTGGTCAGGCCGCGTGCTTCGATCATGACTTCGCCCCTCCGAGGGTCGTTCGTCCGGGATGGTTCTGGTGCTCGCGGGCGGGGGTCGCACCGGGTCCGACCGGGGGCCTCACCGCGAGGTACGTCACGAGCCTAGGGACGTGGACGACGTCGGACAGCCCCCGTGCGACGTATCTTGCCCGGGGCGTGGGCCGGGCGACGTACGCCGCGCGGCGTACGTCACGCCGCGCGGGATGGTCCGCTGGTCGGGACTTCGCGCTCGCAGGGGCGAAAACCGGTGAGAAACCGGCGGGAACAGTGGCCACGGCTCGCACGTTCCCTAGGATGAACACAGGCCAGCGACACCCGACTCGAGGCGAGACGCCGATGACGAGGCCCGCTGAGAGGTAGTGGACGCCGCGACCAGGAGGAGCTCATGAGCAACCCCGTCTTCAACAACAGCGCGGTCTTCGGGGATCCGAAGAACCAGCGCGGTGGGGCGGCCACGCAGGCCGGACCCGCCTACGGGAGCCCGCCCCCGCAGGGCCAGGGCCCCGCCTACGGCACGCCGCCGCAGCAGGGTGCGCAGTGGGGCGCGTACGGCGCCCAGACCGCCGACGCCGCGTCGCTCGACGCGATGTACAACGCGCCGTCGGCGACGACCGCGGACACCAAGCGCCTGACCTACGACGACGTCATCATGAAGACGGGCGGTCTGCTCGCCCTCCTCGTCGTGGTCGGTGCGGGCTCGTGGATGGTCACGCCGCAGATGCCGGCGCTGTGGATCGTCGGTGCGGTCGTCGGCCTCGTGCTCGGCCTGGTGAACTCGTTCAAGCGGAACCCGAGCCCCGCGCTCATCGTGCTGTACACGGTCGCGCAGGGCCTGTTCCTCGGCGGCATCAGCCGCTTCTACGAGACGGCGTGGAACGGCGTCGTGCCGTCGGCCGTCGTGGCCACGGTCGCGACGTTCGCCGCCGCCCTGTTCCTGTTCAAGTCCGGCCGCGTGCGCGTCACGCCGAAGTTCATGCGCTGGCTGCTCATCGCGATGGTCGGCTACCTGGTCTTCTCGCTGGTGAACGTCGTCCTCATCATGACGGGCGTCCTGGGCGGCTGGGGCCTGTACAGCGGCTGGGGCATCATCGCCAGCCTCCTCGGGGTCGGCCTGGCCGCCGCGTCGCTCATCGTCGACTTCGACTCGATCAAGCGCGGTGTCGAGGGCGGCGTGCCCGCCAAGTTCGCGTGGTCGGCGGCGTTCGGCCTGCTCGTCACGCTGATCTGGCTCTACCTCGAGTTCCTGCGCCTCTTCGCGATCCTGCAGAGCAGCGACTGACGGTGGCGCGCAGCACCCGTGAACCGGCACCCGCGGCGGACCTCCCGCCGCGGGTGCCGGTCTTTCTCGCCGGCCTCGTCGTCGCCGCGGCGGCGATGCTCGGCGTCCAGGTCCTCTACATGGTCGTCTCCGGCGCCCCGCCCGCGTGGCTCGCGTTCGCGGCGCTCCTCATCCTGCTCAGCGTCCCGACCGCGGGCGCCGCGGTGGCCTGGCTCGGCACCCGGATCACGCGCGACGCGTCCGAGCGCCGGGCCGCGCTGGTGTTCGCCGCGCTCGGCCTCGTCGCGGGCGCGCTGTGGGGGTCGCTGCTCGCCGGCGGCCTCGCGCGGCAGCTCGCCGACGCCGGCGCGAGCGGCGGGGGAGCGCTGGTCGCGGGCGCGGCCGCCGTCGTCGGTGTCACGGCCGCGATCGGGGCCGGGCTGGGTCGCCTCACCGCGCGCGAGGCGTCCGACCGGCCGCTCCTCGTCGTCGTGCTCGGCGTCGTCGTGGTCCTCGTCGCCCTCCTGGGCTTCTTCGGCTGAGCGCCCGTCGTCGTGGGCAGGGAATGGGCCCGGTTCTCGACCGAGAACCGGGCCCATTCCCTGCTCACACGCGCAGGCTGCGTCAGGCGGGGAGGCGGCCCGTCGTCGAGGCGAAGCCGAGCCAGGTGTGGCGGTTGCCCGCCCAGCACCAGCCGACCTTCGGGGCGCCGCGCCGCTCGCGACCGTCGCGGCCCGTGCCGTTCGAGATCCACAGCGCCGGGGTGCGGGCGTCGAGGCGGCCGTCGGGCTTGCGCAGGCGCGACCCGATGGTCATGTAGCAGAGGTTGCGCGTGAGGACGCTCGGGGCCTGGAGCGCCCAGTGGATGCCCTCGTGCAGCAGCATGGGCGTGCGCCCGCGGGCCGTGAGCTCGGGCAGCGCCTCGTCCGGCGACCAGTTCGCCAGGTCGTCGCCGCGGTCCGGACCGGCTACGAGGTAGAGCGGGCCGTCGGGGACCTCGACGCCGTCGATCGGCGCGAACCGGTCGACGTCCGTCATGTCGACGACGACGAAGCCCTCCTTCTCGCCGTCGCGCGCCGGGAGCCGCAGCAGGGGTGCGAGGGCCGACGGCGGCGCGAGCCTCCGGTCGACGACGAGCAGCGCCCCGGCGGGTGCGGTGGCAGCGAGACCGGCCGCGGCGGTGCGGAACGCGTCGGGCGTCAGGCCGGCGATCTCATGGACGCCGAGCGCGACGAGGCGCTCGGCCTGGGCGACGACGTCGGGCAGGTCGGGGAGCGTCGTCGCGGGGGCGGTCGGCTGCGGGGCGGCGGTGGTCGTCTCGGGCACAGGTCACCTCTCGGTCGGGGCGGTCGGAGGGCTCAACGCTGTACACCGTACGGAAATTCCCGCCGTCGTGCTGCCGGAGGGCCGCACGACGTACGCGTACCGCGCGGATCGGGGATGATCGGGGCATGAGATACGCAGAGCACGTGTCCGAGCTCGTCGGCGGTACCCCGCTCGTCCGGCTGTCCCGTGTCACCGAAGGCCTCAGCGCGACGATCCTCGCCAAGGTCGAGTACGTGAACCCCGGCGGCTCGGTGAAGGACCGCATCGCGCTGAAGATGGTCGAGGCCGCGGAGGCGTCGGGCGAGCTGGCCCCGGGCGGCACGATCGTCGAGCCCACGTCCGGCAACACGGGCGTCGGCCTCGCGCTCGTCGCGCAGCGCAAGGGGTACGACTGCGTGTTCGTGTGCCCCGACAAGGTGAGCCAGGACAAGCGCGACGTGCTGCGCGCGTACGGCGCGCGCGTCGTCGTGACGCCGACCGCCGTCGCGCCCGACCACCCGGACTCCTACTACTCGGTCTCCGACCGGCTGGTCCGCGAGATCCCGGGCGCGTGGAAGCCGAACCAGTACGCGAACCCGAACGGCCCGGCGTCGCACTACGAGTCCACCGGCCCCGAGGTCTGGGCGGACACCGACGGCCGCGTGACCCACTTCGTCGCGGGCGTCGGCACGGGCGGCACCATCACGGGCACCGGGCGCTACCTCAAGGACGTCTCGGCGGACCGCGCGGAGGCCGACGGCGGTCGCGTGCGCGTCGTGGGCGCCGACCCGGCGGGCTCGGTGTACTCCGGGGGCGACGGGCGGCCGTACCTCGTCGAGGGCGTGGGCGAGGACTTCTGGCCGGCCGCGTACGACCCGTCGGTCCCCGACGAGGTCATCGCCGTGTCGGACGCCGACTCGTTCGCGATGACGCGGCGCCTCGCGCGCGAGGAGGGCCTGCTCGTGGGCGGGTCGTGCGGCATGGCGGTCGAGGCGACGCTGCGGCTCGCGCGCCGGCTCGAGGAGGAGGACCCGGAGGCGGCGGCGCGGGCCGTGATCGTCGTCCTGCTGCCGGACAGCGGGCGCGGCTACCTCTCGAAGATCTTCAACGACGCGTGGATGCGGTCCTACGGGTTCCTGCCCGACGAGGAGGGTGTGACCGCGGGCGACGTGCTGCGCGCCAAGGACGGACGTCTGCCCGACCTCGTGCACACGCACCCGAGCGAGACGGTCCGCGACGCCATCGAGATCCTGCGCGAGTACGGCGTCTCCCAGATGCCCGTCGTGGGCGCCGAGCCGCCGGTGAAGAGCGGCGAGGTCGCGGGGTCGGTGAGCGAGCGGGAGCTGCTCGACGCCGTGTTCTCGGGCCGCGCCTCGCTCGCCGACCGCGTCGACCAGCACATGGAGCCCCGCTTCCCGCTCATCGGCGCGGGCGAGGGCGTCGAGGCGGTGCGCGCCGCGCTGCACGACGCCGACGCGCTCCTCGTGGTGGAGGACGGCGACCCGGTTGGCGTCCTCACCCGGCACGACCTCCTGGGCTTCGTCGCCGCCCGCTGACGCTCCCCGGCACTGGCCGAACACGACATGGGTGCCGTTATCCGTGGGATAACGACACCCATGTCGTGCTCGGCAGCGATCGGGGTCGTTCTCGGGAGCGGTCAGGGGCGTGGTTGGCGGAGCGCCACGACTGCGAGGAGCGCGCAACCGGCGCCGAGCAGGACGCCGTGCGCGACCCGCAGCCCCGGCCCGCCCCAGAACTGCGGCAGCAGCAGGACGAGGCCGAGGGCGAACGGCAGGGTGAGCCACCAGCGCGCGACGCGCCGGAGCGCGACGGCGGTCAGCGCGCCGCCCGCCGCCAGGAGGAGCAGCCCCGCACCGAAGAGCGTGACCGCGAGCGGTCCCGTGCGCAGGTCCGTCGCGACGGCGAGGAACCCGGACGCGGCGGGGTCGCTCGTGGCGGTCGCGGCGCGGGCGACCGCCTGGATGCCGAACATCTCCGCGCCGAAGAAGAGCGCGGCGAGGAATCCTCCCGCCCACGCCAGCCCGGTCGCGGACGCGAGCAGGGCGGTCGTGCGGCGCGGAGCGACCGGGGCGAGGGTCGAGCGCAGGCCCAGGAGAGCGGGCGCGAGCAGTCCGATCGCGAGGATGCCGCACAGGTGCGCGACGACCCAGCGGTCGGACGCGAACGCGGCCGCGAGCTCGGCGGTCGGACGCGCCTCGTCCGGCCACGGCCGCAGCACGGGGAACAGGACGAACCCGGCGCCCGCCGCGACGAGCGCGGCGGCGGTCAGGCGTCGGGTGCGGGTCGAGGCCGACGGCGTGGTCGTGCCGGGCGCGGTGGCGGTGGTCGAGCTCACGGGAGCCTCCGGGGTGGTTGCGCTGGACGGATGGGCGACTTCGCCGGGGCCGGTCTGCGGCGCGGGGCGTCAGGAGCCGCCGGAGAGCGACTCGAGGCCGGCGAGCACCGAGCGGACGTGGAGGTCGAAGCTGCGGTCGAGGTCGTCGGGCAGCCGGTAGCCGCCGCCGAGCTCGAGCGAGACGAACCCGTGCAGGCTCGCGCGCACGGACCGGATCGCGTCGATCGTGCGCTCCTCGGGGAGGTCGAACCCGCGCAGCACGGCGGCGACGACCTGGACGCTGCGGCCGGCCGCCGCGGAGAGCGTGGCGTCGGCGGGGTCGTCCGGGTCGGGCGCGACCTGGACCGCGGCGTACCGGCCCGGGTGGGCGCGCGCGTAGCGGCGGGTCGCGCGCGCGAGGGCCGCGACGGCGTCGGGCCCGGCGAGGCCGACGGTCGCGTCGGTGAGGGCGCGCGTGTAGTCCTCGACGGACACGACCGCGACCTCGCGCCGCAGGGCCGCGAGCGACCCGACGTGCTTGTAGAGGCTCGGCGTCGCGACGCCCGCCTGCGCGGCGACCTTCGCGAGCGTGAGGTCGGCGAACCCGGTCGGGCCGCCCGCGTCCACGAGGTCGACGGCGATCCGCACGACCGCCGCGTGCGAGAGCCCCGCCCTAGCCACGGGTGCCCTCCGACCCCTGCGACTCTCCGCGCCGCGCGCCCGGGCGCGCGGCGTCGTCCGGCAGGTCCGCGAGGAACGCGAGCGTCGCGGCCACGACCTCCTCGGGCGCCTGGAGCTGGGGGTAGTGGCCCACCTCGGGCAGCACGAGGGTCGTCGCGCCGAGCGACTCCTGAGCCCACGCGGCCTCGGCTGCCGGGTCGGCGTAGTCGGGGTCGAGCGCTCCGAAGATCGCGAGCGCGGGCGCCCGGACCTGCGCGACGCGGGGCTCGACGACGCGGTGGTCGAGCTGGAGGGTCAGGTCCCGGAAGGAGCGCAGGCGCCCCGGCTCGGCGAGGTTGGCGCGGATCGCGGCCTGGTGCGCCGCGAGGCGCGCGGGCGTGCGGCCCTTGTTCAGCGACCCGTAGAACGACGCCCAGAACGCGGCCCCCCACGGGCGGGCGAGCGCGAGGCGGTAGAGGACGCGCATCGCGCGGAGCTTCGCGGGCGACGACGGCTCGCGCAGGAACCCGTCGAGGAGGACGAGCCCGCGCACGAGGTCGGGGCGCTCGGCCGCGGCGACCACGGCGGCCGACGCCGCCATGGAGCTCCCCAGCAGGACGGCGGGGCCCGCGTCCAGGTGCTCGACGAGCGCGAGGTAGTCGGACGCCGTCGCCTCGTCGCCGTGGGTGGAGAACGTGGTGTCGCTGTCGCCGTGGCCGCGCAGGTCCACGAGGACCACGCGGTAGCCCGCGGCCACGAGGTGCGGGGCGACGTCGTCGTAGGTGGCGCGCAGGTCGCCCATGCCGGGCGACGCGACGACGAGGGGGCCGGTGCCCGCGTCGGTGTAGGCGAGACGCCCCTCGGCCCGGGCGAGGTGGTGCACGGCTGGTCGCTGGCTCGTGTTCATAGCCCTGAGGCTAATACCATTAGCCAGTGGCTGCAAGGGCTCGGGTCGTGGTCGTCCCCGTCGCGCCGGGGCGACCCCGCGTAGGGTGGGGAGACCCGCGTCCGCGCGGGCTTCCTGCACCCGACGAGAGGCACCCTCGTGACCGACCAGCCCACCCTTCCCACCGCCTCCGGATCGTTCGGCGACAAGCCGACGCTGACCTTCCCGGAGACGGACGCGCCCAGCGGTCTGCAGGTCGTCGTGCTCAGCGAGGGCGACGGCCCGGCCGTCACGTCGGGGCGCAACATCGTCGTGCACTACCTCGGCCAGACGTGGGGCGGGCACGTGTTCGACAACTCGTACGACCGCGGCGACACGATCGCCTTCCCGATCGGCGTCGGCGCCGTGATCGGCGGCTGGGACAAGGGCCTCGTCGGCCAGAACGTCGGCTCGCGCGTGCTGCTCTCGATCCCGCCGGAGCACGGGTACGGCCAGCGCGGTGTGCCGCAGGCCGGCATCGCGGGCACGGACACGCTCGTCTTCGTCGTGGACGTCGTCGACGTCCAGTGACACCTGCCCGCTGAGTGCGGGGTGTTCGTCGCCGCGGAGCCGTCCCGACGACGAACACCCAGTACTCAGGGGCGCGTGGAGCGGGTCACGGTGAAGCGCGGGCCGCGCGCGACCTGGGTGGTCGGCCCGACCGTGCGCTCCAGCGCCGGCCGGTAGCGCAGGTGCGAGTTCCACACGCACCACAGCTCGCCGCCCGGGCGCAGGACCCGCCCCGCCGTCGCGAACATGCGGTGCGCCGCGTCGGTGCGCAGGGCGGCGCCGTCGTGGAACGGCGGGTTGAGCAGCACGACGTCGGCGCTCGCCTCGGCGAGCGTCGCGCCGGCGTCGTCGCGCACCGTGCGCACGCGGTCGCCGACCCCGTTCGCGCGCGCCGTGAGCGCCGCCGACCGCACCGCCGCGTCGGAGCGGTCCGCCGCGACGACGTGCGCCCCCGGCCAGCGCCGTGCCGCCCACGTGGCGAGCACGCCCGTCCCGCAGCCGAGGTCGACGACGTCGCGCGGACCCGTCCCGCCGGGCGCCCGTCCGTCCGGGCCCGCGGCGTCGAGCTGCTCGAGCAGGAACCGCGTCCCGAGGTCGAGGCCGGCCCCCGCGAAGGCCGCCCCGAACGCGACGACCCGCAGCCCGAGGTCGGGCAGCTCGGCCGTCACGGGAGAGGTGAACCCGCCGCGCGCGGGGCGCGGGGACGACGCGACGAGCGCGCGCGACTTCCCGCGCGCGAGGCTCGCCCGCACATCGACGAACGACTCGGCGAGGACGTCGTTCATCGCGCGGGTCATGTGCTTGACGCGTCCGCCCGCCAGCAGCACCACGTCCGGGCGGGCCTCGCGCGCGACGTGCTCCGCGACGTCGCGGAGCGCCGCGAGGCTGCGAGGGAGGCGCAGCAGCACGACGCGCGCCCCGGACAGCAGGTCGGGGCCCAGGGCGCGGTGCACGACCGCCCCCTCCATGCCCACCGCGGTCGCGTTCGCGTCGAGGGCCGCCTCCGCGGTGCACGCGTCCTGGTGGACACGCACCCGCCCGCGGCCCGGCGTCGGTCCCGTGGCGGTCGACGGCGCGGCGAGCAGCGCGGCCCCCAGCGTGAGGGCCCCGTACCGGTCGTCGACGACCGCCACCGACTCCCGGCCGGCGCTCGCCAGCCACGGCGCGTCCTCGACCAGGAGGTCGAGCAGCAGGCGGTCCACGGGGTCGACGGCGACCGGCGCGTCCTCGCGGGCCGGGCCGGTGTCGTCGGTGCGCAGGCGCGCGAGCAGCGCGGCGAGGTCGGGCGGCGAGGTCGTCACCGGACCAGTCTCCCCGACGGTGCGAGCATCCCGCCCCGGCCCGCGCCGCCGCGCCGCCGCGGTCGCGCCGTCGCGCTGCGGCTCGGGGTCGTCGTCCTGTCGCCGTGCCGTGCGGCGCGCGCTACTGTGCGGTTCCCGGACAGCGAGGAGGCACCCGTGGACGTCCCGCGAACCCTGGCCGAGTCCCGCGCCGCGGGCCGCGCCCTGCGCGACCGGGTGCCGCGCCGCACGCAGGGGGCGCTCCTGCTCCCCGAGCGCGACCCGGTCGCCGTCATCGAGGAGCAGAACCGCGACCGGCTGCAGGACCTCGTCCCGCTCCGGATCGGGCGGATGCTGGAGTCGCCGTTCGCGTTCTACCGCGGCACGGCGGCCACGATGGCCCACGACCTGCGCGACGGCCCGCGTACCGGTGTGCACGTCGTGGCGTGCGGCGACGCGCACGTCTCCAACTTCGGCCTGTTCGCGTCGCCCGAGCGCCGGGTCCTGTTCGACCTCAACGACTTCGACGAGGCGTCGGACGCGCCGTGGGAGTGGGACGTCAAGCGGCTCGCCGCGAGCATGTACGTCGGCGGGCGCGACAAGGGGCTGTCCGAGGCGGACTGCGCCGACGCGGCGCGCAGCGCGGTGCGGGGCTACCGCGAGACGCTCGCCGAGGCGTTCGCGCGCAGCGCCCTCGACCGCTTCTCGTTCCAGATCGACACCGACCTCATCGAGCCGCTGCTGCTCAAGGAGGGGCGGCAGGAGCTGCAGCGCACCCTGAAGAAGGCGCGTCGACGCACGTCGGAGCAGGTGGTCCAGAAGATCACCGGGCAGACCGAGGACGGGCGGACGCGGATCGTCGACCAGCCGCCCGTCACCCAGCACGTCACGACGGCGACCCTCGACGAGCTGACCGCGCTGTTCGAGGCGTACCGCGAGCCGCTGCGCGCCGACGTCCGCCTGCTGCTGAGCCAGTTCACGGTCGTCGACTACGTGCTGCGGGTCGTCGGCGTGGGCAGCGTGGGGACCCGCTGCTACATCGTGCTGCTCGAGGGGCCGGCGGGCGAGCCGCTCGTCCTCCAGGTGAAGGAGGCGACGACCTCCGTCCTCGCGACCTACGGGGGGATGGTCGACGCGCTGCCGTCGGGCCTGGTGCCGGCCGGGAAGGTGCCCGCCCAGGGCCGCCGGGTCGTGGCCGCCCAGCGGATCCTCCAGGCGCAGTCGGACCCGTTCCTGGGCTGGATCACGGTCGAGGCGCCCGCGCGCACGGGCCGCCCGCGCGTCGACTTCTTCTGGCGGCAGTTCCGCGACATGAAGGGGTCGGTCGAGCTCGACCGGCTCTCTGCCAACCAGTTCGTGCGGTACGGCGAGCTGTGCGGGCGCGTGCTCGCCCGTGCGCACAGCCAGTCGCCCGGCACGCGGGTGGCCTCCGGGTACCTCGGCCGCTCCGACGCGTTCGACGACGCCATCGCGCGCTGGTCGCGCGCGTACGCGGACGTCGTCGAGAGCGACTACGCCGCGCTCGAGGCCGCCGTCGCGAGCGGCCGCCTGCCCGCCGAGCGGGACGCCTGAGGCGGGCCGCGCGACCGTAGGCTGGGCGCCATGACGGACGACGCCGGGCTCCCCGGACCCGAGGCTCCCACCGCCGACCCGCCGCGCGGGACCGCACGCGTCGCGGTGGAGTACTGCACGCAGTGCCGGTGGCTCCTGCGGGCCGCGTGGGTCGCTCAGGAGCTGCTGCAGACGTTCCGCACGCGGCTCGGCGAGGTCGCCCTGGTGCCGGGGACGGACGGCGTCTTCCGCGTCACGCTCGACGCCGGCGACGGACCCGTGCTCCTCTGGGACCGCAAGGCCGACGGCGGGTTCCCCGAGATCCCGGACCTCAAGCGGCGCGTGCGGGACGCCGTCGCGCCGGACCTCGCGCTCGGCCACACGGACCGGGCCGCCGCCCGGTCAGGGTCCGGCGAGGGCTGAGGGCTCAGCCCTTCTTGGCGCGGGCGGCGGCGAGCCGCTCCTCCTCGGCGCGGACCTTCTTCTGCACCTCGCGCTCGGTCGCGAGCCACGCCGGCGGGTCCTGGCGCAGGGCGTCGATCTCCTCCGTCGTCAGCGGCTCCGTGAGGCCGCCGCGCGTGAGGCCGGAGATGGAGACGCCCAGGCGACCCGCGACGACGGGGCGAGGGTGGGGGCCGTTGCGGCGCAGGTCGGCGAGCCACTCCGGCGGGTTCTTCTCGAGCTCCTCGAGCTGGGCCCGCGTGATCGTGCCCTCCTGGAACTCCGGCGGCGTGGCGGGCAGGTACACCCCGAGCTTCTTCGCCGCGGTGGCGGGCTTCATGGTCTGCGCGGACTGCTTGGGGGTCATGGGCTCCAGGGTAGTCGGCCGGTCGGGCATCGGCGGCGCGCCTAGGCTGGTCGGGTGGACGACGACGCGGGCACGGCCCCCGAGGTGACGAACGGCGCGACCCCCGGCGACGGCGGTGCGGTGCGGCGGTTCCGCCTCGCGTACGTGCCGGGCGCGACGCCGGCGAAGTGGGTGCGCACGTGGCGCGAGCGCCTCGCCGACGTGCCGCTCGACCTCGTCGCCGTCGAGGCGCGCGATGCCGAGCGCGCGCTACGCGACGACGAGGCGGACGCCGCGATCCTCCGTCTGCCGGTCGACCGCGACGTCCTCAGCGCGATCCGGCTCTACGACGAGGCGCCGGTCGTGCTCGTCTCGCGCGACCACCTGCTCGCCGCGCTCGAGCCCGACGAGCCCGTCGCCCTCGCCGACCTCGCCGACGACGTGCTGCTGCGACCGCTCGACGACGTCGTGCCGTGGGCGGGCGAGCCCGGCGCCGCGGACGACGCCCCGGAGCCCCCGGGCACGCCGGCCGTCGAGCGTCCGGCGACGACGGGCGACGCCGTCGTGCTCGTCGCGGCGAACGTGGGGGTGGCGGTCGTGCCGCAGTCGCTCGCGCGCCTGCACCACCGCAAGGACGTGACGTACCGGCGCCTCGACGACGCGCCGACCGCCCCGGTCGCGCTCGCGTGGGTCGCGGACCGGGACGACGAGCTGGTCGAGGAGATGGTCGGCATCGTGCGAGGCCGCACGGTCAACAGCTCGCGCGGCCGTCGTGCCGAGGCGGCCGCCGCGGAGCCGGAGGCTCCCCGTGGCGCGGGCCGCGGTGGAACCCGTGGACAGGTCGGTCGCGGGGGAGGGCGCGGCGCGTCGGCGCGCGGGCGTTCCGGCGGGGGGAAGCCGGGTCGCGGCGGCGGCCAGAAGGGGCGCGACGCCCGGTGGCGCGGCGGAAAGCACCGGTGAGGTCCGCACCGGGCTCGCCGGCCGGGCGCCGGGAGCGCGCTGACGTTCCTGGACGCTTAGATCGGCCTTGACTTATATAAGCACCAGGTGAAACATGGGTGTCATGGAAGCGTTCGACGTCCTCGGCGACCCGGTCCGGCGGCGGATCCTCGAGCACCTCGCCCGCGGCGAGCGACCGGCGGGGGAGCTCGCCGCGCTCGTGGGCGAGGAGTTCGGGATCAGCCAGCCCGCCGTGTCCCAGCACCTCAAGGTGCTGCGCACGAGCGGCTTCGCGACCGTGCGGCCCGAGGGGACCCGGCGCCTCTACGCGCTCGACCCCGCGGCGCTCGACGAGGTCGAGGACTGGGCCGCGGGCCTGCGCCGGTTCTGGGAGCAGCGGCTCGACGCGCTCGGCACCGAGCTCGCTCGCGGTGCCCGCGAGCGGCGCCGCGCCGCGGCCGCCGACGAGGACGCCGGACGCCCGACCGACACCACCAGGAGGACAGCATGAAGGACTTCACCGCCGAGCTCGAGGCCGCGCGGCGCTCCGTCGGGACGGGGACGCTCCCTGCGGGCGAGGCCCGCGTCCTCACGATCGAGCGGACCTACCCGGCCGACGTCGAGGACGTGTGGGACGCCGTCACCGACCCCGAGCGCATCCCGCGCTGGTTCCTGCCCGTCACGGGCGACTTCCGCGTCGGCGGCACGTACCAGGTCGAGGGCAACGCGGGCGGCGAGATCCGCGCGTGCGACGCGCCGACCCTCCTCCGGCTCACCTGGGTCATGGGCCCGCCGACGCCGGAGGACTCGTCGGTCGTCGAGCTCCGCCTCGCGCCCGCGCCCGACGGCGGCACGACCCTCACGCTCGAGCACACCGCCGTCGTGCCGCCGGAGATGTGGGACGTGTACGGGCCGGGGGCGGTCGGCGTCGGCTGGGACGGCGCGCTGCTGGGCCTGGCGCTGCACCTCGACGGCGCCGGGCCGCTCGACCCCGAGCAGGTCCTCGCGAGCCCCGAGCTGCGGGCGTTCAACGTCGCGAGCAGCGCGGCATGGGGCACGGCGCTCGCGGCCGCGGACGGGCTGGGCGCGGACGAGGTCGCGGCGCGCGTCGCCGCCACGACGGCCTTCTACGTCCCCGCCGACGACGCCCCCGAGCCGAGCTGAACCGGGTCGCACGCGCGCGGGGCCGGTCGTGAGCGTGCCTCACGCACGTGCGATCGTGTCTCGGAGTCGTCGCGCGAGTGTCCGGCCCTGGGGGGAGGGCCGATGGCGGACATCCCCCGTGGGGCGGATGTTCACCTGTCGTTCACCCGGCATACCCTCGTGCGATGACCCCGCCCGATTCGTCCCGTACCTCCACCCTGCTCGACCGCCCCGCCGCACCCCTCGGCACCACGTCCGGCACGGTGCCGGGAACGGCGTCGCGCCCGCTGCCGGAGCCGTCCGCGGACGCGTCGAACCGGGCCGCCGGTCAGGTCCTCGTCGCGGTGTCGTGGCTGGTCGGAGCAGCGCTCGTGGTGCTGGTCGCACGGCTCCTGCGCGGGCCGAGCGAGGCGCTCTACCTCGCGATCACGGCACGGACCGCCGATCTCCCGGGGTCCGAGCTCGTCGCGGAGGGCGGGGTCCTCGTCCTCCTCGGCCTGTGCGCGGTCGTCGCGTGGCGGTCGCGCCGTGCGGGGGCGTCCGCCGTCGGGACGACGCTCGTCGCCGGAGCGGGCGCCGTCGTCGCCTACGCCGCGAGCGAGGCCGTGAAGTCGCTCGTCCGCCAGCCGCGAGGGTGCTGGGAGCTCGTGGAGGTCGCGCACTGCCCGGCGGCGGGGGACTGGTCGTTCCCCAGCAACCACACCGCCATCGCGTTCGCCCTCGCGACGGCGGTCGTCCTCGCGGGTGCGCCCGCCGTGCGCGTCCCGGGGGCGGTGCCCGCCCGGCACGCCTACCGGTCGCCGCTGCGCCGCGTCGCGCTGTGGGTCGTGCTCCCCGTGGCGCTCGCCGTCGCCGTCGCGTCCGCGCGGGTCGCCCAGGGGGTGCACTTCCCGCACGACGTCGTCGCGGGCGCGGCCGTCGGGATCGCCGTCGTCGTCGCGACGGTGACGGTCCTCGCCGGCCCGGCGACGGTCGCGGTCACCGCGGCGTGCCGCGTGGACGGGGTCCGTCGGGTCCTGCTGGCGCGACCGTCCTGAACCGGCTCGGGCGGCACCGTCAGCGTGGCGCGGTGACGAACACGTCGAACAGCTCCGGGTGGTGGGCGTGCACGAGCACGGCGAACACCACGACGTCGAAGAGCAGGTGGACGGCCACCACGTAGGTGAGCGACTTGCTCCAGGAGAAGATCCAGCCCTGGACCAGGGCGAACGGGACGGTGAGGAGCGGACCCCACTCGCGGTACCCGAGCTCCCACAGGAACGACACGAAGACGGCCGCCTGGAGCAGGTTCGCCGTCCACAGGCCGAAGTGCTCGCGGTACAGCGCGAACACGACGCACACGAAGAACAGCTCGTCCCAGATCCCCACCGCGTTGACGCCGACGAACAGCCGGGCGATCTCCTGCCCGCCCGTGATCTCCGGCCAGTTGAGGTACGCGCCCGAGCCGATGAAGTAGAACGGCAGGATCAGGTAGCCCGCGACGACGACCACGACGAGGTAGACGATCTGCCCCCGGGTCCAGCGCCGCCCGGTGGCGACGGGGAACCGGACGACGTCCTCGCGGAACGCGAACCGCGAGAGCGCCCACGGGACGAGCACGGCGAGGGACAGCACGACGGCGAAGCGCACCATCCCCGCGTCCGACAGGTCGGCCTCGAGCGAGATCGTCGAGATGATCGCCATGCCGGTGCCGACCAGCGCGAGGTCGCGCCCGAGGCGGCGGTCCACGGCGAGCCCGAGCGCCACGCCGAGCACGAGCGGCACGTACCCGAGCGGGCGCACGTGCACCGCGAACAGCAGCACCGCGGAGCCGGAGACCAGCACCGCGGCGAGCAGCCGCAGCGGCGAGCCGACCGCCCAGGGCGGTCGGGCGGCGTCGGGCACCGGGGCGAGGGCGGGGGACGTCACCCGCACACGGTGCCACGACCGGCGGCGCGGGGCACGTGCCGCGCCGCGGGAGTCAGAGCTCCTCGTACACCGCCGGGTCCTGGTCGTTCGTGCGCCCGTCGGGCCGGGCGAGGCCCGTGAGGGCGTTCATCTCGTGGGTCGTGAGCTCGAACGAGAAGACGTCGAGGTTCTCGCGCTGGCGCTCGGGCGACGACGCCTTGGGCAGCGGCACGACGCCGAGCTGCACGTGCCAGCGCAGGATCGCCTGGACGGGCGAGACCCCGTGCGCGGCGGCCACCGCCGTGACGACGGGGTCGCGCAGGAGGTCGTTCGCACGACCGATCGGGCTCCACGCCTCGGTGACGACCCCGCGCTCGGCGTCGGCGGCCCGCTGCGCTGCCTGCGGGAAGTACGGGTGCAGCTCGACCTGGTTCACGAGCGGGGTCACGCCCGTCGCGGCGATCACCGCGTCGAGGTGCTCGGGCAGGAAGTTCGACACCCCCACGTGGCGGACCAGCCCGCGCTCGCGGCACTCGACCAGCGCCTCGTACGCCTCGACGTACCTCCCGACGCGCGGGTTCGGCCAGTGGATCAGGTACAGGTCGATCCGGTCGAGGCCGGTCCGGAACAGCGACTCCTCGACGGTGCGGACGGCGTCGTCGTGGGCCTGGTGGCGGCCGGGGAGCTTGGACGTGACGAGCACGTCGTCGCGCGGGACGTCCGCGCGTCGCACCGCGGCGCCGACCGCGCCCTCGTTCTCGTAGCTGAACGCCGAGTCGATCAGCCGGTAGCCCGCGTCGATCGCGCGGGCGATCGAGTCCGCACCCTCCTCGCCGCCCAGCCTGTAGGTGCCGAAGCCGATCGCGGGGATCGTCGTGCCGTCCGGGGCGCTGAGGGTGGGGATCGTCATGGGCCCATCCTGCGTCGGGCCGGGCGCGGCACGCACCCCGACGGGACCGGGCGCCGGGACCCTCGGGCGAGAAGCGAGAAGTGGCCCCGATCCACGGGGGATCAGGGGCCACGACTCACGTCTCGGCGGGCGCTACGCGGCGCTCGGGAACGGGACGCCCGTGGTCGCGTGGCAGCGGTAGCCGTTCGGGTTCTTGGCGGGGCTCAAGTACTGCTGGTGGTAGTCCTCGGCGTAGTAGAACGGGCCGGCCTCGGCCGCGGGGCGCATCTCGGTCGTCACCGGGTCGTAGCCCTTGGCCTCGAGCACCGCGGAGTAGCGCGCCGCGGTGTCGCGGACCGCCTGCTCCTGCTCCGGCGTCGTCCAGTACACGGCGGACCGGTACTGGGTGCCGACGTCGTTGCCCTGGCGGTAGCCCTGCGTCGGGTCGTGGCGCTCCCAGAAGATCTTGAGGAGCTCCTCCTCGGAGACCTTCGTCGGGTCGTACGCGACGAGCGCCGTCTCGGTGTGGCCCGTGCGCGCGGTGCACGCCTCCTCGTAGGTCGGGTTCGGCGTCGTGCCGCCCATGTAGCCGACGGCGGTGCTCACCACCCCCGGGACCTGCCAGAAGATCTCCTCGGCGCCCCAGAAGCAGCCCATCGCCAGGTAGAGCACGCGCGTGCCCTCCGGCCACGGGCCGGTGATCGAGGTGCCGAGCACGGTGTGGGGACGCGGTGCCTGCAGCACGGGCGACTGGCGCCCGGGCAGCGCGTCCTCGGGGGCGACCATCGTCGTCTTGCCGGACGAGCCGAAGATCGCGTCGAAGATCGAGTTCATCGCTTACCTCCTGAAGGACCCGGACGACCGGGGCGCTGGCCCACGACGCATCGTCCTGGCACGGGGTAGAACGCCGTGGGGGCGGCGGGTGTTCCGGGCCGACGCCGGCCCGTCGCGAGCCGGGCGGGCGCACCGCACGAGCCTCTCACGGGACGATCGAGTCGATGTAGCCGCCGTCGACGCGCACCGCCGCGCCGGTCGTCGCCGACGCCAGCGGCGACGCGAGGTAGGCGACCAGGTGCGCGATCTCCTCCGGCTCGATGAGGCGCTGGAGCAGCGACTGCGGGCGGTGCTCGCGCATGAACACGCGCTGCGCCTCGTCCCAGGGCAGGTCGTCACCGACGAGCTCGCGAGCGAACGCCTCGACCCCGCCCGTGTGCGTGGGGCCGGCGAGCACGCTGTTCACCGTGACGCCCGTGCCGGCCGCCGCCTTGGCGAACCCGCGCGAGACGCCGAGCAGCGCCGTCTTGCTCACGCCGTAGTGGATCATCTCGGCCGGGATCACGACCGCCGAGTCGCTGCCCACGAACTGCACGCGGCCCCACCCGCGCTCGATCATCCCGGGCAGGTAGGTGCGCGTGAGCCGCACGCCCGCGAGGACGTTCACCTCGAAGTAGCGGCGCCACGTCGCGTCGTCGATCGCGAGCGGGTCTTCGCTCGAGAAGATCCCGAGGTTGTTCACCAGGACGTCGACGTGCGGCACGGCGTCGAGCACCGCGGCCGTGCCCTCGTCGGTCGCGAGGTCGGCCGCGACGCCGAGCACGTCCGCGCCCGGGACGTGCGCGCGCACGTCGTCGGCCGCGCGGGACGAGGTCTCCTCCGAGCGTCCGTTGACGACGACGGCCGCCCCGCACTCCGCGAGGGCGCGCGCGATCGCGAGGCCGATGCCCTGCGCCGAGCCGGTGACGAGCGCCCTGCGCCCGCCGAGGTCGATCTCCATGCGTGCTCCCTCCGCGCCCGGGCGACGCGCGCCGCCCCACCCACCGTCCCGCGCGACGACGCCGGTCGCCACCGCGGCGCTCCCGGCGGGCCGAGCAGGCGCTCTCGGCAGGCCGAGCAGGCGGTCCCGGTTCGTCCGGGCAGCGGGACGGACCACGACCACCTGCTCGGCGCAGGGCGGCGCCGTAGGGTGGGTCCGTGAGCACCTCGAGCGAGCACCCCGACTGGACCACCACCGGCTTCTCCACGCGGGCGATCCACGCGGGGCAGGACCCGGACGCGACCACCGGCGCCGTCGTGCCGCCGATCCACCAGGTCTCGACGTACAAGCAGGACGGCGTCGGCGGGCTGCGCGGCGGCTACGAGTACTCGCGCTCCGCGAACCCCACGCGCACCGCCCTGGAGGAGGCGCTCGCGGCCGCGGAGTCCGGCGGCCTCGGCCCGACGGCGGACGGGTCGCCCGCCGCGCGCGGGTTCGCGTTCGCGTCCGGCCTGGCCGCGGAGGACACGCTGCTGCGCGCCGTCGTGCGCCCCGGGGACCACGTGATCGTGCCCGACGACGCGTACGGCGGCACGTACCGGCTCATCGCCCGGGTGTTCGGGCCGTGGGGCGTGGAGCACACGCCCGTCGACCTCACGGACGTCGAGGCGGTCCGGGCCGCCGTGCGCCCCGAGACGCGCGTCGTGTGGGTCGAGACCCCGACGAACCCGCTGCTCGGCGTGTCCGACATCGCGGCGCTCGCGGGCGTCGCGCACGACGCCGGGGCGCTGCTCGTCGTCGACAACACCTTCGCGACCCCCTACCTGCAGCAGCCGCTCGCGCTGGGCGCGGACGTCGTCGTGCACTCGACGACCAAGTACGTCGGGGGCCACAGCGACGTCGTCGGGGGAGCGCTCGTCGTCGCGACGGGTGCCCGGCTCCCCGGCGGGCTCGCGTCGCCCGCGGGCGGGAGCGACGTCGCCGGGGCGGTCGGGTTCCACCAGAACGCGTCCGGCGCCGTCGCCGGGCCGTTCGACGCGTGGCTCACGCTGCGCGGCCTCAAGACCCTCGCGGTGCGCATGGACCGCCACCAGGCGAACGCCGCCGCCGTCGCCGACTTCCTCGCCGCCCACCCCGCGGTCACCGAGGTGATCTACCCCGGCCTCGCGTCGCACCCCGGGCACGAGCTCGCGGCGCGCCAGATGCGCGGGTTCGGCGGCATGGTGTCGTTCCGCCTCGGCAGCGAGGCGAAGGCGCTCGACGTGTGCGCGCGGACCCAGGTCTTCACGCTCGCGGAGTCGCTGGGCGGCGTCGAGTCGCTCATCGAGCACCCGGGCCGCATGACCCACGGCTCCGTCGCCGGGACGGCGCTCGAGGTCCCGGACGACCTCGTCCGCCTCTCCGTGGGCATCGAGGACGTCGAGGACCTCGTCGCGGACCTCACCCGGGCGCTCGGGTAGGCCGGGGCCGACCCGGCCGGGGGGATCCCGCGCGCACCGGGCGCGGTGGGGAGATCCTGCGCACACCGGGCGCGTCGTGGGTCTTCAGCGCCGCGAGCGGAGGGGCGCTCACCTAGGGTGGCGCTGTGAGCGCGCAGACGGACCAGCACAGGACCCCCGACCCGCTTCCCCCCGGGCGCCCCGGCGCGGCGGCGGTGCCCGACTCGGTGCGATCGGCCGCCGCCTGGTCGTGGCGGCTGCTGCTCATCGGCCTGACGATCGCGGCGGGCCTGTGGCTCGTCACGCAGCTCAAGGTGATCGTCGTCCCCATCGCGGTGGCGCTCCTGCTCACGGTGCTGCTCACGCCCGTCCAGCGGTTCTTCCGCCGTCACCTGCGCATGTCGCGCGGGCTCGCGTCCGGCGCGGCGCTCATCGCGCTCATCGTCGTCGTCGCGGGGCTCGTGGCCATCGCGGGGCAGCAGATCGTCAGCGGCTTCCAGGACCTGCGCGACCAGGCGGTCGAGGGGTTCGAGCAGTTCACCGAGTGGCTCGCGGACGGCCCGCTCGGCCTCGACTCGACGACGATCTCGCACTGGCTCGACCAGGCCGGGACCGCGGTCTCGGAGAACCAGGACTCGATCGTCTCCGGCGCGCTCGGCGCGGCCACGACGATCGGCCACGTGGTCGCCGGCGCCCTCATCGCGCTGTTCTGCACGTTCTTCTTCCTCCTCGACGGGCGCACGATCTGGTCGTGGGTCGTGGGGCTGCTGCCCCTGCGCGCGCGCGACGACGTCCACCAGGCGGGCCGCCGCGGCATCGTCACGCTCGCCGCGTACACGCGCACGCAGATCCTCGTCGCGGCGGTCGACGCGGTCGGCATCGGGATCGGTGCGGCGTTCTTCGTCCCGTCCCTCGCGCTGCCGCTGGGCATCCTCGTGTTCGTCGGGTCCTTCATCCCGATCGTCGGTGCGATCGTCACCGGGTCGATCGCGGTGCTCGTGGTGCTCGTCGCGCAGGGCTGGGTGCAGGCGCTCGTGATGCTCGGCATCGTGCTGCTCGTGCAGCAGATCGAGGGCCACATCCTCCAGCCGTTCCTCATGGGCCACGCCGTCTCGCTGCACCCGGTCGCCGTGCTGCTCGTCGTCGCGGCGGGCAGCTTCGCCGCGGGGATCGTGGGCGCGCTGTTCGCGGTCCCGATCGCGGCGGTCCTCAACACCGTGGTGCTCTACCTCCACGGGCACGACAAGTTCCCCGAGCTCGGCACGGACGACCGCGTCGTGGTGCGCGGGAGCCCGCAGCCGCCGGTCATCGCGCGCGCGGAGGCCGACCTCGAGGACGTGGCCGCGCGCCGTCGGACCCGCGAGGGCGCCGGCGAGGACTCCGCCGTCGTCGGGCCGCAGGACGCCGGACCCGTGGAGGACGCTCCCGGGGAGGTGCGGTGACCTCCGGGCCGGTCCCGGTCACGCTCGACGACGTCCGCGACGCGGCCCGCCTGCTCGACGGCGTCGCGTACCGCACCCCGGTCCAGACGACGCGCGCGATCAGCGAGGCCGCCGGCGTCCGCGTGCTGCTCAAGTGCGAGAACCTGCAGCGCGCCGGGTCGTTCAAGGTGCGCGGCGCGTACGTGCGCATGGCGCGCCTGAGCGCCGAGGAGAAGACCCGCGGCGTCGTCGCGGCGAGCGCGGGCAACCACGCGCAGGGCGTCGCGTTCGCCGCGGGCCTGCTCGGCATCCGGGCCGTCGTGTACATGCCGGTCGACGCCGCGCTGCCCAAGGTCGCGGCGACGCGCCAGTACGGCGCCGAGGTCCGGCTCGTCGGCGCGGACGTGGACGAGACGCTCGCCGCCGCGCGTGCCGAGGCCGACCGGACGGGCGCCGTGTTCATCCACCCGTTCGACCACCCCGACGTCGTGGCCGGCCAGGCGACGATCGCGCTGGAGATCCTCGAGCAGGTGCCCGACGTCCGGACCGTGATCGCGCCGCTCGGCGGCGGGGGGCTCGTCGCGGGCCTCGCCGCGGCGTTCGCGCAGACGGCGCCGCACGTGCGCGTGATCGGGGTGCAGGCGGAGCGCGCCGCCGCCTACCCGGGCTCGCTGGTCGCCGGGACGCCGACGACGGCACGGCTCGCCGCGACGATGGCCGACGGCATCGCGGTCGGGACGCCCGGGCACGTGCCGTTCGGGATCCTGGCCCAGCACGGCGTCGAGGTCCGCACGGTGACCGAGGAGGAGATCTCCCGGTCGCTGCTCATGGTCGCCGAGCGCGCGAAGCTGCTCGTCGAGCCCGCGGGCGCGACCGGCGTCGCGGCGCTCCTCTCGGGGACGGCCGCGGTCGACGCGGGCGCGGCGGACCCGGTCGAGGGCCCGGTCGTCGTCGTGCTGTCCGGGGGGAACATCGACCCGCTCGTGCTGCTGCGGGTCGTGCGGCACGGCCTCGCGGCGGCCGGCCGGTACATCCAGCTCCAGGTGCTGCTCGACGACCGCCCCGGCGCCCTCGCGCGCCTGCTCGAGGTCATCGCGACCACGCGCGGCAACATCATGCACATCGACCACGACCGCACCGACGTCGGCCTCGCGATCGGCGAGGCCTGGGTGCGCATGCAGGTCGAGACGAAGGGCCCGGAGCACTGCGACGAGCTCGTCGCGCACCTGCGCTCCGAGGGCTACCGCGTCGAGCGCAGCGACGGCGGCTCGCCCGGCCTCTGACGAGACGCGAGAAGTGGCCCCTCCGAGACGTTCGGAGGGGCCACTTCTCACGACTCGCCGGCGGCGTGGCCGCCGGTGGCGCGTCAGCCCTCGAAGGGCTTCGCGGCGACGATCTTCACGGCGATCTCGTTGCCGTTGGGCGCGGTGTAGCTCGTCTCGTCGCCGACGGTCTTGCCGTCGATCGCGGCACCGAGCGGCGACGTCGGCGAGTACACGTCGAGGTCGGTCGTGCCGGCGATCTCGCGCGAGCCGAGGAGGAACGTCATCTCGTCGCCCGCGACGACCGCGGTGACGACCATGCCGGCCTCGACCATGCCGTCGTCCGGCGGGGTCCCGACCTGCACGTTGCGCAGCTTCTCGGTGAGCTCGCGGATGCGGGCCTCGTTCTTGGCCTGCTCCTCACGCGCGGCGTGGTAGCCGCCGTTCTCCTTGAGGTCGCCCTCGTCGCGCGCGGCGGCGATGCGCTCCGCGATCTCGGTACGGCCCTCGCCGGACAGGTGGGCGAGCTCGGCCTGCAGCCTGTCGTACGCCTCCTGGGTCAGCCAGGTGACGGTGGTGTCGGTCACGGTTCGCTCCTTCCTTTCCATGGTCGACGGCCGGGTCGGTCGCACGGCCGTGCGGGTACGGGCAGCCGGGGCGCGTGCGTTCGCGGTGCGCCTGCCTGCCCGGGTCGGTGACGCTGGCCGGGTGGCAGCGCGTAGGACTGGTCCCCCGCCGGGAACCGGGGCGCCCGGCGGACGGCGTGCTTGTCACCGGCACGCAGTCTCGGGCTCCACACGGTCGGGTGCGGGAATCCCTCAGGATAGCAAAGCACCGGGCACCGACAGCGACGCCGCAGGTCAGCCGGCGCGCGGACCGGAGGGCCTCACGGCGCGACGCGGCACGACTGGACGATGCCCGTCGTGGCGAGCTCGGAGGTCGCGACGCTCACCGTGTACCGGGACTCGGCGACCTCGACCGGCCCAACCGTCACGTCGACGGTCCCGACCTGGGCGAAGCTCTCCGCGAGGGCGTCGAGCGTGCACGTCGCCGTCGTCCCCGGGTCCATGTAGACCTCGAACGTCACGTCGACGCGCTCCGGGCTCACGACCGTGTACCCGAAGTCCTTGAACCGCACCGGCTCGTTCGCGTACCGCAGCCCGATGACGAGCGTGATCGCGAGCCCGACGATCGCGACGAGGACGATGCCGACGACGGCCAGGCGCCGACGTCGCTCGGTCGGCTCGGGTCCGTAGCGGCCCGCCGGCGGTCGCAGGGGTGCGCCCGGGCTCGGCTGCGGGGCGGTGGTCTCGTTCGTCATGGTGCGGTCCCGTGGTCGGTGCCGCCGCGCCCGGTCGCGGGCCCGGCGTCGCGCCGGTGGTTCCCGGCGGTTCGTCAGGTGTGGGCGCGGTGGGGGATCATGTCCTCGACCCATCTTCGCAGAGCCCGGGCGCTCGTCGTGCACCCACGACAGGTCCGGGCGTGCGAGGAGACGTACGACGCACCCGGGAGGACCAGTGGCCGAACCCGCGGCCGGATCGACCACCCACCGCGAGCAGCCGGAGACGCTCCGTCTCCTGGCCGTGCACGCCCACCCCGACGACGAGTCGAGCAAGGGCGCCGCGACGGCCGCCCGCTACGCGGCCGAGGGCGTCGACGTGCTCGTCGCGACGTGCACGGGCGGTGAGCGCGGCGACATCCTCAACCCGAGCTTCGGCGAGGGGCCCGACGACATCGAGGGCATGCGCGCCCTGCGTCGCGTCGAGATGGCGTCCGCGGCGCGCGCGCTCGGCGTGCGCCAGCAGTGGCTCGGCTTCGTCGACTCGGGCCTCCCGGAGGGCGACCCCCTGCCCCCGCTGCCCGAGGGGTCGTTCGGCCTGGTGCCGCTCGAGGAGGCCGCCGCGCCGCTGGTCGAGCTCGTGCGCGAGTTCCGTCCGCACGTCGTCACGACGTACGACCCGTCGGGCGGCTACCCCCACCCCGACCACGTCATGTGCCACCGCGTCGCGTTCGAGGCGTTCCACGCCGCGGGCGACCCCGAGCGCTACCGGCGCGAGGGCGGGGCGGCGCCCTGGGCGCCGCTCAAGCTCTACTACAACCACGACTTCTCGATGAACCGCATCCGCACGCTGCACGAGGCGATGCAGGGCGCGGGCCTGGAGTCACCGTTCGGCGACTGGGTCGAGTCGCGGTCCGCGCGGGAGATCCCGGAGCGCGAGGTCACGACGCGCGTCCACGTCGCGCGCTACTACGCGCAGCGCGACGCGGCGCTCATCGCGCACGCGTCGCAGATCGACCCCGAGGGCTTCTTCTTCGCGATCCCGCGCGACCTCGAGGTCGACGTGTGGCCGTTCGAGGAGTTCGAGCTCGCCGAGTCGCGCGTCCCCACGCAGCTCCCCGAGGACGACCTGTTCGCGGGCGTCCGTGAGCTCGTCGCGAGCGAGGAGGCGGCCTCGTGACCACGACGACGTCCCTCGTGGACTCTCTCGCGCCGACCGTCGCGGGCGGTCCGGGCTGGGCGGCCGACGTCGTCGCCGAGACCGCGACGCCGAGCCCTTCCGACGACCCGCTGCGCAAGGACCTCGACCCGAACGACGTGTCGCCGGGCCTCGTCGGCTTCCTCGCGATCTTCGCGGTGGCGCTCGCGACCGTGGGCCTCTTCTTCGCCCTGTCCCGCCAGCTCCGGCGCATGCGGCACAACGCCGAGGTGCAGGGCATCGGCGCGGACGGTCCGCTGGAGACGGGCGCCGACGGCGCGGCTCCCGGAGCCGAGAGCCCGGACGGGACGACGTCCGACGGCGGCGCTCCCGACGGTGCGCCCGGCGGCGGTCCCGCCCGGCAGGGCTGACCGTGGCCGCCGGGGCGCGCGTCACGATCGGCCAGATCGAGGTCTCCGCCGACCATGCGGCGAACCTCGTGACGGTCGGTGCCGCGTTCCGGGAGGCGGGGCGCGTGCACGCGGACCTGCTCGTGCTGCCCGAGTACGCGGCGGGCTTCGACCCCCGGGGCACGGGCGTCGAGCACGCCGAGCCGCTCGACGGGCCGTTCGTGACCACCCTGCGCCGGCTCGCGCGCGAGCACGGGGTCGCCGCGATCGCGGGGACCCTCGTGCCGGGCGGCGCCGCGGGACGCGCGGTGAACGTCGTCGTCGCGGTGGACGCGTCGGGCGAGCTCGTGGGCACGTACCGCAAGGTGCACCTCTACGACGCGTTCGGGCACCGCGAGTCCGACCGGCTCGACGCCGGCGACCCGGCGGCGCCGCCGCTGGTCGTGCGCCTCGGTGACCTGACGTTCGGCGTCATGACGTGCTACGACCTGCGGTTCCCCGAGAGCGCGCGGCGGCTCGTCGACGCCGGCGCGGACGTGCTCGTCGTGCCCGCGGCGTGGGCGGCGGGCGACCTCAAGGCGGACCAGTGGCGCACCCTCGCGCGGGCGCGGGCGATCGAGAACACCGCCGTCGTGCTCGCGGTCGGGCAGGCGGGCAGGGGCGTGACCGGCCGCTCGCTCCTCGTCGGCCCGGACGGCCAGGTCGGCCTGGAGCTCGGGGAGCGCGCCGAGCTGCGCAGCGCCGACCTCGACCCCGCGGCCCTGGCGAGCGTGCGCGAGCGCAACCCGTCGCTCGCCAACCGCCGGTACGCCGTCGTCCCTCGGGACTGAGCTCGCGGCGCGCTCAGCGGGCCGCGACCGCCGCCAGCATGATCGCGATGTAGTGGCACGTGAAGCCGACGACGGTGAGCACGTGGAAGATCTCGTGGAAGCCGAACCAGCGGGGGCTGGGGTTCGGCTTCTTGATGCCGTAGACGACGGCGCCGAGCGTGTAGGCGAGGCCGCCCGCGGCGACGAGCCAGACGATCGCCGGCCCGTTCGTCGTGGTCCAGAACTGCGGCATGTAGCCGACGGCGACCCAGCCGAGGGCGACGTAGATCGGCACGTAGACCCAGCGCGGGGCGTCGAGCCACAGGATCCGGGCGAGGAGGCCGAGGACGGCGCCGCCCCAGACGATCGCGAGCAGGATCGTCGCGGTCCGCTGGGGGAGCAGGAGCACCGCGAGGGGTGTGTAGGTGCCCGCGATGATGAGGAAGATGTTCGAGTGGTCGGCGCGGCGGAGCACCCCGGCGACGCGTGGCGACCACGTACCGCGGTGGTAGACGGCGCTCGTGCCGAAGAGGAGGCACGCGCTGAGCCCGAAGATCGCGCACGACACCTTGCCCGCGACGGGCGGGGCGACGACGACGAGGACGATGCTCGCGACGAGCACGACGGGGAACGTCCCCGCGTGGATCCAGCCCCGCAGGCGCGGCTTGACCGCCTCGGCGACCTTCTCGACCGCGTCGCCCACGCTCTCGCGGACGTCCTTCACGGCGTCGGCGCCCGGCAGGCGCGCGCGTCCGGTGTCGGTGGCGGGCGCGCTCGGGGTGGGGTCGCTGTCGTGCGGTCGGTCCACGGCGTCTCCTCGGGGTCGGGCCGGGTCGGGCGGTGGTCTGCCGGTGGTCGGGTGGGTCGGGCGGACGCGCACGCGGCGTCGTCCGTCGAACCTACGCCATCGTAAGTTACGCGAGCGTAGGTTCGCGAGCCCTCGTCGCGCCGCGGGTGTGAAGATCCTGGGCAGGGCCGTGCGCGGTCGCGGGCGCCCTGCCGTCCGGACGCTCCGGAGCGGTAGCGTGTGCGGGTTCGGCCCGCGCGTCCCGACCAGGGACCAGCCCGCCGGGCGACACCCGTCCTTCCACCGTCGAGGAACCGTCGTGCGCCTGCCCCGCCCCGTCTACGGACTCTACGAGCGTCGCCTCGCCGCGACCCTCTCGCACGAGAGCGTGCCCCGCCACGTGGGCGTCATCCTCGACGGCAACCGGCGCTGGGCGCGCTCGTTCGGCGAGTCGACGGCGACCGGGCACCGTCGCGGTGCCGACAAGATCGCGGAGTTCCTCGGCTGGAGCGAGGACCAGGGCGTCGAGGTCGTCACGCTGTGGATGCTCTCGACCGACAACCTCTCGCGCTCCCAGGAGGAGCTCTCCGCGCTGCTCGACATCATCGAGGACGCGGTGCGCGACCTCGCCGACTCGGGCCGCTGGCGCCTGCGGGTCATGGGCCGCCTCGACCTGCTGCCCGAGCGCCTCGCCGGCGCGCTGCGCGAGGCGCAGCAGCGCACGGCCTCGGTCGACGGGCTCCAGGTGAACGTGGCGATCGGCTACGGCGGGCGACACGAGATCGCCGACGCGGTGCGCTCCTACCTCCGCGAGCAGGCGGCCGCGGGCGCGCGGCTCCAGGACCTCGCGGAGAACCTCGACGTCGAGCACATCGAGGAGCACCTGTACACCAAGGGCCAGCCGGACCCGGAGCTCGTCATCCGCACGTCGGGCGAGCAGCGCCTCGGCGGCTTCCTGCTGTGGCAGAGCGCCCACTCCGAGTTCTACTTCTGCGAGGCGTACTGGCCGGACTTCCGGCGCGTCGACTACCTGCGCGCGCTGCGCGCCTACTCCCAGCGCGAGCGTCGCCTCGGCCGCTGAGCCGGCTCCCGACCCGGTAAGGTCGATGCGAACGCATCGATCGAGCCGTCCGGGGGTGTCATGGTCGAGCAGGGCCGGCGCGAGGACGAGCCCGTCACGGCGCCTGGTCACGGGAGCCCGCGGCTCGCCGTGGAGACGTGGGAGTCGCTCTTCCGGGCGCAGGTCACCGTCATGCGCCGGCTGCAGGCCGACCCGGTCTGGGACGGCCTCACCCTGCGCGAGTACGACGTGCTCTTCTCGCTCACCAAGGGCCCGGACGAGGGGATGCGCCTGCGCGACCTCAACGTCTACATCCTGCTCAGCCAGCCGTCGCTGAGCCGCATGGTCGACCGGCTCGCGACGCGCGGCCTCGTCGAGCGGACGTCCGCGCCCGACGACGCGCGCGGCACGCTCGTCCGGCTCACGCGGGCGGGCCGGGACCTCCAGCGGGCGACCGGGCGCGCGCACGCGCGAGCCATCGCGACCTACGTGGGCGGGGCGCTCGACGACGACGATCTCACGACCCTCGGCGAGCTCCTCGAGCGGTTGCGCGCGGCCCAGCAGACGATCCCCGACGTGGTGCGCGAGGCCGTCCCCGAGCCACCGGCGGACGGGCGGCGTCCGTGAGCGCTGTGGCGGGGAACACGTCCGGTCCGTCCGTTCCCGGGCGGACCGGGAGGTCCCGCGCTGCCTAGGATGCGAAGCGTGTCCTCAACGCCGAGCACCATCCAGACCGGTTCCCCGCAGCGCCCCGACGGCCCGCTGCGCGTCGTCGTCGCGCCCGACTCGTTCAAGGGCAGCCTGAGCGCCGCGGACGTCGCGCACGCCGTCGCCGCCGGGGTGCGCGGCGTCGTCCCCGACGCCGAGGTCGTCGAGCTGCCCATGGCCGACGGCGGCGAGGGCACCCTCGACGCGCTCCTCGCCGTGTGGGGCGTACCGGCGCGCGAGGTCGCGACCGTCGACGCGATCGGGCGTCCGCGCACCGCGCGGTACGGGGTCTCCGCCGACGGGCGGCTGGGCGTCGTGGAGCTCGCGGAGGCGAGCGGCCTGCCGCAGGTGAGCGACGTCGCGCTGCAGCCCCTGCACGCGCACACGCTCGGCACGGGCGCGGCGGCCGCGGCCGTGCTCGACGCGGGCGTGGACGAGGTGATCGTGTGCCTCGGCGGGTCGGCGTCGACGGACGGCGGCGCGGGCATCCTCACCGGCCTCGGCGCGCGGCTCCTGGACGCCGCCGGGGACCAGGTGCCCGACGGCGGCGAGGGGCTCGCGCGGGTCGCGCGCCTCGACCTGTCCGGGCTGCACCCGCGCGCCCGCGACGTGCGCTGGCGCCTCGCGGTCGACGTGACCAACCCGCTGCACGGCGAGCGCGGCGCGGCGCACGTGTTCGGCCCGCAGAAGGGCGCCCAGGAGGCCGACGTCGCGTTCCTCGACGACGCGCTGCGCCGCTGGGCAGGGGTGCTGGTCGAGGAGGCCGGGTTCGACGTGTCCGAGCTCGCGGGGGCGGGCGCGGCGGGCGGCGTGCCCGCGGCGATGGTCGGCGTCCTCGGCGCGGAGCTCGAGCCCGGCGCGCGGCTCGTCGCCGAGGCCGTCGGGCTGCCGGACGCGATCCGCCGTGCGGACCTGGTCGTCACGGGCGAGGGGTCGTTCGACTCGCAGTCGGTCAACGGCAAGGTCGCCGACGCGATGGGCGCGCTCGCCGCCGAGGCACCGCACCGTCCGCCGGTCGTCGTCCTCGCGGGGCGCGTGCTGCTGCCGGCGCACCAGGCGCGCGACGCCGGCATCGCCGCGGCGTTCAGCATCGCCCCCGGCCCCATCGAGCTCGACGAGCTGCTCGACCGGACGGCCTCTCGGCTCACCGACCTCGCCGCGACGGTCACGAGCCTCCACGTCGCCTCGCGGCGCTGACCGCCGCTCCGGGGCGGGGCTCGAGCCCGAGGTCCGCGCCGCCGGCGTCACCGCCGGGGCCAGGTCCACGGCGGCTGGTCGAGCGGGCCCTCGCGCCCGGCGACCGTCGTCTCGCCGAACGGTGAGCGGACGAGCTCGACCTCGAGGAGCTCGTCGGAGCCCGGCAGGTCGGCCGTGCCCGACGCCGTCGCGTCCCGCAACGCCTCGACGAGCGGCGTCGCGTGGGTCACCACGACGACCTGCGTCTCCCGGGCCGCGGCGTGCACGAGCGTGCCGAGCGCGGGCAGCAGGTCCGGGTGCAGGCTCGTCTCGGGCTCGTTGAGCACGAGGAGCTCGGGCGGGCGCGGCGAGAGCAGCGCGGCGACGAGGAACAGGTACCGCAGCGTGCCGTCGCTCAGCTCGGCGCCCGTGAGGGGTCGCAGCAGCCCGTGCTGGTGGAGGGCGATCTCGAACCGTCCGTCGTCGGCGTGCACCGCGAGCCGGCTCCCGGGGAACGCGCGGGACACGGCGGCGTCGAGCTCGTCGCCGCGGCCGAGGTCGCGGACGGTCTCGAGCGCGGCGGCGAGGTCCGCGCCGTCGTGCGCGAGGACCGGCGTGCGGGTGCCGACCTGCGGCGCGCGCGCCGGGGCGCCGGCGTCGGTGCGGAGCTGGTCGTAGAACCGCCACGAGCGCAGCGTTTCCCGCACCGCGACGACCTCCGGCGCGCCCACCGGGTCGACGAGCTCGGTGAGCACGCTGTCGAACGACCGGAGCCGGGCGGGGGTGGAGACCCAGCGTCCGGCGTCGTCCCGCACGCGGACCGCGGGCCCGCGCCGCTCGACCTGGAGCGTCGCGGGACGCGGGGAGGGACCGGACCAGACCGTCTCGACCTTGATCTCGGGGTCGAGCCCGAACGCCGACCCGGGGTGCTGCGGGAGCCCCAGGTCGACGGCGTAGCCGAGGTCGCCCGGTGCGCCGCCCGCGAACCCCAGCCGCAGCGCGACGGGCGCGGTCCGCCGCGTGCCCTGCACCGGGCCACCGTCACGCAGCGCGCGGCTGCCGCCCTGCTCCGGCCCGGCCCACAGCGTCGAGCGCAGCCCGCCCTCGCGCGCGACCGCCCCCACCGCGCCCCCGAGCGCGCACTCCGCGAGCAGGCGGAGCGCGCGGTACAGGCTCGACTTCCCGGTCCCGTTGGCCCCGGTCACGACCGTCAGCCGGTCGAGCGGCAGCACGAGGCTGCGCAGGGAGCGGTACCCCTCCACGGCGATCGTCGCGAGCATCGTCACCTCCGCCGCGCACGCTACGCGTGGCCTCCCACGCGGGCGTGGCCGGGCGCCGCGGACGCCCGTACCCGAGGTTGCGGGCACCCGCATCCAGGAATGCGGGAATGCGCGTCCGGGAATGCCGGAATCCACGTCCGGAAATGCCGAGACCAGCGTCACCACGACGCACCTGGACGCATTCCTCGGGCGCTTTCTAGGCTGCTTTCTCGTGGGAATTCTCGAGCTCGCGGTCGTCGCGGTCGCGCTCGCGGCGGACGCGTTCGCCGTGGCGCTCGCGCAGGGCACCCGGATGCGCCGCCCGACGTGGCGCGAGACCGCGCGCGTCGCGGTCCTCTTCGGCCTCTTCCAGGCGCTCATGCCGCTCGCCGGCTGGGCGCTGTCCACGTGGTTCGCCGACGCGGTCTCCGGCGTCGCGCCGTGGATCGCCTTCGGGATGCTCGCGTTCGTGGGCGCGCACATGGTCAAGGAGGGCCTCCAGGACGAGGCCGAGCACGCCGTCGAGCACGTGGAGGGGTCGGCGGACGAGCGGGCCGCCGGCGGGGAAGCCGGGACGCCTGGCGCGCCGGCCGCCGTCGCGACGCTCGCGCTGCCCGTCACCCGCCCCCGCGTGGCCTACCGGGTGCTGCTCCCGCTGGCGATCGCGACCTCGATCGACGCCGCCGCGTCGGGCGTCACGTTCGCGGTGCTCGGCGTCCCGATCCTGCCCGCGGTCGTCCTCGTGGGCGCCGTGACGCTCGTGCTGTCCGCCCTGGGGGTGCGGATCGGCGCCCGTGCGGGCGAGCGCCTGGGCCGCTGGGCGACCGTCGCGGGCGGCGCCGTGCTCGTCCTGCTGGGCGTGCGCATCCTGCTCGCACACCTCCTCTGACCCGCCGACCCGCTGTGGGCGGGGATCAGTCCGTGATCGCGAAGGCGTCGATCTCGACGAGCATCTCCTCGCGCGGCAGGCCCGTGAAGACCGTGGTGCGGCTGGGGAGCACGCCCTTCGTGGTGTGCTGCGCGACGAACGCGCCGTAGGCGTCGTTCATGATCGGGAAGTCCTCGCGCTTCGTGAGGTAGACGCGCAGCATGACGACGTCGTCGAACGTCGCGCCGGAGGCCTCGACGATCGCCCGCACGTTCTCGAGCGTGCGCGTGGTCTGCGCGGCGACGTCACCGGGGTACAGGTACTCGTTCGTCGCGGGGTCGACGGGGCCCTGGCCGGAGACCTGGACGAACGGGCCCTTGCGCACGCCCTGGTGGAACGTGTGGGCGGGCGCCGGGGCGTCGGGGGTCGAGATCGCGGTCTTCTCGCTGGTCATGGTGTCCTCTCGGTCGTTCGGGGGTCGCGGGGGGTGAGCGTGGTCTCGGGCGATGGTCAGAGGTCGACGGTCGCGAGGTCGACGACCTCGTCGCCGCGCACGACCGCCGCCACGCGCCAGCGGTCGAACGTCGTGCACGGGTGGGAGATGCCGAACCCGACGACGTCGCCCGGGCGGACCTGGGCGGTCGCGGGGCCGGTCACGTGGCTGGCCCCGGCCTCGCCGGCGTCGAGCGCGAGGTAGAGGTGCTGGTCGTTGAGCGCGGTGACGCGCGTCCCGGCGAGCTCGCGCGCGGGCAGCCAGCCGTCGTCGGACTGCGTGCGCAGCCACAGCGCGACGGGCAGGTCGATGTCGAACGACACGTCGCGGCGCCCGATGCCGCAGATCGCGAGACCCGGCTCCGGGACGGACAGCACCTGGCCCCAGACCGTCGCGGCGCCCCGGAGCTGCTCTGCGCCGGGGATGCGGCTCCACGGGTCGGTGCGCGAGTAGAAGCCGTGGTCGTGCGTGACGTAGGCGCCCGAGCGCACGACGACGCGGACCTCGACCTCGCGGCCGTCCGCGCCGACGACCGGCCCGGGCAGCTCGGCGAGCACGACGTCGAGGAACGAGCTGCCGCCCGCCGACAGGACGAGCGGCTCGTCGACGCCCGCGAGGCCCTCGCGCACGAACGTCGCGCCGAGGTCGCGCAGCCCGTCGCACCACGCGGCGACGGCGGCGAGCTCGTCGTCGCTCGTGCCGCCCGCGACCGAGCCCTCGTACCCGGTGACGCCCAGCAGCCTCAGACCCGACGCCCGCACCGCGCGCGCGAGGTCGAGCGCGGCCGCGGTGCTGCGCACGCCCGTGCGCCCGCCCGGGACGCCGAGCTCGACGAGCACGCCGACGCGCGCCCGCACGGCGGCGGGCGCGTCCGCGAGCCCGCGCGCGAGGAGGTCGACGCCGTGCGGCGAGTCCACGCACAGCCATACCTCGTCGGGGGAGCCGTCGACCACACCGGTCAGGTCGTCGCGCAGCCAGGCGATCTCGCGCGGGTCGAGCAGCTCGTTCGCGAGCAGCACGCGCGGCACGCCCCAGTCGCGCACGGTGCGCAGCTGCGACGGCGTCGCGACCGTCGCCCCCCACGCGCCCGCCGCGGCCTGGCGCGCGTAGAGCGCGCGCGACATCGTCGTCTTCACGTGCGGCGCGTGCTCGACGCCGCGCTCCGCGCACACGCGCGCGACGACGCCGACGTTGTGGTCGAGCGTCGCGTCGTCGAGCGTGAGCAGGGGCCAGGAGAACGCGCCGTCCGTGACGCGTGGCGAGCCCGCGAGCACGTCCGCGACGGTCGCCGGGGCGTCGAGCCGCAGCCCCTTGGTCCGGGGCCCGACGACGTCGCCCGCCCAGGGTCGGTCGGGTGCGGGACGCGCGGCGTCGTCCGTCGTGCCGGTCATGTGGTCCTCCTCGGGAGTGGGGCTCTCGTGCTGGACGGGGCGGGCACGCGGGTCACGCCGACCGCACGCCGGTGCCCGGGCGCAGCGGCCGGCCCGGCAGGGCGGTGGTGAGCCTGCCGTCGCGCAGGACGGGCACGCCCGCGACGAGCACGTCGTCCACGCCGGACGCCGGGCGGCGTGGTTCTTCGTAGGTCGCTTCGTCGCGGACCTGGTCGGGGTC